>JBBPYD010000186.1:0-37268 GCA_038200305.1 Bryobacterales bacterium
AATCGGCGAGGTGCGCCGCCTCACGAATCATCCAGATGAAGAGCTTGAGGCCAACTGGTCGCGTGACGGACGGACGATTTACTTTGGTTCCAACAGGACGGGTCGATTCGAAATCTGGCGGATGCCAGCCACAGGAGGAGAACCGGTGCAGGTCACGAAACAGGGCGGTCAAACGGCAACCGAGTCTCCGGACGGACGGTATCTCTACTACGCCAAATACGAAACGTCTCCCAGTGCAATCTGGCGAGTGCCTGTCAGCGGTGGTGAAGAGCAGCCTGTCGTCGATGGTCTGAGCTATGCACTCAATTTCGTGGTCGCAAACCGTGGCATTTACTTCCTAGCCGTAGCTGGCGCACGAAATCAGACATCTCTCGATTTCTTCGAGTACGCGACTGGTAAGCGGTCTACGATAGTCAGAGTTGGGAAGCCTTTCTGGTGGGGAATGGCATTGTCACCGGACGAGAAGTCATTGTTGTATTCGGTAGTTGACAACGCCGGAAGCAATCTGATGCTCGTCGATAGTTTTCGGTGACCGAAACGCGGTTCTTCTACCGTTTGCGGCTGCGAACCCGACTGCCCTTCCAATTTTTGCAACTCGCTACTGCTCAAGCATCGGGTCAACCGCTTGTGAAGTCCCGTTACCGGAAACTAGGCCTCGATTTCACCCGGACGCATAGTCGGCATGTCGTACAAGTGACGTCCGGTCGCTCCCGGGTCACGGGTAATCCGGAAGTTGATGACGTTTTGTTCTGATGTTCTAGTCCGCAGAAACGCCGTAGTGTTTACCAATTGCCCAAAAGCCCCTAGCTTGACCCCACCCTTCCACGCCGAGTATCCTAGACATAGATATCCAGATATCCAGGATCATTCTTGCTCTCACAAACAACCGAATACGCTCTCCGCGCGATCGTCTGGCTGGCCTGCAACTTCGATCAGCCCCAAACTACACCGCAAATCGCTAAGGCAACACACGTCCCGGCAGGCTATCTGTCCAAGGTGCTGCAGTCCCTCGGCCGCAGCGGTTTGGTGCAGGCGCAGCGCGGCAAGCACGGCGGTTTTGTTCTCACCAACCCCGCGGACCGGATCACGGTTTTGCAAGTGGTCAATGCCGTGGACCCGCTCCGGCGCATTCGGGAATGTCCATTGGGACTGAAATCTCACGGCACGTTTTTATGTCCACTGCACAAGCGCCTGGATGAGGCCACCCAGATGGTTGAGAAGGCATTTGACCAGACCACGATTGCCGAATTGCTGAGCACGCCATCGCACAGCAAGCCGCTTTGCGAAATCTCCAGGGGGGCCCTTGCGTAAATTGTGGGCTGTGGCTTGTGTGATCCCGGTCTTGCTCGCCGTACGCGCTTTGGCCGATCTGGAGGGTTCCTACGTTCTGCCGCTCGACGACGAAGCGATCCAATACGCATCCAGGCCGTTGCACGATGCGGTTACGGAACTCCAAAAAACAATCGCGGACGGCCGCTCGCCGCTGACCTTCAACGACGAACTCGGCTATCTGCCAAGCCTGCTCCGCGCCTTGAAGGTGCCGGTAACCTCGCAGGTCCTTGTGTTCTCGAAAACCAGTTTCCAGGCCCCCCGAATTTCTCCTCATACTCCGCGGGCGCTCTATTTCAATGACACTACGGCGGTCGGGTATGTAAAGGGCGGCGACGTCCTTGAAGTAGCCACGCTCGATCCAAAGCAAGGCATGATTTATTACACGCTGGATCAGGAACGGGCTCGCCTGCCTCAGTTGCGGCGGCGCGAAGAATGCCTGCAGTGCCACGCATCCCCAGCGAGTCTCGGCGTCCCCGGAAACATTGTGCGATCCGTGTATCCGGACCCCACTGGGCTTCCATTGTTTCAGGCCGGCACCTTCAGCACCGATCATCGCAGTCCGCTGAAACAGCGCTGGGGCGGCTGGTACGTAACGGGCACGCACGGCTCGCAAGTACACATGGGGAACACGGTGGTGACGAGGGACATCGCCCCTAACTCCCGTGAACCGGTCACCCTGGACACCGCGGCAGGCGCGAACATCACGGATCTCAAATGGCGGTTCGACACCGGCGCGTACTTGAGTCCTCACAGCGATATCGTCGCGCTCATGGTATTGGAGCACCAGTCCCGCATGCAGAACCTGATCACTCGCGTGGGCTTTGAAACCAGGATGCCGCTGCATTCGCAGGCGGCCATGAATCAAATGCTCGGGAAGCCCGATACCGAACTTAGCGAATCCACCCTGAGGAGGATTAACGGACCTGCCGAATACCTGCTGGGCTATATGCTGTTCACGGATGAGGCGCTGCTGGATGCGCCCATCGCCGGCACCTCCGGCTTTGCCGAAGCATTCGCGCAGCAAGGCCCGAAAGACAAGCAGGGCCGTTCTCTTCGCGATTTCGATATGAAGCGCAGGATGTTCCGCTACCCGTGCAGCTATTTAATCTACTCCGAAGCGTTTGACAATCTCCCCGATCGCGCACGGGATCGAATTTATCGAAGGCTCTGGGAAGTTCTAAGCGGCCAGGATAAGAGCGCGGCGTACGCGCGTCTTACCACCGGTGATCGCAAAGCGATCCTTGAAATCCTGCGAGACACCAAGAAGGGGCTTCCCGGTTATTGGGGAACATAGCGCGCAGCTAGCGTAGTGGCTTTTTCGTCTCTGCAAAACTTTTTGTCCGGGGTTGCCATGCGCCCCCCTCCATCTTCCCAATGGTTATCGAACTAGCCATAGGTGTCCGATTTTGAGATTGGCTGCGTTTCGTATCAGTCATCAGAAGAAAGATAGGGGGTACTAAAGTACTGATTCCGACTAAGCAGCTTTTCTAAGGGAAAGCAGAAGAACACCCTAGTAAAGGGAGGGGTGTATATGGTAATGTCAATCCAAGTAAATAGCAGAAGCTACTTACGATGCGTTGGCAGGCGTTCATCTGCACAACATACACCTAGGAGGAAAAATGCTTCGGATTTCTCGCAACTATATGCAGATTGCTGTACTTGCCGGGCTCTGCACGTCCGCAACTCCCTGTTTCGGCCTGCCATTTGTCATGGGCGACGTATTCGTCGGCGCTGGGGGAGGCCAAGTTTTCGAGTACACCCCAACGGGCACGCTGGTTCAAAAACTAAGCTCCGGCAACACTTCTTCTGAAACAACAGGCATGGCGTTCGACACCAGTGGAGCGCTTTACTCGACCAACTTCAGTGTCGGCCAGATTGTTAAGTACGACAATAACGGCGTCAAGATCGGGACGTTTGGATCGGGCTTTGTCACACCCGAATCGATTCTGTTTGACTTGTCCGGTAACGCGTTCGTGGGCGACGCCGGCACGAACCTGATCAAAAAGTTCAATTCCGCCGGTACACTCCTGAACTCGACGACCGTTCCGATCGAGCGCGGCACGGACTGGATCGATCTCGCCGCCGATCAGAAAACTGTCTACTACACATCGGAATCCGGAATCGTGCATCGCGCAGACACGAGCACGAATACGGTTCTCTCGAATTTCGCAACTCCTGGCGGGACTTCGTTTGCCTTGCGCCTTCTATCCGATGGCGGCGCGCTTGTGGCTCACACCAGCAACGTTCTTCGTCTGGACTCCACCGGGGCTATTACCAAGACTTACACCGGATTCACCGGTTCGAGCGAGTTGTTCGCCTTAAATCTCGATCCGGATGGCAAATCATTTTGGACGGGCGATATTGGCGGGTCCACGAATGTTTATCGCGTCGACATCGCGACGGGTTCGATCATAACCAACTTCAAGGCGAGTAAAGACGGTGCCTCTGAAGTTGCCGGCCTCGCCGTGTTCGGCGAAATCACTCAAGGCGGACCAACGACCGGCACTCCAGAACCCGCCACATTTGCGCTGACGGGACTGGGTCTGCTTGGCGCCCTTCTTGTGGGGCGCAGGAAATTACACTCGAATTAACCGGTTGCTCCTCTCCAAAAAGAATCGCCGCGCATAACTGCTGGTCAAGCTGCCATGCGCGGCGAAAACTTCAGTTAATAGAAAAACTATGCCTTCGGGGCATCCATCGGCTTCTTCTCGCCCTTTTTCTTGCCACCCTTCTTCTTTCCGGCTGGCTTTGCGGTGCCGTCGGCGGGCTTGTCGTCCGCGAAAGCAACGGTGGTGCCGACTACGAGTGCCAGGCCCAGCATGAGGCTCATGATCTTTTTCATTTGGTTTAGTTCTCCTTTTGATGTGAGGACGTTTACGTCTCGAGTTCATAATTACAAGCGGAGATGAACTGCCCCTTAAGGAAGAGTTAAAATCCCTTCATTGAAATCCGCGGTCACAACTGTTTTCAAGAATTTCTTCCGACCTTCCAAAGACGGTAAGCCACACAAAATAAAGCACCTAACCGGTCTCTAAGAGCAATTTCACCCGGCTTGGCTGCGCCGCACTCCTCTCAAGCCGCAAATATTATTAAACCGACATGAAGAAGCTTGCGCTGGCCGAGATGCTGGCAAAACAAACAAATGTGTCGACGGGCGCTGCCGCGGACGACCTGGATCGTGTGATACACGATATTTTGAGGAATTTGCGAAACGGCAAGCCAGCCTCGGTGCCGGGCTTGGGAAAGTTCACAGTTGGAAAGGACTCTATGATCCGCTTTGAGAGGTCTCGTGGCAAGTAAACGAGTTCCATCCGCGCGGCGTGACGTGGGCAGAGTGTTAAATCATTGCCTCGAAACCGGCCGGACCGTTGAGATCGATGGACTCGGTATTCTTCGTCCACTGGCCCATGGTGAGTTCGATTTTGTCGCGGATACCCGGCCCAGAGTGTTTCTCGCTTATGTGGAAGAGGACCTGCCCGCGGTCCGCAGATTTGCCGATGCTTTGCAAATTGCCGGTTTCAACCCATGGCTGGACAAGCATGAGCTGCTGCCGGGCCAGAACTGGTCGCGCTCCATTCAGCAGGCCATCGGAACTTCCGATTTTTTTGTCCCCTGTTTCTCAGGCCGCGCGACTTACAAACGAGGCACGTTTCAGTGTGAACTTCGGTACGCTCTCGATTGCGCCGTCCAGATTCCGCTGGATGAAATTTTCATCATTCCAGTGCGTCTGGAAAAGTGCGATGTGCCTAGGTGCATTGCCGATCAAATTCAGTACGTAGACCTGTTCCCAGGCTGGGAAAAGGGACTGAAGCAGATTACCGCCGCGATGCGGAAGCAGACGAAATTGCACGAAAAAAGGAGATTACTATTACTTTGAAACCGTGCTCAGCTTTTTCTTAACCGCGGAAGCCTCTTTCCCGTCCGGCTCCAATTCGAGGTATTTCCTGAAAGCCTCTTGGGCTGCGCGCTTGTCTTTCAACTTTTCCTCGGCCTCGCCGAGCCGAAGCGCAGCTTCTGCCATGCTGGGGTTCCATTTCAGCGCTTCTGTAAACCGGTGGGCGGCCGCTTTGTAGCTGCCCTTTTTGAAATAGTAGTTCCCGATCTTAACTTCTTTGGAGGCTTGTAAAGGATTAAAAGTATACTCTTTTGGCGCTGTGCCCGTGTCTTCTTCCGGCGGTTCCTGGTACTTCGGGTCCGCCTTGTCCTGCGCGAAAACGGCGGCGTGCGCGGCCAGAACTAGCACACTAAGCCGAAGCCATGTCACACTTAAAGTATAGCCCTCCGATGGACCTCCGTGAAAAAGTGGCGCAGTTACCTCTCCTGCCAGGGGTGTACCTCTACAAGGACGCTTATGGCACGGTAATCTATGTAGGCAAAGCCAAAAACCTGCGTGCCCGCGTACGCAGCTACTTCAATGAGGACCGTCTTGCCGAGCGCAAAACCGGCACCCTGATAGCGGAAGCGCGTGACATCGATTTCATCGAAGTCGATAATGAGAAGGAAGCGCTCGCACTAGAGAACAACCTAATCAAACAATGGAAGCCGCGCTACAACGTGCTCCTGCGCGATGACAAGACCTATCCATATATCAAACTGGTCAATGAAAAGTATCCGCGTGTATTCGTCACCCGCCGGTTGCGGAAAGACGGCTCTTCCTACTTCGGTCCGTATTTCCCCGGCAACCTGGCCCACCGTCTGGTCCACTTTATCCACCGGCACTTCAAGATTCCCTCCTGCAAGGTCGATTTCTTGCGAACTCACACCCATCCGTGCCTTCAGTTCCATATCCAGCGTTGTCTCGGTCCCTGTGTGCAAGGCTTGACTACGGACGAAGCTTATGCCGATGCAGTTCGCAACGTAAAGCTATTTCTGGAAGGCCGGCACCGTGACCTCACCGCGAACCTGCGCCGCCGCATGCAGGAAGCCTCGGAAGCCATGCGTTTTGAAGAGGCCGGCAGCCTGCGCGATCTCGTCTCTACCGTGGAAGAGATGGAAGAAAAGCAGAAAATGGCGGCAGCGGAGGGCGACAACACCGACATCTTTGCCTATTACGCCGAAGCCCCGCTGATTGCGGTGAACATCTTCCATCTTCGCAACGGCCGCATCGTGGACCGCCGCGAGCACTTCTGGGAAGATCAACTCGATTTCGATCCGCCTGAATTCTTCTCGGCTCTTTTGAAACAGGTGTATCTCAATCAGGACTACATTCCCGCAATCATCCATGTTCCAGTAGAGTTTGAAGATCTGGAAGTGCTGGAAGACCTCCTCGGCGAAAAGCGGGGCCACAAAGTCGAGATCCACACTCCACAACGCGGTCATAAGAAGGCCATGCTCTCGCTGGTGGAAACCAACGCCAAACACAGCTTCGATTCCCGTTTTCGCGTTCTAAAGCCATCTTCGGCCGCCATTCAGGAAGCCTTGCAGGATTCTTTAATGCTTCCTGAAGCTCCCAAACGCATCGAATGCTTTGACATCTCTCATATCCAGGGAACCGACAAAGTAGCCAGCATGGTCGTCTGGGAAAACGGCGCCATGAAGAAGGCCGACTACCGCAAGTTCATCATCCGCACGGTGGAAGGCAACGACGATTTCGCATCGATGGCCGAAGTGGTGACGCGCCGTTATTCCAAGCTGTTGGAGGAACAGCAACCATTTCCTGGCCTCATCCTGGTGGATGGCGGCCTGGGGCAACTCCATGCCGCTGCCGACGCTCTGGAAGCAATTGGAGTCATTAACCAGCCGCTTGCCTCCATTGCCAAACGGGAGGAGTGGATCTATGTACTTGGACAGGAGGAAGAGCCGATCGTCCTGGACAAGTTTTCGCCGGTTTTGCACTTGATCCAGACGGTCCGGGACGAAGCGCACCGGTTTGCAGTGACGTTCCATCGAACGCGCCGGAGCGCCAGAAGTCTCACGTCGGAGCTGGAGCAAATTCCCGGCGTCGGGGAGCGGACCATGCAGAAACTTCTGCGCGAGTTCGGCAGCTCTGAGCGTGTGCGGGCAGCTTCTGAACAAGAGCTCGCAAAAATGGTGGGGCCCGTCATGGCCCGCAAAGTCAAGGGATTTTACGAACAGAACAGGCCGGTGTTGCCGAAAATACTGCAATAACCAGATGCTAAGGTGAAACTATGGGTTTATCGGAATCGTTTTTCGCTCAGAAATTTGGAATCGCAGAACACGATCTGCAAAGCTATCTCTCCGAAGCGCTTTCGAGCGGTGGTGAATATGCGGATCTGTACTTTGAGTACGTCTCCACCACGAGCATTAGTATCGACGAATCCATCATCAAGAGCGCCACGCAGGGCGTGTCGCTGGGCGTCGGTATTCGTGTGCTCTCCGGCGAACGGACCGGCTACGCCTACAGCGACAATCTGGATCCGGAAAAGATCCGGAAGGCTGCCCGCGTGGCTGCCTATATCGCAAAAGGACCGGCCACCATTGAGAAAACGGCGCTCGAAGAGGTCGCCAAGCGCAACCTCTATCCTGTGATCACCGCGCCGACCGAGACGAGCCTCGCCGAGCGGGTGGATCTGGTCAAGCGAGCCGACAAAGCGGCCCGCGCCGCCGACCCACGGGTCTTCCAGGTGCAGGCGAGTTACGTAGACAATTTGCGCTATGTTCTGGTGGCCACCAGTGACGGCGCGTTGAGTCATGACCGCCAGCCTATGGCCCGCATGGGGGTCTCCGCTCTTGCGCGGGAAGGGCAGGGCACGCCGCAGCGCGGCTATTCCGGAGGGGGAGGCCGCGTATCGCTCGACTTCTTCCTGAATGAAAAGACGCCGGAGCACTTTGCTAAGGAAGCGGTTCGCCAGGCCATCGTCCAGTTGGATGCCGTGCAGGCGCCCGCAGGGGAGATGACGGTCGTGTTAGGCCCTGGCTGGCCCGGCATTCTGCTTCATGAAGCCGTCGGACACGGCCTTGAGGCGGACTTCAATCGCAAGAAGACCTCTGCCTTTAGCGATCGCATCGGCCAGCAGGTGGCGAGTCCTCTGTGTACGGTGATCGACGATGGGACCATGCACAGCCGCCGTGGTTCGCTTAACGTAGACGATGAAGGCGCCACCACGCAACGCAACGTCCTGATTGAGAACGGCATTCTGCGCGGCTACTTGCAGGATAAGCTCTCCAGCCGCCTGCTGCGGAGCACTTCGACCGGCAGCGGGCGACGCGAGAGCTATCAGCACATCCCAATGCCGCGCATGACGAACACGTTCATGCTGGCCGGGGAAAGCGATCCCGGGGACATCATCCGGTCGGTGCCGAGAGGTCTTTACTGCGCCAACTTCGGAGGCGGCCAAGTGGATATCACCAGCGGCAATTTCGTCTTCTCCGCGTCGGAAAGTTATCTCATTGAAGATGGTAAGATCACGCAGCCGGTGCGCGGCGCAACCCTCATCGGCAACGGCCCGGAATCGATGAAGAACGTCAGTATGGTGGGTAACGATCTGAAACTGGATGAGGGAGTCGGAATCTGCGGGAAGGAAGGCCAAAGCGTTCCTGTTGGCGTTGGCATTCCGACGGTGAGAATCGATCGTATGACTGTGGGAGGAACGGCTTGAGCCAGGATAACAATCTCGAAGAGGTTGCGAGTCACGTCGTCAAACTTTCCCTTGAGAAGGGCGCGACGGATGTGGAATGTACGCTGGCGGAAGGCGAAGAGTTCTCCGTCAACGTGCGCATGGGCAACGTGGAAACGCTCACTGAAGCCGGATCGCGCGGGGTCGGTGTGCGCGTGCTCGTAGGCAAACACATGGGTTCGGCTTACAGTTCCGATCTCACCGAAGAGGGTCTGCGCTTTATGGTGAACTCCGCGCTCGAACTCGCCAAGATCACGACGGAAGATCCGAACGCGGGGCTTCCCGATCCATCGGAGCTTGGATCGTTAGCCACGGATCTGGGACTCTACTCGGATACCGTCTCGAAGTTGGAAACTCCCTATAAGATCGATCAGGCAACCAGGGCGGAAGCTGCCGCTCTCGCATTTGATAAACGCATTTTCAACTCCGAAGGCGGATCGTTCGACACGCACCTCGGCCGTCATGTCTTCGCAAACTCGCGCGGCTTCGTGGGCAGTTACCGCGCGAGCAGTTGTTCCATGAGTGCTGTTCCCCTTGCCAAGGAAGGGGAGTCGATGGAGCGCGATTACTGGTTTTCAACCGCGCGAACGGCGGCACGGCTGGAGAAGCCGGAAGCCATTGGCCGCCGTGCCGCCGAGCGAGCGATCCGCCGGCTGGGATCGCGCAAAGTGCCAACGCAGAAGGCTCTGATTGTGTTTGAAACCCGCACGGCCCGGTCTCTGCTCAGCCACATCTTTCAAGCCATTACGGGCGATGCCGTTTATAGGAACGAGTCGTTCCTAGCTGGCAAGCTCGGTGAAAAGGTTGCGTCGGAGAAATTGACCATTGTGGACGACGGCACCATTCCCGGTCTCTTCGGCAGTTGTCCGTTCGATGACGAGGGCGTTGCCTCCCGCCGGACTGTCGTGATCGAACGCGGAGTGCTGAAGAACTACCTTCTGAACACTTACACCGCGCGGAAGCTTGGGATGAAAACCACTGGCAACGCCGCGCGCGGGCTCACCGGAAACGCCGGTGTCGGACATGGCAACTTCTATCTTGAGAAGGGCGATACCCCACTTCCGGAGATTATCAAATCCATCAGGAACGGTTTTTACGTGACCGAATTGATGGGCGACGGTGTCAATATCGTGACCGGCGATTATTCGTGTGGAGCGGCAGGCGTGTGGATTGAGAACGGCGAGATCACGCACGCTGTTTCTGAAGTCACCATCGCCAGTACGCTGCAGGAAATGTTGATGGGAATTGAGAAGGTCGGGTCCGATCTGGAGTTTCGCGGGTCGGTCGCGGCTCCTACAATGGTGATAGGAGAGATGACCATCAGTGGCCTTTAGCGCGGCGGAGGAAAAATCGAATCTGATCCTCCCGCTGGTCATTGTGGCAGCGTTGATTCCGATTATTGGCGGTGCGTGGTGGTATCTGGACCGCGCAGCTTCGAAGCCAGTCGCCGAGGCGGCGTTGACGGCGGAGGCAAAGGACTACGTCCGCAATCTGAAGCTGAGTAACGTGCAAATGACGGCGACCGCGAATTACACCGGTGCCGCGGTGATTGAGATCACGGGCCAGATCGCGAACAACGGCGGCCGCGTTCTGGCCCGTGTCGAGTTAAACTGCATCTTCTACGACGTAAACGGATTGGTGGTGCTCCGTGAGCGCGTTCCCATTGTGAAGTCGGCTTTGAAGCCCGGTGAAGCAAGAGATTTCCGGTTGCCTTTCGAGGGCATTCCCGATAGCTGGAACAAGACACTTCCGCAACTGGTCATCGCTCGGATATCATTCTCCGGATGATCCGATTTCCCGGTTTGCTCCTTTTCGCCGCTTCCATCGCGTTCGCCAATGGTCACTACAGCTTTCACATAGCGCAGGCCTCCGAGGTCACAGTGGATCTTGAGATGAGCGCAGCGGGGTTCGACTGGGGCATGGAAGGCAAGGAAGCGCCGCTCGCGGCAGTCACTCTGGATGGCGGCTCTCAACAGAACGTGATGCTCTACGCCGGGCCGGTGAAATTTCACTACAAGCTCTTCCTTGGCGCGGTATCTCCCGGAGATCATGAGATCACGATCACTGGCGCAGGCTTTGAAACCTATGGCGCGAAGTTCCGCGAGGTCCTTGCGGGCGATCCGCTCTATGCGGTGTTGGCGAACGCTCCCGTCGTGTTCGCCCGCAAGAACACGATCGGCAAGTTCACTGACATTCCGTTGGTCCTCTACTGTGAGCGTCTGGTAGAGGACGGCCACCCTCTACTCCAGTACACGATGATCTTCTCGAACGAAGATGGCGGAACTTCCACTTGTGCGCTGATGGCCCGCTGGGGCCGTACCACCGATGTTGAATATCTGTATAAGGCGTTTCTTGACGGCAATGGCACGCTTACGAAAGCGACTATGCAGGCCCGCAATCATCAGGAACTTGAGTTCACAGGCAAGCGGGACGGCGCGCATCCGTTGCTGATTCCGGTGACCGACAACAACATGGTGGCTGGCGATGAGACTTCGCCCGTTCGATACCAGATCGCCCCAATGCTAGTCGATCTGACCAACCACTCTCGCGAGCAGGTGATGGACGAGAATCCGATCACCTATCAAGTGATGGCGAAGGAACTCTCCCGCGAGCGGAAGCTGCGGCCCTACGGAGTCGTGGACGGCGAGAAGATTTCCGACCCGCTCAACTACCTCTACTTCGAGTACAAGGCAACCAATACGAATGGAGCAGTTGCGGTGAATGTCCGGCTGAAGAACGAAACCCGTTTCAAAAGCTCCAGCCTGGGACGGCTTGACTACGCTATTGCACGGAACGGCTGGGTCCGGACTACTGTAGAACTTCCGCCGGGCACGAAGGCAAATCAGATTGCGGAGATCGGCTTCGAATGCCTGGTCGCCGCGCCAGCCGGTGGGCAGCCGATCGCGCGCTCCGGCAACTGCCACTTGGAATCCGCCAGCAAAGCTTTCTTCCTGGATGCAGCGGCCGTCCCCGGCCTTTCCATATTCAGCATGCATTCGCCCGTCGATATTCCCACGGGCGAGACCGCCATCTCCCCTAAATGAATCTCGTGGAAGCGCAAGCGGTTCTGCGGCGCGATAAGCGATTAACTCTGTCGCTAAAGGTAACGCCGAAGAGCGCAAAAAACGAGATCACCGGTTTTCTGGAAGATGGCACGCTGAAGCTGAAGATCACGGCTGCCCCGGAGAAAGGGAAAGCTAACGCGGAAATATGCGATTTTCTGGCGCGGCAGTTTGGCGTGAGCAAACGGAACGTCGAGATCGTGCGCGGAGAAACCTCGCCGCACAAGCAAGTCGTGATCTTACTTTGAAGGCGGTGCGGTCTTCTTCGCTTTATCGACGTCCGCCACAAGCTGACGCGTGATTTTCTCGGCGACATCCGCGCTGGCCCCGCGAAACTTCGCTCCCAGGCTCTCCTGCGTTGTTGACCAGATGACATCGCCGTCCTTGTTGATCAACCGCACGGTCGCAATAGCTTCATGCTTGCGTTCATTGATCCGGGCAGCGTCGCTCTGTCCAACCGACATGTCAGCGGGAGCGCTGATACCCGCGCCGCTCTTGCTCGACCCGGTGCTCCTTCCGACAAACGCCCTGGCATTGATGCTGTCGCTGGTCTGGAATGTATCTTCGAACACCGCATCACCCGCGGACCCGCGCATGATGGTGTCGGCGCGATCCTTGTTCTCGGTCAGGATGAACAGCTTGGAGTTCTGCAGCGCGCTGATAATCAGATCTCTGATTTGATAGGCAGTGTCGCCGCCATTGAGTTGCTCCACGAACACTCGCTTGACGTTCAGCAATTCCGGACCCGTTTCTAAAGGCGTGCTCCAGGAAAAGCTGGTGAGCTCGGGCTTTTGCGCCAGCGCCGCGCCTGCGATGCAGAGGAAAGTGAGAATGCCGCGCCGCATCATCTAGCCTTTGCCTGCCTTGCGCGCCTCGCCGTCCTGGAACTGGATCTTCAGTCCCGTTTTTGCCTCCAGGCTTACCAGGACCGACCGGACACTACCCTTCCCAACGCGAAAGATCATCGCTTGTTGATGCCCGGCTTCATCCGTATAGCCCACCGTCAGGAAGTGCTGTCTACTTTTGCTGAGGATGAAAATGGGCGAGACCAGGAACGCCATCGCGTACCGGCGATCCACCTTTTGCCCGTATTCCAGCAGGTTGATCTTGGTGTAGCTCACCTGCACATCGGACTGCTTGCCCCGGAACTCCAGAAACTCATCGCTGTTGGTCTTCAGACTACCTTCCGATTTGACTGCCAGGGACGCAACGGTCCCTCCGATGTAATCGACCGAAACGCCATCCGCTGCCAAGGCCATCGGCCAGGGCGCAACGGCGAACAAAGCAAGAAGACCCAGCGTCGGGCCGAGGATTCGCATATCACAGATAGTGAAACCGGGCAGCAAAAGTTCTCATCGGAATACGGACGCCCGCTCAAGAAGCTCCATGGGTTATATTGGCATCGGCATGGTAGAAGATTTCGACGAAAAGCCCGCGCTGCCGATCTGGCTAATCGGCCTGACCGCGGGTTCGATGATAATTGCGCTTTACTTGATCTTTGTCTGGGTCTCCACCGAACGGACCATGGGGCTGATTCAGCGCATCTTTTACTTCCATGTGCCCGCGGCCGCCGTGTCCTTTTTCGCGGCGTTCGTAGGCGGCATCGCGAGTATCCTTTACCTGAAGACCCGCGACAGCCGCTACGACGACCTGTCGCTGGCGGCGAACGAATCGATTCTCGTTTTTGAAACCATCAATATTGTGATGGGTTCGCTGTGGGCCAAGCGCGTTTGGGGAATTTGGTGGACTTGGGACGCAAGGCTTACCTCGTCGTTCCTACTGTTATTGATTTACGTGGCCTACGTTCTGGTGCGGCGGTCCATGGAGGGCGAGCAACGCGCCACCTTATGCGCCGTCATCTGCATTTTCGGAATGGCCGATATACCGATGATCTACATGTCCAACCGGCTGTTCCGCACACAGCATCCCGCTCCGGTGCTGGGAGGTGATGAAAACTCCGGGCTGGCTCCGGATATGTTGCTCACGCTTCTGGCCGCAAACGTGGCCATGCTGATGCTGTGGTGGTGTGTAATCCGGGTCCGGCGCCGCGTGGCGCGTTTGGAACGTGCGGCGGAAGGCTTGACCAGGCGTACCTTTGAGGCCGCCGATTATCAGGAAACTTAAACTTATGGCAGAGAACTTAAGCTGGCTCTTCTACGCGTATGGCATTGGTTGGGGACTCATTTTTTTGTACCTGTTCTGGATCTCTCGCCGTGAGCAGACCTTGCGGAAACAGATTGCGAAACTCAATAGTTTCTTGAATGAGCGGGAGCGGCGCGGATAACCACCGCGCCCTGGCTGGCGTCGCGCAGGCTCGTCAGGACGATCTTAACGGCGCAATAATCTCTTATCGGAACGTGTTGCGTATCAGCCCTGGGAATGAGGGCGCGCTTATCAATCTTGCGCTCGCACAGTACAAACTGCTCCTCTGGGATAAGGCCGCGCGCACGCTGGAGGATTACAGAACCAGACGTGCCGGCGATGTTCGCAGCGGAAATTCTTTTGGCCGATTGTTATCTTCAACTGGGCAGGTACGCGGACGCAATTCGCGTGGCCGGACCGCTTCTCAATCGGGAAAATGACGATGCTGGTCTGCTTTATGTGCTCGGGACGGCGTACGCCCCAGGCGGACAGGAGCAGCGGGGCGCGCAGTTGATCGACAGGCTGATGAAGCGGGGGAACTCCGCGGAGATGCACATGCTATCGGGCGATTCCTACTACATGGCGCATGATTTTCTTCACGCACAAAACGAATACCGGGATGCTCTTGCTTTGAACCCCCGGATGCAAATGGCGCACCTGCGGCTCGGACAAGCTTCGCTTGCCGCGGGGGACACCACTCTTGCGCTTCAGGAGTTTGAGGCTGAGCAGTCCTTGAATCCGTCGAACTTCGAGGCCAATTTCTATTTGGGATATCTGCTTAAGCAAAGTGAGGACAGGCAACGGGCTCGCACGTTCCTGGAGAAAGCAGACGCATTGCGGCCGGATACTTTCGAGGCGAACTTTCAATTGGCTGTGATCGCGCGAAAGGACGGTAGAATTCAGGAAGCGCTTCAGCGTCTCGAACGGGCTAGGAAAACCGCGCCTGAAGAAGTCCGCGTTCACGTGCTGTTGGCCGAGATCTATTTCCGGATGAAGAGGAGAGCCGATGGAGAAAAAGAGAAGAAGACCGCGGAAGTGCTGAACGCGCGCAAGCAGGATGCGGAATTGACGTTCAGTGAGCGAATGGCCCACGATGCCGCTCGCTCTGGAGACGGCGCCGCTGCTGTTGAGAGCAAGAGATGACTAGGCACGCCAGCTAGTGGAAGGCCGTGGCCGCGGCGCGGATAATCACCGCTTCATTCGTACCGCAAGGCAACCATCGGATCCACACGGGATGCCCTCCGCGCCGGTAAATACCCCGCGAGTACAGCGATCGCGATCAGCAAGATAGCCGAGCCTGCAAGCACCAGGGGATCCGTTGCAGTCAATCCAAACAAAAACGATGCGACCAGCCGCGATAATCCAATTGCCGCCGGCACACCTACGCACACGCCGATGACCGCAAGGATCAACGTTTCGCGCAGCACCATCCACAGTACGCCGCGCCGTTCGGCGCCCAAGGCCATCCGGATGCCAATCTCGTGACTCCGCCGGGCCACCCCGTAGGCCATCGTTCCGTAGAGCCCGACACACGCCAGCAGGAGCGCGAGCCCGCCAAAAAAACTCGACAGCGCCGCCAGCAATCGTTCCTGTACCAGCGACGCGTCGACCTGCTGCGACATGGTGCGCACGTAATCAATGACTACGTCTCTGCTCAGCGAGCGCACTTCGGCTTGTGCGGCTGCCGCAAGCGCGACAGGATCGCCGCTGGTCAGAACCTCGGCTGTCAATGAGCCTGGCAATCTCTCGCTCTGCAGGTAAGGCGTGTAGATCATTCGCGGCACTTCCAGCCGCAGGTTGGTCTGTTTTGCGTCCCGCACCACGCCGACGATTTCGATCTGAGCGCCAGCCGCGCGATTACCAATATCCAGACGCCGCCCAATCGGATCGGTGCGGCCATAGAAATGCCGCGCCATCGTCTCATTGATCACGGCCACCTTCGGGGCGCCCGCGATATCCCGCGGACCGATGTCCCGGCCCCGGACCAGCGTGATTCCCAGAGTCTCGAAGTATCCGGGCGAAATTACATTAGCCCATGCGCTCTGATCGCCCTCGGCTCGCGATACGAACCCTTGCACCACAAGTGCCCGTATCTGTGCCATAGTGCCGAGTGGGCTCATCATGGAATAAGAGGCGGATCGAACACCGGGCATTGTCCGCAACCGGGTCAGCAAGTTTTCGTAAAAGCTCTGCAGCCGCGCTTTCGGAAATGCCGCGCCCCGCGTGTCCAGTGTAAACAGCAGCACGTTCTTACCATGGAACCCGGCATCTTGATTCTTGAGATTTTGCAGACTGCGCACAAACAACCCCGCTCCCGCCACCAGCAGCAATGACAACCCGATCTGAGAAACCACCAGCAGCTTTCCAGCCGCCCACCGGTCACGGCCGCTGCCCTTGCCCCGGCTGTTCTCCTTCAGCGCCGGAGTCAGATCCAGCCGCGTAGCGCGCACGGCCGGGGCCAGGCCGAACAGTACCGCGATCAGCACGGATAGAGACGCCGTAAACAGCAACAGCCGAAAATCCGGTTCCACTGACAGCACCAGTGGAGTGCGGCCGTTGGATAGAAAAGACAGTAGAAACCGGCTACCCCAGAACGCGAACAGCAAGCCGAGCGCTCCACCCAGGACGCCCAGCAGAAGGCTTTCGGTCAACAACTGGCGAATCAGCCGCCATCGCCCTGCACCCACGGCCAGCCGCACCGCGATCTCCCTGCGCCGCGCCGTTGCTCTGGCCAGCAGTAGATTGGCGACATTCGCGCAAGCAATCAGCAAAACCACGCCTACCATGCACATTAATGCCAGTAACGGACGCGAGAATTTTTTCCGCAACTCCGCCAATCCGTTGCTGACCGGCAATAGAACAGCCTTGCGCCAATGGTCCTGCCGCACCTGGCCAGTGATCCACGCATTCTCAGACTCTGACATATACTGCTGGTACAGGACATCGATGGCCGCCCCGGCCTGTTGCTCGCTCACGCCCGGCCTCAATCGTCCGATGATCTCCAGACTCGTCCAACCGTCGTGGGCACCCAGGAAGTGCGTGTCACCCAACGCCGGCTTCATCGCCATCGGAATCGTAATATCCATCGAGAGGCCTGGCTGTAGCCCGTAGAACTCCCCTGCAGTGACTCCGATAATCGTGAAGGGAGCCCCGTCCAATGTAATGCTTCTGCCCAGCACACCTGGGTTGCGGCCATACCTTCTGTTCCAGTAACCTTCGCTAATCACCGCCACCGGATGGCCGCCGCGTATCCTGTCGTCCTGATGGTTTAGCGTGCGGCCAAGGATTGCGGGCACGCCCAGCAAAGAGTGATAGTTCCCGGTGGCGAACTGCCCCAAAGCTAATTCAACCCCGTTTGCCGTTGAGATTTTGAATTCGTCTGGAATCGCTGCCGTGAACCCAGTGAACACATCGTTGTGATCGCGGTAACGCTCATACAAAGGATAATTCCCGCCAGTTTGTGTGTCCTTCGACCCGGCATGCGCTAACGCAAATAGTTGTTGCGGGTTCTTCACCGGCAGCATCTTCAGCATCACCGCATCGATCAAACTGAAGATCGCCGTATTCGCTCCAATTCCGAGCGCGAGCGAAAGCACCGCAACCGTTGTAAATCCGGGGCTCTTGCGCAGCATCCGCGCGCTGTACCGAAGATCCTGACCCAGCACCTCCAGCCATCGGAGCAGATCCATATCCCGAGCCTCTTCCTTTACTAGCGTGCGATTGCCGAAACGCCTCTCCGCATCGTAGCGGGCCTCATCGGCGCTCATCCCTGCCGCCACGTTATCGCGCGTGCGCATTTCCACATGGAAGCGAACTTCTTCTGCAATCCGTTCCTCGATTTCGCGCTTGCCCCACAGCAATCCGCGTACCCGGTTCATGCCAAACATGCTCACCTCCTATGTGAAATTCAAAACGCTCGCCACTCCTGAGGTCAGCCGCCGCCAACTCTTTTCCTCGGCCGCCAACTGCTTACGCCCCGCAGCCGTCACCGAGTAGAAACGCGCGCGCCGATTATTTTCGGAGACGTCCCACTCGGATTTAATCCACCCTTCCTGCTCCATCCGATGCAATGCCGGATACAGGGAACCCTCTTCCACCCGTAGCGTGTCTTGCGAAACCTGCTGTATGTGTACCGTGATTCCGTAGCCATGCAGCGGTCCCCGCGCCAGCGTTTTCAAAACCAGCAACGCCAGCGTGCCTTGCAGGATGTCGTTTTTCCCTTTACCCATTCGACGGTCTCACTTTCATAGCTATCTAGGTATAGATTGAAGCCGGTTTTTGGAATTGTCAAGGGGAATGTTTCTGGAGCAACATCCCGCAGATCAGGAAGACATATGATCGAAGATACGGCGCAAATACATATGAGGGAAGCCGAGCTTGCACGGGATCTTCACGCCGTTCTCGAAAAGGTCCGGCAAGGCGCGGAGGTCATCATTGAAGAAGGCTATCGCCGAGTAGCGGTCATCAAGCCAGTTGAAGGTCCGGGCCGCTCAATTGACGAATGTATCGCCATCGCCAGGGCGCGCGGTTCCGGAGCCACTCTCGATGAAGACTTTGCCAAAGACCTCGAAGAGATCATCGCCAGCCGGAAGCCGCTCGACACGTCGGCATGGGACTGATCCTCGACTCCAGCGCGGTAATCGCCGGGGAGCGCAAGGGCCAGTCCGCCGCGGATCTTCTGACCGGCATCCGAGCCATTGTTGCACCAGAGGCAATCGCCCTTTCGACCGTCAACGTGATTGAACTGGAGCACGGTATCTGGCGGGCCAAGAATGCCGCCGGCGCCGGCAGTTTTTCGATGATCTCTTTGCCGCCGTTCCAGTCTATCCGCTCACCTTCGGGATCGCCCGCCGGGCGGCTCGGATCGACGGAGAATCGAAGCAGAAAGGCATTGCCATTCCGTTCCAAGATCTCGTGATCGGAGTGACGGCCCTGGAGTTTGGTTACGCGGTGGCAACGCTCAATGTGCGCCACTTCGAAATGATCCCGGGTCTCGTGGTGAAGCCACTCTGAGCGAGACCGGCTTACCGGCCCCACTGCTCGCGTTTTTCGCCTGATACAGCAATCCCCGTAGCTGAGATTCCTTGAATTTTGAGTAACATCTGTGCCACATTGATCGTTAACGTATGTAGATAGGTATGTACTCTAACGTCCGCAGCTTGATTATCGCCGTGTCCGCAACCGGGCTTTTGCTCGGGGCCGACGTTTCCACCACCCCGAAAGCCGCGAGTTTCGAGAAAACCGTAAGACCCCTGCTCAGCAATAGTTGCGCGGGTTGCCATAACGATCAGTTGTCCTCCGGCGGTCTCAATCTGACGATTTTTGCAACACCGGGTTCCATCATCGAACAGCGCGACGAGTGGGAGAAAATCCTGCTGAAGATCAGGACCGGCGAAATGCCGCCCAAAGGCATTCCGAAGCCTTCCGCCGCTCAAGCCGATGAGTTGGCCAAATTTATTCGTGGCGAATTTGAAAAAGCCGACCGTAACGTGAAGCCCGATCCGGGCCGCGTGACCGCACGCCGTCTAAATCGACGGGAGTATTCGAACACCATCCGCGATCTGCTAGCGGTGGATTTCCATGCCGAGCGGGACTTCCCCACCGACGATTCCGGCCAGGGCTTTGACAACATTGGCGACGTTTTGACCATCTCCCCCGTTTTGATGGAGAAATACATTGCCGCGGCCGAGAGAATTTCCGCCAGAGCCATTGGCGCGGACAAGCTTCCCAAGCCGATCGAGGCCGAGTATCACGCCAAGGACAAGCGCATCCGGCGGCCTGACGTGAGCACGATTGAGGCGACCCATCGCGTGGAGTGGGACGGCGAATACATCGTTCGCATCGGACTACCCGGCGAACGCGCGGCGGACGCAAAACCGGTGACCATGGGCTTCTGGATGGACGGCAAGCTGATCCATTCCATGCCAGTGGAAACGAAACCATCGAAGCTGGTGTACTTCAATCCGAAGTCGGATGAAGAGATGCGGCTGTTCCTGCCGGAAGGCGACCACACGTTCCGCGCCGGTTTCATCGACGACGATTTCGTCAAGGGTCTCTCGCAGAAAGACGCTTATAGTTCAAAGAAGAATAAGTACCTGGAGTCGATCACCTTCGTGGGGCCATTTCCGGCAAAGGTGGAGCGGGCCAGCCGCAAGAAGATTCTGGTTTGCGACCCAAACTCCGGCCCGGCGTGTGTGGACAAGATCGTATCCACGCTCGCGCGTCATGCTTACCGGCGGCCGGTTACCCGGAAGGAAGTCGCATCGCTGATCAAATTTGTTGGGATGGCCAAGGCTGAAGGGCAGTCCGTTGAGCAGGGCATCCAACTCGCAATTGAGGCGATGCTGGTCTCTCCGCACTTCCTCTTCCGCATCGAGCATGACGCCGCCCCGAATGACGCTACCAAGATCCACAAGATCTCCGATGTCGAACTGGCTTCCAGGCTGACCTATTTCCTGTGGAGTTCCATGCCCGACGACCAGTTGCTCGGCTTGGCCGAAGCTGGAAAGCTGATGAGCGCGCCCGGCTTACTCGACACGCAGGTGAAGCGGTTGCTTGCCGACGAGCGATCGGCTGCCTTAGCCGATAATTTCGCGGGCCAGTGGCTGGAGACGCGCAATCTGGACAGCGTGAAACCGGACCCGCAGAAGTTTCCCGATTGGGGTCCGGAGTTGCGTGAGGCGATGAAGACGGAAACGCGGATGTTCTTCGAAGCCGTGTTGCGCGAGAATCGTCCGCTTTCCGATTTCCTGGACGCCAACTTCACGTTTCTCAATGACCGGTTGGCCAAGCACTACGGCATCGCCGGAGTCACCGGACCTGACTTCCGCCGTGTCGATCTCACCGGCGGGCAACGTGGCGGCATTCTCAGCCAAGCAAGCGTTCTTACTGTATCCAGCTATCCCACCCGGACCTCGCCGGTGATTCGCGGCAAGTATATACTGCAAAATATTCTGGGCGCTCCGCCACCGCCTCCTCCACCGGACGTACCCGTGCTGGATGAAGCCGCTGTGGGTAATTCCGGTTCTCTGCGGCAGCAGCTTGAAAAGCACCGTAGCAGCGCGATGTGCGCATCGTGCCACAGCAAAATGGATGTGCTCGGTTTTGGGCTTGAGAATTACGACGGCATCGGCAAGTGGCGCACCATGGACGGCAAATTCCCGGTGGATGTGAGCGGCACCTTCCCGAATGGCAAATCGTTCTCCACTCCGGCGGAGATGCGGATGCTGCTCAAAGGCGAGCTGCCCGAATTCGCGCATTGCATGATTGAGAAGATGCTCACCTACGCCCTGGGGCGCGGTTTGGAGCGTTATGATCGCAGGGCCGTGGATGAGATTGACCGGAACATGGCAGCGTCCGGCTATCCATTCCAATCGCTCATTTTCGAAATCGTGCGCAGTGTTCCATTCCAGATGCGCCGCGGTGAAGTTCCAAAAACGCAAACAGTGGCAAAGCCGAAAGAGATAGCGCAGCGGTGAGGAGACCATCATGATGATTACCGGCAAGACACTTGCACGGCGAACCTTTCTGCGGGGGATGGGGACGACTGCCATCGCCCTTCCATTCCTGGAGGCAATGACTCCGGCCATGGCGAGAGCATCCACCGCCGTAAAAGCTCCGGTTCGCATGGGATTTGTTTACGTGCCAAATGGCATGGATATTCGTAATTGGAATCTGGATTACGAAGGGAAGCTCGGCCATCTCTCGCGCATCATGAAGCCTTTGGAGCCGCTGAAGGACGACATCCTGGTGCTTGGCAACCTGACGCACAATAACGGACGCGCTCTGCTGGACGGCCCCGGCGACCATGGCCGTTGCTGCGGGGCCTACCTGACCGGCGTGCAACCGCGCAAGACGATGGTGGATATCAAGGCGGGGATCTCCTGCGATCAGATTGTCGCCAATCATATCGGCAATAAGACCCGGTTTCCTTCCCTGGAACTCGGCCTGGAAGACGCACGGCAAGCCGGCGACTGCGATTCCGGCTACTCTTGCGCGTACACCAATAACCTGGCATGGCGAAGCGAGACGCAACCGCTGCCGCCGGTGCTCGATCCGCGCGCCTTGTTTGAGCGCCTCTTCGGAAACGGCGTGTCCTTGAGTCCGGAAGCCCGCGCGCGGCAAAGCAAGTACCGCCGGAGCATTCTCGATTTCGTCACCAGCGACACACGGAAGCTCTCGTCCGATCTCGGGCCCACGGACCGGCGCAAGCTGGACGAATATCTCTCCTCTATCCGCGAAATCGAACGCCAGTTGGAGAAGGCCGAAAAAGATAACGCGCAGATCAATCCCGGCATGGAGAAGCCTTACGGCGTTCCAGCCGATTTCGCCGAACACTTCAAGCTCATGACGGATATGCTGACGATCGCCCTGCAGGCGGATCTCACGCGCGTCTTCACGTTCCTGGTCACGCGCGAGGGCACTTCCCGCGCCTACCGCGAGATCGGGATTCCCGATGGCCATCACCCGCTCACGCATCATCGCAACCAGGAGCCGCTGATGGAGAAGGTCACGGAAATCAATACCTATCACGTGCGGCAGTTTGCCGGCTGGGTTGAGAAGCTGAAGTCGATTCAAGAAGGCGACTCGACGTTGTTCGATAATTCAATGATTGTCTACGGAGCCGGGCTTTCCGACGGAAACCGCCACAATCATGAGGATTTGCCAACGCTGATCACCGGCCACGGCGGAAATTCCATCAAGACCGGCCGCCGCATCGCCTATCGCAAAGAGACGCCGATGTCCAACCTGTTCCTCAGCATGATGGACCGCATGGGCGTGCCCGCTGAAAACTTCGGCGACTCCACCGGCCGCCTTGACGGGCTGGACCTCGGTTAGGCGGAGACTCCAGAATGCAGTTGCAAGGAAAAGCACAAGTAAAGCCGCCTGTCGGGATCATTTTCGATTCCGACCTGGGCAACACCATTGACAGCGCTCTGGCGCTTGCCCTGCTTTACGGCTTCGATGGTAAAAACGAAGCCCGAGTCATCTCCGTCAGCGTCAGCAAGTCCAATCTGAAATCCGCCGCATTCTGCGAAGCCATTGGCCGCTTCTACGCCGGAGCCGTCAACGGCGCTTTTGCCGCCGGAGGCTTCGGGCGAAACCTCCCGGTGGGCATGTCGGTGAACGGCAAAATGCCCGAGGACACGCCGATGCTCACCATCCCATTGTCCAAGAAGAATGCCGAAGGAGCAGCGCTCTATCCAAGCGGGATTGTCAAGCTGAATGACACCGCGATCGTAGAAGCGCTCATCCGGAATGCACTCACATCGCAACACGATCAGAACTCCATCGTCATCCTGGACGGCCCCGCGACGAATCTGGCCAGAACATTAGATGTGCCCGGTGTGAAGGAATTGATTTCCCGCAAAGTGCGATACCTCTCGCTTGCAGGCGGAGCATTCCCGGACGGCCAGCCCGAGTTCAATATCAAGACCGACGTTCTAGCGGCGAGGAAGCTATTCACCGAATGGCCCACGCCGATTGTGGCCTCCGGCTACGAGGTCGGCGAAGGCTTGCTGTTTCCCGGCTCCAGCATTGAAAAGGATTTTGCCTGGTCGCCAGCCCATCCCGTTGCCGACGCCTACCGGGCTTATAAGCCGATGCCGTATGACGCACCAACGTGGGACATGACCGCGGTGCTCTACGCCATACGTCCGCAGGAGGGTTACTTCAAGTTGTCCCCTCCGGGTAAGATCAGCGTGCTTGACGACGGCCGCACGAAGTTCACAGCATCCGCCGATGGCCAACACCGCTATTTGATTCTGGACCCCACGCAGAAGGAACGCATCATCAAAACCTTTACGGAAATCGCCAGCGCGAAACCGGTAGTGCGGCAGCGGTTCCGTCCGGTAGTAGCCGTTGCTGAGCCGCGGCGGTAACGGAGCGGAATCCGGGGAATTAAAGCGCTCCTGCGAACCCGCCATGGGTTTGCCTTGCTTCGGCCATGACGCGTCCGTGGCCGTACTGGTTGTGCTGGACGTTGTGTCTGTACTGATGATGCGATTGGTGCGAGGTGCTAACGAGAGTACAGCGGCGGACCATCAATACCGCGGAACGTTCAGACTCAATCCCTTGATCATGGCAAAATGCTTATGGTTTTTTGTCACCAGCGTAAGGCCTTCTTCGATCGCGGTAGCCGCAACGAGCGAATCGAAGACGTGTAGGCCGTGAGATTTCGCATACAGCTTCAGAAGCTCGTACGCCCGCATGCCGGTGGAACCCTGAAGGGGCACGATCACGTATGCCGACAGAAACAAATCGATGTCCGCGAGGTCTCGCTTATCCCGTGCGCCAACGATAAGTTCCAGGGCGCAGATCTGCGAGATCGCCCATCCCTCTGGCAGCGCATCAATATATTCGCGTGCCGCCGGGTTGCCACGCGAAATGTCAATCAGGACATCGCTGTCGATCAGGTGAGGCATGCAAAACAATTATGAATTTCGTTGAGGAGGCGTTCAGCCCCGAAGATCGCGCCGAAGATTGCTAATATATTCGGCTCCATCGCCGATGTCGATCCGATCTTTCCACATGCCGTAGAACGCAAAGCCGCGCACAGAGCGGGATTTGCCTTTAAGGAGTGCGGCGTATGAAGGTATGCGTACTTCAACGATGGTTCCTTCGTCGATAGTCACGTCCTCAAGAGGTTTGAAGACGCCACCTTCGAACATTGCAGTGATAGTCATGGCGTTCGACGCCGGAACCTTGGGCCCAAAGCGGATGGTTTGAGCTAACCTCATGGTAGCACCAGAAGCTGATCCGTCTGGCTCGCGTCTGCTCCAGGGGTGCGGGACATGAGAAGTGGTCCAAAACGGTTCCCCTTTTTTTGTGGCCTGGTATTTAGCGTAGTGATACGCTAGGTAAGGAGGCGATATGTCAGACCCTTTACCGGCGCTGGAATCTCAACGGACCATCATTCAGCGGCAGATCAGCCAACTGGGCGATTTGCGCGCGGGATCGGTTACAACCACGGGCGGGCGTTGCGGAAATCCTCGCTGCCACTGCCACGAACAGGACGACCCTGGCCACGGACCGTTTTACCGTCTTACCCGCAAAATCGAGGGTAAGACCGTGACGGAAACTTTCTCCACTCCCGCCGCGCTGCGCAAGGCGCAACACGAGGTTGCCGAGTATCATCGTTTCCGGGAACTCAGTCGCGATCTGCTGGAAGTGAACGAAAAGATCTGTCCAGGCACGGCCGGTTGAGGATACGTTGACACCTCAGGAAAAAAAACGACCGAAGCGGTCCGGCAGGAAGTCGTCCGCGAAGTAGGTCAACTGCTCCACGTTGTCTTCGCCGGTCTGCGCAAGACGGCAGTCTCGATCTGGAGGCGATCGAAACACTTACGCGCGCGGCCATGCACAGGGCGGGTGCCGGTGCGCTGAACCACCTGCTGAAACAATCCAGGCCCGTCCCGGCCACGTTGCTGTGCGGATGCGGGCAACCACGCACGGTATCGCCAGATGCGTTCCCGTAACCTGCTGACAGCGGTCGGTCCGGTGCGGTTTGAACGTCCTTATTACTGCTGCGACTCATGCCATCACGGGCAGAGCCCGCGCGACCGTGAACTGGATGTGGTTGGTACCGACTACTCGCCCGGCGTCAGGCGCATGATGGCAGTGGTCGGAAGCGACGCCTCGTTTGATCACGGGCGTGAGCAAATGGAGTTACTGGCTGGTCTTGCCGTCACGCGTAAAGCCGTCGAACGACACGCCGAAGCCATTGGCAGTGACATTGCACACCGGGAAGAAGTCGAAATCCAGCGCGCCGTACAACTCGATCTGCCTGAGGTAACCGGCAGCGACATTCCGATTCTGTATATCGAAATGGACGGTACCGGCGTGCCAGTGACAGCGGTGGAAACGGAAGGTCGTACGGGCAAGAACACAGATGAACCTGCGCATACCCGCGAAGTGAAGCTGGGCTGCGTGTTCACGCAAACCACCGCTGACGAGGAGGGCCGCCGCTGCGCGATGAGAACTCCACAACCTACACCGGAGCCATTGAAACCGCCGGCCAGTTCGGGCGCCGGATGTATAACGAAGCCTGGCAGCGGGGCTGGTCCCGCGCGGACAAGAAGGTCATTATTGCGGATGGTGCCGTCTGGATCTGGAACATCGCCGACAGAGAGTTCCCCGGCGCCGTCCAAATCGTGGATCTTTACCACGCCCGCGAACACTTATGGGTGCTCGCCGGAAAGCTCATGGGCACCTATGAGCTTTCCGGCGAAGGAAGCGCTGGGCCGCCGGTCTTGAGAAGAAACTCGAAGCGGGCAAAATCGAGCTCCTCGTCAAACACATCCGTGCGTTTCCTGCTCTCTCCCCGGAAGCCGAAGAATTGCTGCGCATTGAAGCCGACTACTTCCAACGCAATCGGGAGCGCATGAGATATCCGGAGTTCCGCCACCAAAAGCTCTTCGTTGGTTCCGGCGTCATCGAAGCAGGCTGCAGAACCGTGATCGCCAAACGACTCAAGCAATCCGGCATGTTCTGGACCCTTCGCGGAGCCAATGCCATCATCGCTCTGCGATGCTCCCGACTCAATCGCCGCTTCGAGGACTACTGGTGCTCACGCGCCAAAGCCGCCTGACCCACACATCTATGTCCCTCACCCGCCCTGCTCCAGACCCCACGCGAGTTGACGACTGGCACTTGAATTGATTTGAAGTACCTTATTAGCTCAGCACACCGCTCCGTATCGTCGCGGCTATTCAATCGTAGCTGTCTTAATATGATCCAGCTTCGGGAACTTCTGGTTCAGATAGCTACTACCGTGCAACGTAATCGCTTCCTGGTCAGGCTCCTGCCCATATCCCGAGTAGAAGCTTTTCACAACATCCATCCCTTCCACCACCTGGGCAAAGGGTGCAAAGCCCTGACTATCCAGGCTTCGGTTGCTGCCCAGATTAATGAAAATCTGCGCGGTGCGCGTGTTCGGACCCATGGTGGCAAATGCCAGCGAACCGGGCCGGTTGGTCTGCGTCACTGGATCGTCCCTGATCGGCTTGTCCCATTTTTTGGTCATGGCCGGGCTGGCAGCCAGTCCGAACTGAACCACGAAACCCGGAACAATGCGGAAGAATCGGGCGCCATCGAAATACTTCGCCTTCACCAAGGCGGAAAATCGTTCCACGCCGATGGGTGCCCAATCCGGATGCACTTCGGCTACGAATGGTCCCTTGCTGGTGGTGAACCGGACCTTAAATGTGTTCTTCGCGGTCTCCGGCGCGATAGGTACCGCGGGTTTTTCCGCCGCTGGCGCCGGCTGTCTTTCCGCTTCGGCGGCCTTCTTTGAATCCGTTGAAGTGGAACACGCCGCCATCAGCAGCACAGCCGCAACCGTTGGCGTCAAAAGCTTACACTGTCCTGTCATGGGGTTTTGTTATGGGCGAACGGAACTCTTGCATCTACCGTCTTCAAAGTATGCAATAAAGCGTCCCAAGGAATCCCGGAAACAAAGAAATAATTGCTATCGTGCGTGGCATGGTGAATCAGGTGCATCCGCTGGAACCAGCCCAACACCCCTCCCAGCCTCGGCCTCTTATGGAATAGAATATGGATCTGATGATCCAACACCATAAATCCGAGTAAGCCCAGCCCAAAGGGTACGGCATTCCAGCGTCCGAAGACAGCGGCATACGCAGCAACCAACAGCAGACCGGCAGCGCCCACAATTGGCAGCGGGAAACTGATAAACAATTCCTTCGGATCTTTCGCCCGCTGGGAAAGGCGTTGACCGTCGCCATCGTAGATCCGGTGATGCTCGCTTTCGCCGTGGGCGTAGAAGGTCTTTTTGCCCTTCAGCATGTCATTGTGCCACCAGCGGTGTCCCAGGTTGTGCCCTAAAGACCAAGCCAACCAGCCTAAGCAAAACTCACCAGCGGCAACAAACTGCATAGGGCATACTGTAACAGACAAAATTACTTGCATCAAGAGCTTTCTTGCGGCCAAATCACACTAAGCCTATGGCACAATGAGTTCCTGAGTACGAATGAGCCAAGCTAGAACTTTGGCAGCCGCCGCTGCTGTCCAGACTATAGACGCAGTAACGCCTCTGCAATCCAGGCGGGAGGCCATATTTCGGCCTGGCGAATGGATTCTTGCAGCCTACTTTAGTTATACCGCTCTCCTTACCTTTCATTTTCATCTATCCGCCACCCGCCGCTCCATCGCCTTCGCTGTTCCCGTTACTCTTTGGCTCCTGGCCTATGCAGATTCTTTCCAGGCCCGCCGATGGACTGGCATGGTCCGCGACTGGTTACCCGCGGCGCTCTTACTCGCCGCGTATTGGCAGATCGACTGGTTCCAGCCGGTTGGTTTTCTAAAGGACCTCGAACGGTCCTGGCTCGCCTGGGACCACATGATTTTGAACGGCTGGAAACTGCATGAATCTCTGGAGAGTCTGGGCACCTCGATACCTTCCCTGCTCGAAATATCCTATACACTGGTTTACGTAATCCCCCCAGGGTGCATAGCCATTTTCTACCTCTGCCACCGCCGCGATCGTATCGACGGCTTCCTCTTCACATTTCTGCTCGGCACCTTGGCCACTTATGCGCTGCTGCCGCATTTCCCTTCCGCTTCGCCGTGTTGGGAATTTCCCAAGCAGGATCTTCCGGGTGTGATGACGGTGTGGCGCAGGCTCAACATCTGGATCTTGGGTTTCGGAGACATTCACAATAGCGTTTTCCCCAGCGGTCACGTCACCACCACTTTCTCCGCCGCATTTGCCATGATGCTCGCCATGCCCGAAAAGAAGTGGCTGGGCCGCGGTCTTCTCATCGAAGCGATGCTGGTGACCCTGGCCACCGTCTACGGTCGCTATCATTACGCAGCCGATTGCCTCGCCGCGCTGGCAATTAGTCTTCTCGCCCTTGGCGCCACGATCGCACTTTACCGTTTCCGCCAGTTTGAGATTGTCAGGCCCTCTCGCCGCTTTGTATTGCCTCTGCTTGTGCTGGTTTTCTGTTCGATTCCTATCGCGCGGGGCGAAAGCACCAGGGCACTGCAGGCGGGAATCGAGTTTGAAGTTCGCCTCCAGACAGACGTCTCCACGTACTCCTCGCATCCTGGCGATCCCATCCGGGCCGTGGTTATGGCATCTGTCACGGCGCCTGGCACTGTACCCGCTGATGACGCGAACACCCTCGTTCTACTTCCTCGTGGCAGTATCCTGCTCGGCGGCGTCCGTAAAGTCACCAGCATCGGCCGCGGATTGATTCATGAGCGCGCGGGGTTGGAACTGGAATTTACTGAGTGGCTGCACCCGGACGGGAATCGCTATCCTCTGGCTACTCGTCTGATCGCCGTGAACAACTCCCGCGAACAGACCACTCGCCAAGGACATATTAAAGGAATTCTCGCCGCCGGAGGCGCACCCGGTTTTCTGCTCGGAATGTGGAGCCGGCCGGATTCCATCCTTTTTGCGCGAACGGCTGCCGGGTTTGCCGGCGCCGCTCATTTTATCGGTCAAAAGTGTCCGCTCGGGCCCTTGGCCATTGCCGGCGCAGTCGGCTTCCGGTTCATCGCCGTGCCCTGGCCTGAATCGGAAATCCATCTGCCTGCGGGCACGGAACTAACCCTCGCTTTGACGCAGTTACCTTCGGCTGCCCCCGTTGAAATAGAAGTGCCGGCGGAACCCCCTCCGGAATCGCTGGTGACGCTCGCGCAATCTCAGCCGTTGCGCACGGCACGGCCCGGAAATACCCGCCTCGCCGACATTACGAACGTGCTGTTCCTTGGCTCGCGCGATCAGTTGAACCAGGCTTTCTCGGCTGCCGGTTGGTGGCCTGCGGAATCTCTCAATCGGCGATCCATGATGCGTGTTTACCGGGCCATCGCCGAAAAACGGGGTTATCCCACGGCTCCCATGTCCACGCTCTTGCTCGAGTCCAGGCCGCCTGATCTCAATTTCCAGAAATCGTTCAACACCGTCGCCAAGCGGCACCATATTCGAATTTGGCGGCAACCGGACCAGTATCAAGGCCGCGATGTATGGATCGGCGCCGCCACCCACGATGTCGCGATGCGATTGCGCGAGGCCGGCGAGACCTTCACGCACCGCATTGATCCCATGATCGACCGCGAGCGCCGTAAAGTAATCCACGACCTCACTTTTGCCGGATGCGCCGAACAAGTCCAACTCATACGGCGTCCGGCCGCGCACGCCCTCGCTGGGCGTGAAATCACCACTGATGGGGATGCCGCCGTGATCGCGCTCCGGGACTGCGCAAGCGATTCCGTCCGATACGTGGAAGACCAGTCTCATCTCAAGCGCGGCGCCACGGGCAATTTCATGCGGCGGCTGGTTCTGGAAGGCCGCTACGCAGTTATCCGGGGGAATATCTATTACTGGGGATATCGCGGTGTCCGCCACTTGTGGACTCGCGGAAACGAGACACCCTAATGAGAGAAATACTATGATTCCGAGGCTCGATAGCGTGGAAGCGCGAGTCCTCGGATCTTTAATTGAAAAAGAAATCACCACGCCAGAGTATTACCCGCTCACGCTAAACGCCCTGGTGAATGCTTGTAATCAGAAGTCCAACCGGGAACCAATGGTCTCCTACGATGAGGACACGGTGGCGCAAGCGCTCGCCACCTTGAAACACAAGCACCTCGCCTTCACGCTGACCGGCGTGGGAATGCGCGTGCCCAAGTATGGGCACCGCGTTGTGGAGACTCTCAACTTCGGCCGCCGCGAGCTCGCCATCGTATGCGAACTTATGCTTCGCGGGCCGCAAACCGTTGGCGAACTGCGTACCCGGACCGATCGCATGCACAAATTCAGCGATCTGGATGAAGTGGAAAGTTGCCTGCGTGGAGTTGCGGAAACACAGCATCCCTTTGTGATGCGTCTGGAACGCCAGGCCGGAATGAAAGAGCCCCGCTGGGCGCATCTGCTTTCTGGCGAAGTCGTCGAACCGGCGCCGCCCATTTTTAGCGAACCCGTTCGGGGCGATCGCATCGGTACGCTCGAATACGAGATGAATCAGCTTCGAGATCGAGTGCAATTCCTGGAACGGCAGCTCAGTGACTTTCAGAAGAAATTTGAGTGACCATCCTCCTCACCCACGGAGCTGGCTCCAATCGCGATGCGCCTCTGCTGCTCGCTCTCGATTCGGAGTTCTCGAAGGCCGGTTTCACGATGGTTCGTTACAATCTGCCATACCGGGAGAAGCGTCCCACCGGACCACCGTTGCGTGGCGATGCCGAACGCGACCGTGAAGGTTTGGCGGCAACCGTGAGATCTCTCCGCGATCTAGGAGCGGACAAGGTGTTTCTCGGCGGCCACTCCTACGGCGGCCGTCAGTCCACCATTCTCGCTTCGGAAGACCCCGCCATCGCCGATGGATTGCTGCTGCTCTCGTACCCCTTGCATCCACCGCGCAAGCCACAAGACCTCCGAACCGCGCATTTCCCCCTGCTCCAAACCCGTTCTCTATTTGTCCACGGCACACGTGACCCCTTCGGCAATGTCGAGGAGCTGCAACTCGCGCTGACGCAGATCCCTGCGCCGGTCCGGCTAATTCCTATCGAGCGCGCCGGGCATGAGTTGAAGGAGCCAGGCATTCCCGTCATCGTCGTCTCCGGGTTTCTGGACTTCTTCCAGGTCTTTGCAGAATAATGGTGCTACATGTTAAGACGACACTTCTTGGCAGCCATGAGCGCCGCGCCATTACTCGCCGCGGCAAAGAACCACATTGGCAGATCGCGGTTCAGCGCGATTACCGATGAGATTGCCGCGACCCCGGCGGATGCCATCGCATTTGCGCACAAGTACGGCTTGCAATACGTGGAACTGCGGGAAGTCCCAGGCGCGAAAGTTCACTACTGCAAACTACCGGAAGCGGACCTGAAGGCCGCCGCCAAGGAATTTCAGGCGAACGGACTCAAGGTGTCGTTCTTCAACACGCCCTATTTGAAGATCGCGCTCCCAGGCACTGAACCCGCTCGCAAGAGACCCGAAACTCCGGAAAACCATGCGAAACGCATCGCCCGCGATCAGACTCAATACGACAACCGCATAGAGGACTTCAAGCAAGGCATCCGCGCCGCGCAGATCCTTGGCGCCACCCAGTTGCGGCTGTTCACGTTTTCGCGTGTTGAAGAACCGGTCAAAATCGAGCAGCGTATCGCCGACGTTCTGGGTGAAATGGCGCATGTCGCCGAAAAGGAAAACATCAAAATCCTGGTCGAAAACGAAGGGTCTTGCAATGTGGCCACTAGCCCTGAGCTTGCCTCCATGATGAAGCTGCTTCCGGCCAAGAGCGTCGGGCTTAACTGGGATCCACACAACGCACTCTCCTATAAGGAACTCGCCTACCCGGACGGATATCAGGTGCTTCCCAAGAAACGGATCGGCAATGTGCAGACAAAGGGTAAGAGTCTGCTGGAAGCCAGTGACAAGATCGACTGGGCCAACATCTTTCACGCTCTTGAGCGCGATGGGTATCAGGGGGAGGTCGGCCTTGAAACGCATTACTTCGATGGAACCAAGATAGAGAAGTCGCACCTGTCCATGCTGGAAATGTTGAGGATCGCGGAGCCTTCTTAAGTGAAGTGGAACTCACTCATTCCGGCCGCAATCGCAGTGTTTATTGTGGCGGCGCTGATTGGCGGAGGACTCTATTGGACCAGGAACAACCACCTGGAGCTCAAGGGCGAAGTGCTCAAAGTCAGAAGCTACTCCATCGATCCTACTTACACAATAGCCGTCATCGACTTTCGCGTGACGAACCCCTCTACCCTTCAGTTCGTCGTCAAAGATGTCGAGGTGACGCTCGATACGAAAGAGGGCAAAACGCTCGATGGTTCTGTCTTCTCCGAGATCGACGCCCGCCGACTGTTCGACTATTACAAGGTGTTAGGAATTAAGTTTAACCAGACCCTTCTCATCAAGGACAAGATCGATCCCGGCAAGACGATTGACCGGATGCTCGCCGTCAGATTTACCGGTACCGACGCCGATATTCAGGAACGTAAGGGCCTAAAGATTTCCATTGAAGACGTTGATGGATTGAAGACCGAAATGGTTGAGCGCCGGCCTTAGCAGGCATCAAGCTCGGGCTGATAAGATCTTGATAACTATCATGCGCCGGAATTTGCTTCACCTTCTCTTTGTTTTCCCCGTTGCTGCCAGCCTGTTTGCACAAGCTCCGTTTTTCTTGAAGGACGGAGATACCGTTGTGTTTTACGGCGACAGTATCACCGACCAACGCCTCTACACCACGTTCGCTGAGACGTATGCCGTAACCCGGTTTCCTCAGCTTAACGTGAAGTTCGTCCACTCCGGCTGGGGTGGGGACCGGGTGTCGGGTGGCGGTGGAGGTCCCATTGATGTCCGCTTGACGCGCGACGTGTACGCCTACAAACCAACCGTCGTGACCATCATGCTCGGCATGAATGACGGACGGTACAAAGCGTTTGACCAGGAACTCTTTGATGCTTACGCGAACGGGATGAAGAGCATTGTAACAAACGTTAAGAGCAAACTTCCCGGCGCCCGCATCACGTTGATTGAGCCGTCACCGTACGACGATGTCACTCGTCCCTCTGGCTTCCCGGATGGATATAACTCTGTATTGGTCCGCTACGGACGGTTTCTGAGAGACCTCGCCATGTCTGAAAACGCGACCACCGCCGACTTGAACGCTTCGGTTGTGGAGGAGCTTGGGAAAGCCAATGCCGCGGACCCGGAAGCCGCGAAGAAGCTACTGCCGGACCGCGTACATCCAGGAGCGGGCGGACATCTGCTGATGGCGAAGGCGCTGCTGAAAGCTTGGAATGCACCAGCCATTGTGACGGTAGTTGATATCGACACTGCCGCGGGGACAGCTAAAAGAACAAAAAATACCACGGTGACCGGGCTGAAAACGGATGGCGTTATTTCCTGGGATCAGGCTGACAGGGCGCTTCCCATGCCGCTCGATATGAAGGATGCTGGAATCGCGCTGGCTGTCCGCTCGTCCGATGTGCTGCAGGCGTTGGATCAGGAATTGCTGCGCGCCTCCGGTCTTGCGGCGGTGCGTTACAGTCTCAAGATCGACGGCGCGGATATGGGCGATTTCACGAAGGAACAGTTGAGCGACGGTATCAATTTGGCCACGCTGCCGACGCCGATGATGAAGCAAGCGGCGGACGTACACGCCTTGACGCTGAAGCATAACAATCTCCATTTCGTCCGCTGGCGGCAAACACAGGTGCCCCTGGCGCAGGACACTCTGGCGCACACGCAGGCAGCATTGGACGCGCTGGATCTGCTGGAGGGAGATATTGTTCAATTGCAGCGAACCGTCGCGCAGCCGAAGTCACATCACTACGAATTGATTCCCGAGACCGCGCCGCAATAGCAGTTAATGCGGAGGCTGCTGCTGTTTCCGCGCCGCATCCGGATCGGCGGCGCAGCGGAAGCCGATGTTGGAAAACACCAGTGCATCCAGATCGGGGCTTTCACCCCGGCGCGAGGTGGTATTTGCCTGTTCCAACACGGATGTGAAACCGCCGCCGCGGACCACTTTCTTGCCGGTTGCGAAATCGGTGGCCACCCACTCTTCCACATTGCCTTCCATGTCTACTACGCCAAAGGGGCTTTCATCATAAGGAAACGATCCAACCGGCGCGGTGTAGGCGTGACCGTCCTCCGTTCCTTTTAGATTAGCCGCTGTACTCTGTGACCAATTACCCCATGGATACAGCCGCCCTTCCGGGCCTCGTGCGGCCTTCTCCCATTCCTGATCGCTCGGCAGCCGCTTGCCTGCCCAGGCCGCGAACTCCTCAGCATCGTTCCACGATACGTTCAGCACCGGAAAGTTAGCCCTATCGAAGTACTTCCTGTCCCATGCCGGATTCTTCGGGTAAGGGCGATTCGTCGCATCGCAGAACCTCCGGTAGGCTGTATTCGTCACTTCCGTCTTGTCGATGTAAAAAGCCGGCAACTTCACAGCCGCACCTGGCGCGCCCATGAGGAACTCTCCATCCGGGATCAACATCATCGCTCCGCTGGCGGTGTCGATCGACTTCGCAAGATCCTCGCTTGAGGGCTGCACGAGAGGCGGCTTCACGACGGCGTTTACAACGGGCACCAGCTTCGGCGCCGGGGTACGCCTGAAAAACAAAGTGGAGATGGACACCAACACCGCAATTGCCACACCACCGCCGATCAGCAATGCTTTAGGAACCGGCGGACGAGCACCGGATGGAACCGGCATCCGGTGCGGCTGTGCTTCCGCCCGCTTCACTTCAACCTTCGGCCCAGGCTCCTGGAAACGGAGAGCATTCGCCACTGCGGACAGACTTTGGAAGCGCCGGTCCGGCTGCTTGACAATCATCATCGCGATCGCATCGGAGAGGTCCCGCGAGAAGCCCGGAAGCAGATCGTGCAACGGGCGGGCGGCCTTATCCACATCCGCGTGCCACTCCAGCCAGGAAAGCTCCGAGCCCTGTTTCAGCACGCTCTCGAACTCAATGCGAAATGCCCTCCAACCCAGCAGGATTTCGTAAAAGATGAATCCCAGAGAGTAGATATCGGCGGCGACTCCCTTTGACATATCCGGCGCCGAGTACTTCGGCTCCCGAATCGCGACCGTGCCGCCAACCACCGCGGCGGTTGTGGTTTCCACCTGTACTTCACCCGATTCCGCAATCTTGATAGAGCGCGGCGCCAGTTCCAAATGAGCGCTGCCGCTCCGATGAATACCTGCCAGCACCGCGACGGCCTTTGAAAAGAGCGGAATCACCTTGCCAAGCTCGCCTGGCTCTTCTGTGCATAGATCCACAAACGTCGTCCGCGGCGCCGGCGGTTCGGCACGCTTGGTAGCGGCCACCAGATCTTCCACAGTTTGGAACCGCTGTGCGGGGTCCGGTTCCATGCACTTCCGAATGGCATGCACCAACTCGGAAGGGATGCCGTGTACGTCCGGTGCAAATTGCGGTGGCTTCGCGGTACACCGGTCGGCCCAGTTCATCGCAGCCAGGGGCCTCTGGCCGGTGAGCATTTCCAGGAACATGGCGCCGCACGCGTAAATGTCCGATGCGTTAGTGAGCGGCTGTCCCATGATCTGCTCAGGGGACATGTAGGCAGGCGTTCCCACCGCGATGCCCATTGTGGGCCGGCTGGAGACGCTACGGGCCAAGCCGAAATCCATCAACTTCAGCGTGCCGTCTTTATCCGCCATGATGTTTTGCGGCTTGATGTCACGATGGATCACGCCGCGGGAATGCACGTAGCCGAGGCCATCGCAAAGCTGATCGAAGATCAGCAGGAATTGGGCGGCGCTCAGCCGCTGGCGTTGCGCCAGCAGCGCCGCCAACGTCCGGCCTTCGATGTATTCCATTGAGATGTAGAGTTGGCCGCGATGCTCGGCCAGATCGTGAATGCGGACCACATTGCGGTGCGAAAGCCGCCTGGCAAGCGACAACTCGCGCTTGAAGTAATCGAGCACCTTCGGGTTTTCGGCCGCCGAAGGATCTATCAGTTTTAAGGCAATGATTTCGCGGGGAAGCCGATCCCAGACTTTGTAGACGGTGCTGGTGCCGCCGTTACCCAGCAACTGCAGCACTTCATAACGCCCGGCAAACACCTCGCCAATCTGCAATGGTCCAGTAACCGCAGCGGAACTCGGATCTTGTGAAGGCAAACGTGTCTCTACCAGAATATGAATTTTATCATCGACCTCCCCTTACGCGCTCAGTTGCCCGAAGTGCTATGGGAGTCCTTGCGCGAGAGATCGGATTTGGAATCCCCGTTCTCGCGCATAGTGGCTCAGTTGCCCTGAAAGTTGATCGTAGTAAGGTCGGATGTGGACGTCCCGGTAGAGTCCGTCACCGTCAACTGAAAGGTGTAGCACCTCGTGCCGGGCTGAACGGGATCATTGCAGTGGCCGTGTCGCCATGGAGAGGATGGGCTGCCGTGAGGAATCGACCACAGGTCGATGAGAGGCTTACCATCGGGACTGAACGACGCCGACCCATCCAGCGTAATCTGCCGCGACGACGCAGCCACGGACCGTATGTGACGGTCAGCGCCGGAAAACCAATCACGCCGAATCCATTGAGATTGCATCCGATCCAACCAGATCACTTACGGCCAGCTACTCAAAACTCCTTTAGCGTGAAGCACGATCCGACGCAATTGAATCAGCAAGGCCCGATCACG
>JBBPYD010000187.1:0-9474 GCA_038200305.1 Bryobacterales bacterium
AACCGCCCGGCGATCATTCGCGTTAAAGTTCAAGGCCTCTGCTCAGAACTTCACCACAGTGATCGAGATGAAAAAGCCCTCTCAGGAAAGAAAACCCAAGATGGCTGCCGACCACTTCGGAGCCAGTCCGTCGCATCGGTCTTGGACCTCCGTTCGGGCGCGACCCCGGCGGAGACTGAACACATTACCATAGGAGGAAAACCACTCGCGCTCTTGGTCATGTTTTTATATGACCCAACCGAGAGCCTTTCGGTCATGTAGTTAAATGACTTGACACGCGGGGCCTTGAATTTTTCCATCCCGAGCGACTGCGATGGCCCAGGGAAGGGGCCAGACCTGCCTCCTCCGGGCACGAAAAGGCCGCAAGGGTTCATCGCAAGCGATTTCTCGGACACCTCTCCGTCCCAACCTCCTTCCGTCAGTCGGTTTTCTTCCCCGCCGCCCCGTCCTATCCAGTCGGCAGGGACAGCGCCCAGATCCGCCGCAGAATCGCCCCGAACACTCGCCGGGTCAGATGCCCTTCCGCTAACAGCAGCCAGTAGTACCGGGCATGCTTCACCAATCGCCCACCCGTCTTCACCAACCGCTGTTGCAAGCTGGTCAGCGACCAGTGATCGATCTTCTTCGGCAGTATCAGCCGCCGCCGCAGGTTCTCGGCGAACTCAGGTTCGTAACGATAAAGCCCACTCGCGGGAACAGTTCGCCCTGGTGATGCTCTTGAACTCGTTCTGTCTCCGCTGCCCTACATCGCGGTCTATCGCGTTTTCGGGATTGTCTTCAGCGATGTAGTCGCTAATCTGCTAAAGGTCGGTGGTGGCTTCCTCAGTCCACCGGAGGTTCATTGCGAGTGCAAGCGCCGCTCAATGCGTGCAACCACCTCTTCATGGTCGTTAAGCTCTCCCCGGTCGGCCTGCTCAATGCCCGGCGGACAGCGGCACGGAACTTCGCATCCTCTTCCACCAGACGCAAGGCGGCGTCTTTCACCAGATGCTCTGGGTCCGTCCCGGCATGGGTGGCGATTTGGGAAAGCTGCGCAAGCTGCTCGCGAGTGAAATGTACTTGCATATGGCGGTCAAGGGAAAGAAACGACCCTCTATGTCAATGCTAACAAGGCCGGAACAAGGGGGCGCTGCCCCCTTGTATATCCCCCGGGATTTAACGCTTTCCTGCCGGGGCTGGCTGGTTTAGAATCGGGACGGGCCAGCCGGAGGATAGGGCAATGCAGGGATGCAACCCGAGCGCCGCGCTGGAGGCCGGGGCTGGCGACGGCTTCACCGCTGTCGCTGGCTTTCTCTCTTCACCCCAGCGTATGCAGGCATTTATGACCCTCAATTTCTTCTCGAAACCCTCCAGTGACACCGACGATAAGCGGTATCGGCATGTTGTGGCGGTGAGTACGTGGCTGGAGGGTCGCACGCACCTGCCGCGCGATTTGGTGGCGGCACTTCATTACCTGATTCCCGAGCTGCAAAGGCAAAAGACAGACGCATTCTCGGACGTGGACTAGGCCCGCTGGCCGACCAACGGGATGGGAAGCGTCACAGATAACATGCCGGAAACATGTACACATTTGGATCAGGTTCGGGTGACGCACACGGACAGCATGATCCGCAAATAAACGAGCTGGAATCCTGCCCGTTCGTAATTTCGATGGGAGATGGTGCCCGGCCAAACGGAAGCCGAAGCCAGATCGCAGCCTAGCTGCGCCGCCCGCTGCAAGCGGCGATGAATGGACGCAAGTTGCAAACCACGGCCGCGGCCCGGCACCAGCGTCGCGTCACCGAATAGCGTCGCGAGGCCGTCCCGGACACCCATGGCGGAGCCGCTGGCCGGCATACCGTCTTGAAGACCGAAGTATGCGTGGAATTCCGAAGGCATGGCCGACATCCTATCGATTTGCTCCTCGGGAACGTCTTCGCTTTCGAAAAAGCCTTGTGCGATGATACGCGCCCACGACCGGGTCTCCGATGCACCCACCGGACGAACTTCGATTCCCGGAGGAGGCTGCGGAAACTCTTCAGCGGGATCGAGCCGCCGAACGAGAACATTGCTAAGCTCCCGAACCACGTAGCCCCGCTGTTGAATCATGATGAGCAGGCCAGGGTCGGCCAAGGTACAGAGGTCGATAATAGCCGGCGAGTTCCGGCTGTGAAAAAACGCCTCCAGGCGGTCCAGCTCTTCGGCTGTCACCGGCCCCGCCATGCCGATTCCCAAGGCCTGGGTGAAAGGCAAGTCGACGCCCTGGAACACGGCCCATCCGCCGGCCATCGGCTCCACTGCATCCGTGAAATCTGGATTCTGCGCCTGTGCGGCTTGCGCCGAAGCCACTCCTGAAAATGCGTGGCCCGATTCGATTCTTTGTGCAAGCGCCCTATCGGCACTCGAAAACACTTGTTTCATTTCAGGCAGTCTTTCCATCGTACGCGGAATTGGTCCGTTTCGCATACAGTTACTATGAGAACTAGACCATGACGGAAGCTCCACCGGCCATTGCAGTGCGCGATCTACGGAAGGTGTACGGCGCGAAGGCCGCTGTGGACGGGCTCAATCTCACGGTTCCCCAGAGATCCTTCTTCGGCTTCCTTGGACCCAACGGAGCCGGAAAAACCACCACCATTCGCATGTTGATGGGACTCGCTCCGCCAACGTCCGGCTCCATCGAATTGCTCGGCTTGCCGATGCCCGAAAAGGAGGTCGAGATCAAATCGAGAATCGGCGTAGTTCCCGATGAATCGCTGCTGTTCGACCATCTCACTGGACCGGAGTTTGTCGAATTCGTGGGCAGAATGTACAGCCTTCCCCGAGCCATCGCCCGCGAACGTGCCCGGGAGTTGATCGCCCTGTTTGAACTCGATGCCAGCAGCCGCAAACTGATCGGCGAATATTCGAAAGGGATGCGAAAGCGCGTCGCCATGGCGGCCTCGCTCATCCACCGTCCACAACTTTTTCTCATGGATGAACCATTTGAAGGCGTGGATGCCGTAGGCGCGCGGCTGATGAAAGATATACTGATCGACCAAGTCCGCCGTGGTGCAACCGTGTTCCTCACCTCGCACGTGCTGGAAGTAGTCGAGCGGCTCTGTGAACGAATCGCGATTATCCATGAAGGCAAGATCGTCACCGAGGGTACGATTGCGGATCTTCGTTCTGGCTCCGAAAGCCTGGAAGACATTTTCGTTCGAGTAGTCGGGGCAGACCGCATGGGCGAGAGTCCAGCATGGCTTTGATATGCACGCGCAAACGTTAGCCATCCTCTGGGCGCAAGGGAAATCCGTCCGCAATCGCTTTCCGCGCGCCGGCGCCTCGCATGTACTCAGCATCGTTGCCGCTTGCATTTGGTACGGCATCTGGACCGGCGGCGCCATTGCGGAAGGGCTCATCTGCGCGGAATCGGAACCAGCGGTGTTGATGCAGTTGCTTCCGTCCGGACTTCTGTTATTGACTCTCTACTGGCAGTTGATTCCCATCCTGATGGTCAGCACAGGGCTATCGCTCGATCTCCGCCGGCTCGTGGTTTATCCCATTCCACATTCGCAACTCTTCACTATGGAAGTCCTGCTGCGCGTCACTGCCGCCGGCGAAATGCTGGTCATGCTCACAGGCGCAACCGCCGGCCTGTTGTTCAATCCCCGCGTTCCCGTTTGGGGGGCATGCACGCTGCCGGTTTACGCCGCCTTCAATCTGTTTTTGTCCACTGGATTTAGAGATCTGCTAGGCCGCTTGTTCGCGCGAAAACGAATTCGGGAAGTTCTGGTGTTCGGACTCGTGCTGGTAGCGGCCCTTCCGCAAATTCTCCTGCGTAGCGATCCAACTGCCATCCGCCGCGTCCTGAATGCTCAACCTACTCTCTATCTACCGTGGGCCGCGGCAGCGCGGCTCGCACTGGGTAGCAATCCGTTCTTATGCTTCTGCATTATCGCAGGCTGGACGGCAATTGCATATGCATTTGGCCGCTGGCAGTTTGAGCGCAGTTTGCGGTTTGACTCCGCTGAGGCGCAGTCCAAAGACAACCTTCAACCAAACCGCATCACGATGACAGAGCGGATTTTCCAAATCGTTCCCAGTCTGTTGCCGGACCCGCTCGGCGTGCTGGTGGAAAAGGAGATTCGCGTTCTTTCCAGGTCGCCCCGCTTCCGCCTGGTCTTTCTGATGGGCTTCTCCTTCGGGCTGCTGATCTGGCTTCCGATTGCGTTCAATGGAAATCATTCCACGTCCGCGCTCTCCTCGCATTACCTCACGGCGGTTACTGTCTACGCCATTATGCTCTTGGGCGAGGTCTGTATCTGGAACATCTTCGGCTTTGACCGTGGCGCGGTTCAGTTGTATTACTCAGCCCCCATCCGAATGTCCACCATCATCGTTGCGAAGAACATCACCGCTGTTTTCTTCATCGTGCTTGAGACACTCCTGATCGCGCTGGTATGTCTTTTTCTCCGCATGCCCGTCACGCTGTCCGGGCTGGTGGAATCTTTATGCGTCGCAATCACGATGACAATTTTTCTGCTCGCCATTGGAAACATGATGTCCACCCGGAATCCACGTTCGGTGGACCCCGATCAATCCTGGCGAAGTACGTCCGCCGGCCGCGTTCAGGCCACCCTTATTTTTATCTATGTGCTGGTAGCCGTGCCCATTGCTCTCGCCTACGCCGCCCGCTTCGCGTTCGATAGCGATGCAGCGTTTTACGGTGTGCTCGCAATTGATGTTTTGATCGGCATCGCCGTCTACTGGATTGCCATGGACTCCACGATTGAGACAGCTTCCCAGCGTAAGGAAAGCATCATCGCCGTTCTCTCAGGCGGCGAAGGACCGGTGGTCTGAATTAAAGCAGCCGGCGTGTTCGCTTCACGGCCAAACGCCGGTCGAGACGCAACTGGCGGCGGCGGAGTTCGCTGGTGTCTTCAAGGGCGATGGCGCTGAGTGTACACTCCAGCGCCATGCCGTAATTGCGCTCGCGGTGTTCGTAGTATTTCGCCAGTTCCTCGATTGCAGCGAGGCGGTGGGGGTTCCGGTAGGCGGCGAGGTCAGTGAGCAACGCGAGTGCGGCCGGCTCACGGCCCAGCTTCTTTTCCAGCATCGCTACATCCCACATGGTGCGAAACAGGAGATCGTCCGGGAGACCTTTGTCGATCGCGCGGCGGAATAGCTGCAGGGCGTGCTCATGGCGCTCGCCACGGCGGAGCCAGCGGGCCAGGCCGACCATCTCAGAGCCGTGCGCCAGCGGCGCCGTCTCGGGAGATTGAAATGCCCACGGCACAATAGCGGTGAGGCAAGCCAGGGTCAGGATATCGTTTGCGTTGTGGTGCAGGATCGGCGCGACCCGGAAGGCTTCTTGCGTCCGGAGATATTCAAAATAAACGTAGGGAATCATCGCTCCTGGAAGATCGCCTTCGCGCTCCAGGCCCAGGATTTGATTTTCTAGCTCCACCAGACGGCAGCTATCGAAGCGAAGCTTCCAGAGGCGGCGCGCGCCAAACAGGAGATCAAGATGCTCCATTCTGCTGAACGGAGTGCGCGCCTGGACCATGCGGAACCGGGTTTCCAGCAGTGGCTGATCGTAGGCCTTTCCGTTGTACGTGACAAGCGTGTCGAATTCGGCCAGATGATTCGCCAGACCGTGCAGCAGGCTGGCTTCTTCACCCAGATCGCGCATGAAGAACTGGCGCAGACGGAAACCCTCCGGCGTGATGCGGCCCACCCCGATAAGGAATGCGTAGGTGCCGGTGCCGCCCGCCAGTCCCGTAGTTTCTGTATCGAGAAAGGCCCACCTGGAGCAGTGCGACTTTACGATCACACCCTCTGAGATAGCGTCCAGCAGATCATCGGGAAGATCGCAGAGGGTCGAGATATCCAGGCTGCCGTGGCGGCGGTGCGATTCGTAGAGCCGCTCAGTTTCGAAGTGACGGCCCAGCGGCGTTTCCACTTCCGCTCCACTGCACCAGTCCTCGATGAAGTAGCGGGACGGCTTCGGATCGAATGGCGGAGGCTGCGGAGCTGGAGGCTTCTCTTTTTGCGCGAACCGGCTGTCGATCTTCGCAATTCTCCGCCTGAGGATGGCTAACTGTTCCTGAATATCTACGCCCACTATTCGCCTTTTCTTTGCCACTATAACATGGCGGTGCGCAGGGTATTCGGAGGGCCTCCATTCGCTTAGTTTAGAAATCGAGACGCAGCATAAATTGCATGCGCCGCGGCGTGCCCGTACCCACCGCGCCGTTGTTCAGTATCCCCGTAATACGCCCAAACGAGGAGGCGGACGAAAAGTTACCGCCTGGATTTCCGTAGATCGGGTGATTGAAGAGGTTGAACGCCTCCGCCGGAAGCTGAGACTGACACGTTCCGCAAGTGGCGTGCGCTTCTCCAGCCCGGTGTCCACTTCCCAATATCCTGGGCCGCGGCCAAGGTATCTACCCGCGTTTCCCCAAGTCCCTTTGGCGGGTACCTTGAACGCTGCCGGGTTGAACCAGTTGGCAATTGTTTGATTGGCCGAATAAATAGAGACGCCCGGAACCAGATCTGGTCTCTGGCTTCCGGTGTTTCCATCAAGCATAGTCGCCGCGCTGCGCGTCACCGTAATATTCACGGGCCGGCCGGTGCTGGCTGTGCCAATGCCGCTCAGTTCCCATCCGCCGAAAAGCTTGGCAGCAAATCCCCCGTCATGCAGGTAGGGCCGCCCTGCGCCAAACGGAAGCTGGTACACCGAATTCGTAGTCGTCGTATGCCGGACGTCGTAGGGCGAACTGCTTCTATCGCAAGCCCGGCAGGACACGTTTTCGACGGACACGCTTTCGCCGGCGCCCACCGATCCGTCGATGATGGCATGCGACCACATATACTGTGTCTGCCAAAGTCATCCCTTGGTAAATGACCGCTGCAAAGACGCCTGCAGTGCGTGAAAGCTGCTGTTTCCGTCATTGTGTTTTACGCCAAATTGGCCGAACTGCGGCAACGTACGCTTCCTGGTGACAGGATCGAGCAGGTTAGTGGCACGCGAGTCGAAGAGATTATGGCCTTCACTGCCGATATAGCCGGCCTGCCCTACGAAGCTGTGTGGCAACTGTTGCTGGATCTGAAAATCCCAATTCTCGTAATACAGATCGCGGCGATATCGATCAATCCCCTTGGGGCTTGCGCCTTCGGCCTGCAGGCGGCCGAGGAAAGGAGTTATTGGAAAAGAGAGGTTGGTGACAACCGCCGAAGACAGCGAATAGCGTGCCGCCGTGGTCTCATGAGGATCGCTGAAATCGTCGTTCTGATTCGCGCCATAGTATATTCCGAAACCAGTGCGAATGACCGTCTTCCCTTTGAACTGCTCAGGGGACCAAGCCAGACCGAGGCGCGGAGCCAAATTATTACGGTCCGGCGCGTACATCGGCGTTCCGGGCGGGCAAAAACCACCGCAGCCAAGCACATCCACCACTGCCGTGCGGCCCTTCACCTCATTTACAACGGTGTAGTATTCATAACGTAATCCAATGTTCAGCGTGAGGTTGGGCCGCACCTTAAATTCATCCTGCCCGTAGCCCATCCACAACGTGCGTCTCATTCCGCCGATGCCCAAGGCCCCGTCGACGCCGACGGAATCGATAACGTTGTGAACGTAATCGTCCAGGCTGTTGTAGGCGATGGATGAGAAATCGATCGCGTTACCGGTGTTGTTGAGGCGAATGCGCCGGATGTCCACACCCATTTTGAAGGTGTGGCGCCCGCGGATGACGGTTAGATTATCAATCGCCGAGAAGGTAGTTCCCACTTCAACGTCAAGGGCATTCGCGCTCAAATCGTCGAATCCCGGTACGGTGACGTTTGCCGGCACCTGTCCGACTGTTGGATGGTGGTAGGCCGAACGGTTCATTCCTGCTCTAGTCTCATTGATGACACTCGGCGAGAAAATATGCATGAGCTGAAGAGCTAAGTTTGAGGGACGAATGGCAGTCGTATTCCGGGAGCCGAGAGCGCCATTGGGTTTATCGATGAATGCATCGTCGATGTTATAGCGCGCAAACATGGACGTGTTAGACGTAAATTGGTGGTCCAAGCGGATCATTCCGCTATCCTCGCGCACGGAATTGCTGCCTTGCACCGTTAATTGATCCGTATCGGGATTAGTGCGTGTCCGCCCGACCGGGTACGCATCGATCAGGGGTTTGATCGCGGGCGAGGTTGCTACAGCCCGCGCCCGGAAGGCGGCGCTCGGCACGAAACCAATCAACGTCTGTCCAAGGCTCTGCCGGATGGCTTCATAGTCCATGAAGAAGAAGGTGCGATTGTGTACTATGGGTCCGCCGAAGCTGGCGCCGAATTGGTTCATCCGGAACGGCGGAATCTTCGAAGGATCGAATGGGGAACGGGCATCGACTACATTGTTGCGCAAGAACTCAAACAACCCGCCGTGAAACTCGTTCGTGCCGGTCTTGGACACAGCGTTCACCTGACCGCCACCAGACGAACCCCCTTCGGCGGTATAGACCGCGGAGTTGACACGGAACTCCGCAATGGATTCCAGAGAGATGTTCAGGCGTGCATCGGCTTTCTGCCCCTGTTCCTGTACTCCCGTAGCGTCAATGCCGTCGAACGTGTAATTATTGTCGTCCCGCGAGCGCCCAACAAACCGGATACTCGTCTGGCTTCCTCCGCCCACGTTGATTGCGCCGGGCGCCAGCATCATCAGTGTCGCCCAGTTGCGGCCATTCACTGGAATGTCGCGCAATTGTTGTGTTTCGATCACCGTTCCTATCTGGGCGTCGCTTTTATCCAGCACCTCCGCGGCCGCTTGCACGTCCACGTAAGATGCAACTCCCGTTACGGACAGCTTCGCGTCAATCGTTCGTGTCTGACCTACCGACAATTCAACACCCTCGATTTTGGATGTTTCGAAGCCGGGGTGAGAAATGCTGAGATCGTACGTCCCGATTGGAAGTCCAGTCAGGTTGTAAGCGCCGGCTGTGCCGGTAGGCACTTCGCGCCGCAGCCCGGTCACTCGTGATACTACCTCCACAACGGCGTCACGGATGACCGCTCCGCTCGAGTCGGTAACAGTGCCGTTTAGGTTTGCCCGGTCGACTTGTCCATAGACCAGGCACGAAGACAACGTTAAAGCCATCCAGAAACGCTTTGCGAAGAACACTAGAACCTCCAGTGGCCGAATTGCCGGCGCTTTGGTAGAACCTTGTTCGTTATTCGTGCCGTATCATACAGCAGCGTGCACAGGGTAGCAACGGGGCGAATTGGGTCACTTAAAATGTGACCAAGAGGGTATCGGTTGGGTCATTTAAGAATGTGACCGAGAGAGCGAGTGCCAAGCGGGGTTTTTTTACGCCTCGAGGATGGACATGCACTCACGGGAACAGTAACTGGATCGAGTCCGGGAAGAGTATCGGAAAGCGGACAAGAAAACCAAGACACGGCTATTGAATGAAGCGCGGAAGCGGACACGGCTGAACCGGAAGGTTTTGATCGCCAAACTGGCGCATC
>JBBPYD010000188.1:0-64768 GCA_038200305.1 Bryobacterales bacterium
GGATCGCGGGATCGATAATGAAAAGTTACTCAACTACTTCCGTGACCGCTCCGTGTGGTTGCTGGATGGGGCTGCCGATCCACCGCGGCTGATACCGTACCGCTCCGCGGAGACGCCGTCCGTTCCTGGCACAAAATCTCTCTGGTGATTATCCGCGGAATGTTCAACCTGTTCTACAACCGCTGCGCGCGCCTGAGGATCGTACGAGATAACAGCCCAGTTTGATTTGCCCATCAGTGCTGCGATTGCGGGGCGGCGTTGCTCGCCTGTGTCAACGAAGTAAAACGCATCGGAGTGCTTCCAGTCGGGTGAATTTTGGTTGAAATCGCTTGCTTTGAAACCTTCGGCCGTTTGCAGAAAGAATACCGCGTCACTCAGATGCAGTCCGTTGATGGCGTTCTGCACCTCGGTGAATGGCAGGGCCCGTTGCATGGTGTCCTGATAGAAACGGTAATACGTTGGGACTGTAAGCAGAACGGCAGCGGCCATCGCCGCAGCCATGGCGCGCGCCGGAATCCGCCATCGCCGCTGAAGAATCGCAATGCCCCGGGCGGCCACGATTGACAGAGCAAAGAAGGCTTCATAATACATGCGCTCGCCGACGATAGTGTCGGACGGTTCGATCAGTCCGGTGTAGCCGAACACCAGAATCAGGAAGAGTGCGCCCAGGGTATAGATCGCCTCGCGTTTCGCGCGTTCTTCGCGGAGCAAGGCGTAGGCGGCAAGCAGCAGCAGCAACGGAAATACACTCGCGTTTAGCTTTTCAAAAGAAGAGCGCGTGATCGTAAAGAGATTGGAGAGGACGTGAGCAGGCCGGAGATCCACTTCCGGCGGCATATTTGTACCGAAGTAGAGCGCATACGGGGACACAAGGAAGTGGCCCGTAAGCTGGCTGTTATACCAGAGCAACACGCCGGCAGCGGCTACGCTGGTGACGGCTCCGGCGAGAATAAAGGTCTTCAGCCTGACGCGATCCCGCCTGTAATGCCACAGCGCAGCTACGGCAAAGACGATGCCTGCACAGCCGGCCGTGAATGGGCGCACCCAAAACGCGAAAGTAATCAGCGCCAGCATGCCTATCAACACGGTTGGGGATGCGGTGCGCAGCCATCGGAAGAACAGCAGAGTTGCGCCGGCGAGCAGTGCGGAGCACAGCGGGTGCGACATGAATCCGAGACTGTTGAATATAAAGAAAGGAGATGCAAGCAGCACCAACGCGGCAATCCAACCGGTGGAGGTATCGAATAACCCGGCGCCAATCCTGTAGGTCAGAAAGAGAATCACCAGGCCAAGCATTGGGTTCAGTAACCAATCGAGGTGAAACGCGATAGGGAGCATCAGCGCCATGGGCCAGCCGGGGGGATACTTGCTGAACCATTTGCCGCCTGTGAGCAAAAGATGGTGGAAGAAGAACTCCTTGCCGAAACTGAGCCCGTTGACTGTCTCAGAAGCTGGTGGCGCATCCGCCATCAAATGCCCGGTCAGGAAAATGCGGGCCTGAAAACGGTACGCGCTCTCATCGGCGCATGAGGTGTTTGTGTTAACGATCCACGCGAGTGGAAAGACAATCGCCAGGTACGCTGCTACGAGCCAAACGGGCGATAGCCGCCGGACCGGCGGAGAGCCCGCCGGATCGTGTCGGGCAGAACGGAAGTACAGCAGTGCGGATGGAAGGAAGAATGCGAGTTGCACGGCAGCGATCTTCAGCACAAAATGAGAGGAAAATCGGGTGCTGATGAGATACGTGAGCAGGACGGAGATGCCGAAAAGGCAAACCGCTGCCGCCCGCCAAGTCCATTGACGCGCTTTGACGCGTCCAGGGGCAGAGCTTTCGACATAACTGGACACGACGTAAGCTTAACCCTAATGGGACGGCAGCGAGTTCCGTGTAACGGTTTGTTGTCACGTGAAGATCATTCCCGCAATTCCGGCGTATAGTGAAGATGGTATGGAGATTCGATCCGACAGCGCAACGCGGATGGCGACACAGACTTGGAAGGAACAAGTTCAGGAATACTGGTCTGAGATTGAAGACCACGCTCTTAGCGTGTTCGGTTCGAAGGAAGTCGCCGGAGATTGGTTCAACACCCCACTAGCTGAGTTGCGTGGCCTGACACCTAGAACGTTTTTCGACGAAGCCCCAGCCCAATACTGTGAGATCAACGACATTCTGACCCGCATTGAATACGGCGTTTTCAGCTAAATGCCTGCTGGGTTCCGGCTATACAAAGCACCTCACAATCCGCGTAGTGGGAAAGGCGCTGAAATGGCGGGTGGCCGCTGGAATGCGAAAGGCTCCAGCGTGATCTACACGGCTTCTTCTCTGTCGCTCGCGTGCTTGGAAGTGCTGGTGCATATGACGGTGAACCAGCTTCCGGATTATGCATATGTCAAAGCCATATTTCCGGGGGACGCAATAGAACGCTTTGAATCTCCTGTGCCGTATGATGAATATCTGGCAAAGCAATTTGGAACCAAGTGGATCCAAGAGAAACGCTCTCTTGTTTTGGAAGTGCTATCCTCAGTGATCCCACAGGAATCGAACTTTCTCGTCAACCCAGACCATCTTAGCTTTCACAGAATTGAATGGACTGAATCTCAACCATTTCAGTTTGATAGAAGACTGCTGAAGAAGGTAGTCAGTTAATAAGCGTAACTTTCTTAAGAAGACACACGAACTCTGTTTCGAGGGGATCTCCTGTGAAACACGCAGTCTTAGCCACAACGCTTCTCTTACTAATCTCCACAGCCGCCCGTTCCGCTCCGGTCTTAGTCGAGCTCTTCACCTCTGAAGGTTGCTCAAGTTGTCCACCGGCGGACGCTCTACTTGAAAAGCTCGATCGCATACAGCCGGTGCCGGGCGCTCAAGTAATCGTTCTAGGTGAGCACGTGGATTACTGGAACCGCCTCGGCTGGAACGATCCGTTTTCCTCTCCTCAATTCAGTGCCCGGCAGAACGCATATGGACAAAGATTACGATTGGATTCCGTCTATACGCCGCAACTGATCATCGATGGCGGCGAACAATTCGTGGGGAGTGACGAGCCCTTGATCCAAGCTGGCATCTCGCGTTCAGCCAACCACAGGAAGGCATCGATCCAGATCGCATCGGCGGTGCGAGACGGCTCCGAAGCCGTCATTCACGTGATCAGCAGTGGCATCCCTACCGATGTGCCCTTTAGCAAAGCGGATGTATGGATCGCCCTTGCCGATAATAACGGCGTATCTCACGTGGGCCGCGGAGAAAACTCGGGAAGAATGCTGCGGCACGTCGCCGTCGCACGCAGCCTCACGAAAATAGGAACCACTACGGCGAAGGAAGGCTTGGACAAAACCGTGCGGCTGCCGATCAATCGGCACTGGAATAGCGATGGACTAAGAGTGATCGCCTTTGTGCAGCAGACGGGTCAGGGCGGGATTGCAGGAGCGGATCTGGTGCGGTTAACCAATCAACCGTAACTTTTTGGGGTTGAGCGAACGAATACATTCGATTGAAGATGGAGGACATTGCAACTTGAAACGGCTTGAGTCCAAACATCCGGCAGCAATCCGCTGGCTTCACTGGATCAACTTTCCACTTCTGTCGATCATGATTTGGAGCGGTCTGCTCATCTACTGGGCAAACGACGTTTACCGCATCGGCCTGGGCAGCTTCACGCTGTTCCATTTCTTTCCGGACTGGTTCTACAACGGCCTGGGCCTTGGCCATCAGTTGGCGGAGGGCATGGCCTGGCACTTTCTGTTCATGTGGTTCTTTGCCATCAATGGCATCTTATACGTAATCTACACGCTGGTTTCCGGCGAGTGGCGTTACCTGGTGCCGAACCGCAATTCCTTACGGGAAGCGATTCAGGTGACGCTCTACGATCTGCACTTAAGCAAGGTTCATCCGCCGCCGCGCAAGTTTAACGGCGCTCAGCAGTTCGCCTACACCAGCATCGTCGTGATGGGCGCAGGTTCTCTGCTGACTGGACTCGCGATTTGGAAATCGGTTCAGTTTGGCTGGCTCACGGCATTACTCGGCGGTTATGAAGCCGCTCGTATTGAGCACTTCCTGCTGACCATTGGATACGTTCTGTTTTTCCTGGTTCATGTCGCGCAGGTTATTCGGGCGGGCTGGAACAATCTACGTTCCATGATCACAGGGTATGAGGTTGTGCAGTGAGTTTCAAAGACACTGGAGCGGAGAGAGAAATCTCACGCAGGACGCGCCGAAGTCTGCTAGTAGGTGGAGCCGCAGCCCTTGCCGGCACAGGCGCATGGGGCTGGCTCCGGTCCCGCAGGCCCGACGATCAAGTTGCGTGGCCCTTGCGCGCCGCACTCGAAGCGAATGAACGAGTGTCGCGAGACTATTTCCGCGATACTCGCTTAGCGCGTACGTTTTCCGCGGGCGAAGCGGAAGAGCCCCGTCCGAATGGCGACATCGGTCTGGAGGAAGATCCAAACCCGGACTGGAAGCTGATGCTGGGTTCGGACCAATCCCTCACTCTGAACGATATCAAGGCGTTACCAAAGGTAGAGATCGTCACGGAATTGAAGTGCATCGAGGGGTGGAGCACGGTAGTGAAATGGGGCGGCGCTCGATTTCGTGATTTCGCGGCCAGGTACGCGCCGGGTCAGACAGATCTTAATTCCTACGTCGGGCTGGAAACACCCGGCAAGGAATACTATGCCGGCCTCGACATGCCATCCGCCCTTCATCCGCAGACGCTGCTCGCCTATGAAATGAACGGCGCGGCGCTAACGCCCGAGCATGGCGCTCCGCTGCGGCTCGTTATCCCGGTAAAGTACGGCATCAAGAACCTTAAACGGATTGGAAGAATTGCGTTCAGCAACACTCGCCCGCCGGATTATTGGGCCGAGCGCGGTTATGACTGGTACGCAGGATTTTAAGCACTCACTTTTAAAGGAGAACCACCATGAAGAAAACCATTGCACTCTGTTTCGCGGCCTCGCTGTTAACGCTGGCGCCCGCTTTCGCCGACGACAAGATGGACAAAGACAAGATGGATAAGGACAAAATGAAATAGCTCTGAATCGGGCCGAAACGCCCCGCTTGCATGTAACTACAAAAAACAGCTAGAGTGGCGGATGCTATTCGAGGGGACGACCGCAAGGCCGCGCAGAATATCGCTAAACACGGTGTGCCTTTCGAATACGCAGTACGGGTCTTTCTGGACTCGCACGGCTTGGACAGCGAGGATACCCGCCGCGACTACAACGAGGAGCGGCGGCTCACCCTCGGCAAGATCGAAGGGCGGCTTTTTGCGGCCGCCTATACCACGCGCGGTAAAGTCATACGGGTAATTTCCGCGCGGAAGGCGAACGAACGCGAGCAGAGGCAAGATGATGAAACGCTATCGGCTTGACCCGGAGAAACCCCGGCAATTGACCCCGGCAGAAGCACGGCGGTTAGATGCAACGTCCATCGACTATTCGGGAATTCCACCTCTTGGCGACGACTTTTTTACGAAGGCAAGGAAGCATGGCCCCTAGCTAAACACAACTCACCATTCGTCTTGACGCGGACGTGCTGAATTGGCTCAAGGCCAACGGCAAGGGTTATCAGACGCGCATCAATCGCATTTTGCGGGCTGCTATGGAGACGCAGCCCGCGCGCCGATCGGGTTCCACGGCAGGGCCGAAGAAGAAGAATGCCAAGCCACGTGGCGGACTAAAGCCATCGTGATTATCAAGCTTAAGATCTGCGCGGGCGTAAAGCCTGGCTGCCCCATCCGATCAACCATCCAGCAAGACCGCAGAGTAAGACCACGCCCACATGCCAAACCATGATGTGGACGGCTTTCAGATTCGGGCAATGCAGTTCCAGCATCCCGATACCGGCAAGACCGGCGAGGGTTCCTGCCGCAAAACCGGCCATTGGTGCATTCAAGATGAAACCCCGCCAGAGCAGGAACCAGACGATCAGCGCCGCCGGAACCGCGAACATCATTCCAGCCCGTAGACACGGAATCCCTTGCCTGATAAAATCCCGCATATCGTAACCGTGGAAAACCAGCGCGAACACGATTAACAGGCCAACCGTACTGACGAGAAACGCAAAAACGCCGAGATGCCGGCCGCCTGCCGGTCTCATTTCGCGTGCAATCGCGACCGCCGCAAGGATGGCCGATAAACCTAAAGTGAAGAAAATCGCGGCTGCCGAAGTTGCGCTGAGCACTCGAACGCCGTACATGCCCAGCGCGAATGCCCCGATAGTAGCAACGGCAACGAAGACGAAAAAGAAAGCGGAGGCGAACACCCACACTGGTGCGATGGGCCGAACGGGCCGCAGCGATAGCAGGAGAGGCGCTTTGATCCGTTCGATTGCCTGGCCGTCTATCCTGGGCGCAGGCTGGTTCACTGCCCGATCCAGGATTTGGTCGACATCTCTAGTCCTCATCGATCCCTCCTGCCGCAGCCTTCCCATATCCCAGAGCCGTCAACACGCCGCGTAATTTCTTATAGGCCCGGTGTGCTTTTTGCTTGACCGAGCCGGTACTCGATGAAGTTGCGCGAGCCACCTCATCGAGCGTCATACCGGAGATTTTGAGCATTGCGATCACTTCGCGCTGGCTGTCCGGAAGCGATCCCAGCAGTGACTCAAGATCCGGACCGCGCTGCATGGTTCCGGCCTGCCGCATGGCATACTCAGGCAGGATATCCACCTGCTGCTCGCGCATTTCCACCCGCCGGACTTTGCGATAACTATCCACGCGAACGTGCCGCGCAATGGCGTAAATCCAAGGAAGCACTGGCTCCGCAGGACGATAAGTGTGGCGGGCTTCATGAATTTTCAGCCAGGTTTCCTGCAAGAGATCGTCGGCATACCTGCTGCTGACCACCTGGACCAGGAAAAAGCGATGCAACTGCGGGCTGAGCCGTTCAATGAGAGCCGTCGCGGCAGCATAATCGGCTTGCTGGTACTTAACCATCAGTTCTTCAAAGCTTTCAAGCGCAGAGTTCCCGGAGATATCACCTGATCGCATGGGAATGAACTTTCCCAATTATCACCCACGCAGGCGCACACAAATCTGCTTATATAGAGTGTTCGCGTGGGGCCGGTACGAAGTTACGCGGCCATTGAATTTGACTTGGGCTTGTGTAGTCGATAGACTCGACTCCGAACTATTCATAAAGTAGGAATAATGCGAAAACTGTTAAGTCTTTTATTGTGTATCGGGTCCACTGTGTGGACTCAGTCTTATACCGCGTCGGTCCGTGGCGTCGTTACGGATTCGTCGCAGGCCGCTGTTCCGGCAGCAAAGATTACTATTACCGACGTCAATCGTAATTTGGAGCACAGCGCCGTGGCGGACAGTTCCGGCCGGTATGTTCTGACGGCTCTTCCTCCCGGCACGTACTCACTGACCGCGGAAGCAGCGGGTTTCAAGAAGTACTCCCGAAGCGCCTTTGAGTTGCAGGTTCAACAGGAAGCCACGGTGAACGTGGAACTCTCGGTGGGTGAAGTCGCCACCACGGTGGAAATATCCTCAAGCGCTCCGCTTTTGAACACCACCAGCGCCGATTTGGGTCAAGTAGTCAATAACAGATTCATCCAATCTCTTCCGTTAGCCGGACGCGCGCCGCTCGCGCTTGTTGCCCTGTCCGCGGGCGTGACTCCCGTCAACACCAGCGCCGGCGGCCAGACGAGCACGAATTTCGTAGCGAACGGCGTCCGTAATTCCACATCCGATGTGCTATTGGACGGTATGAGCCTGACCAATGTGGAACAGAATAGCGGCATCACCAATCTGGAATACCAGCCCTCAGTGGACGTGGTGCAGGAATTCAAGATCCAGACCAATTTCTTCAGCGCCGAGTTCGGCAACACGGGTGGAGCGGTGGTCAACATGATCACCAAGAGCGGGACGAACCAATTTCACGGAGTCGGCTACGAGTTTGCCCGCAACGCCGCTATGAACGCGAATAGCTGGTTTTCCAATCGGGCCGGGCGTTCCATTCCGGATTTCCAACGCAACGTCTTTGGCGGTACCGTGGGTGGTCCGGTATTGATTCCCAAGCTTTACAATGGCCGTAATAAAACGTTTTTCTTTTACGATTACGAGGGTAATCGCAGATCAAACGCGGATACCCGGTTGAGCACCATCCCCACCCTGAAAGAGCGAGTGGGAGATTTCTCCGATACGCGGGCGGCCAACGGATCTCTCATCACAATCTACAATCCATTCGACACCTACAAGGCTCCCGATGGCCGGACATTGCGCAACCCTTTCCCGGGGAACATTGTTCCGGCTTCCATGCAGCACAAGATAGCCCAGAATGCGCTTTCCTATTACCCCAAGCCGACTTCTGACGGAAGTATGTTTACGCATACGGACAACTTCTTTGGACAAGGGGTTTCCACATCACAGGGCGGCCAAATGGATGCCAAGCTGGATCACAACATCAACGACAAGCAGCGCATTAGCTCGCGATACAGTCTGAGCTTCGGGAATGACACCCCCGCGAATTTCTTCGGCAATCTGGCGGACCCCTACTCGAACGGCAATTCCCGCTCCCGAACTCAGAATTTCGTCTTCGATTTCACCAGTGTGCAGAGTCCCACAACCATCCTCAATCTGCGGTACGGAGTACTTCGGCAAAACGCGCACACGGATTCCAAAAGCAACGGGTTCGATCCAACTACTCTAGGTCTGCCGCCGATCTATCTGACATCCGGTGTACTTCAGTTCCCGTCCTTTCAGCCGGAAGGCTATCAGCAGGTCGGCATGGTGGGATATGGCTTGATTGCACGGGGAGACGACGTCCAAAGTATTACCGGTAACATCACGAAAATCATCTCCGGTCATAACCTGAAAGTGGGAGCAGAGGCGCGCTTGATGCGCCTTAATTATTTGCAGCCGGGTTTTCCTCAAGGGAATTTAGCTTTCAACCGGGCAGTTACGAATCAGGATCCTAACACCAACAACTCCCTGCAGGGCAATGCCATTGCCTCCATGCTGATCGGATGGGGAAGCGGTGGCGACTATCATCTGGATCCCCCTTCGGCTTCCGCTTCGAAATACTACGGGTTTTATGCCGAGGATGATTGGAAGATTACCCGCAAGTTAACCCTGAACCTGGGTCTGCGCTACGACTTCGATGTGCCGCGTACGGAGCGCTACAACCGGCTGAGCTGGTTTGATTTCAATGCGCCTTCGCCGATTGCAGGCAAGGTGCCTGGCTATCCCGATCTCAAAGGCCAATTCAAATTTGCCGACGCCAACACGCGCAGCCCAATCGACGGCGACTACAACAATTGGCAACCCCGGTTCGGTTTCGCCTACGCGCTGGATAGTAAAACTGCAATCCGGGGCGGGTACGGGATCTTCTACACCGTCTCACGCGCCACCATTAAGGGACATACGGGTGCGGGCTTCTCCACCGATTCCACTCCGGAATTCAGCCGCGATGGAGGGCTTACCCAATACGCGACTCTGGAAAATCCATATCCCAACGGCCTGAATGTGCCTCCGGGTAACTCGCTTGGCGCCTCGACCTTTCTTGGTCTCGGTATCGGCACCGAGAGCCGCGCCGATAGTAATCCACAGTATCAATCGTGGAATTTCTCCATCCAGCGCGAGCTGCCGGCCGGCTCGGTAGTTGAGGTCAACTATACCGGAAGCAAAGGCACTCACCTCTATTTCGGCGGTGGAGTGGAGAATCAAAACCGGCTGGACCCGTCTTTATGGGGTCAGGGAAGGACGGCTCTGAACAGCCTGGTTCCGAATCCTTTCTATGGCATCATCACGGATCCAAAATCCCGCCTGAGTTCACCCACGGTCACTCTGAATACGCTGCTGCGGCCCTACCCGCAAAATGCGGGCGGAGTGAGCGGCTCAACGCCAAATATCGGCAATTCTATCTATCACGCGGTGCAATTCAAGTATGAGAAGCGTTACTCGCACGGGCTATCCTTTCTGGCTCATTACACTATCTCTAAATTGATCGACGATTCTTCGTTCTCGGCGGGTAACGTGTCCTGGTTGGGCGGAACCACGTCGGTTCAGAATTATAAAAACTTGCGTCTTGAACGGTCCGTCTCCGCGATGGATATTCCGCAGCGCCTGGTTATGAGCTTCTCTTATGAACTCCCTGTAGGGAAAGGGAAAGCGCTTGGTTCGAATATGAACCGGACAGCCAACGCAGTTCTGGGCGGCTGGGAAGTGAACGGGCTAACCACCTTCAGCAAGGGCTATCCAATCGTTCCCGCGCTACAGGGTGGCGTGCTCTGGGAAGGAACGCAGCGGCCCAATCTGATTGGCGATCCCAGCATGCCGGGATCGGTAGAAAGCCGGCTGAATAACTACTTCAATACGGCGGCATTCTCGCGGCCCGCGGCAGACACTTTCGGCACCGCTCCGCGTACGCTGAACTATCGGACTCCCGGCATCAAAAACGCCGATCTCTCATTACTCAAGACGGTGGCCTTTAAAGAGGCGATGCGGCTGCAGCTTCGGCTGGAAACATTCAACAGTACAAACACGCCAACTTTCGGGACGCCAAACTCAACCTTCGGCGCCTCCAATTTCGGCGTTATCAGTGGATATGCCGGAGGCCGTGGCCCACGTGAACTACAAGTGGCGGTGAAGTTCTACTATTAGGTGACCGCGGGCAGTACGGGAGGTTGAAGCCGCGCTCGACGACGTTCTCTCCGATTGCGGTGCGAAGCCGTGGCTGCTGCGGGCGTTACCCGAGGTTGAAGAGCTTCGGGAGACATAGCTGCAGTGGCGGGCGGTACAGGAGGTTGAAGAGCTTCGGAAGGCGCTTCTTCATTTTGCCGAGCAAAGCCAATTCTGGCTTTCTGGAGTGTTTGTAGTTCTTTAGAGGCACGGTAGAAGGCGCGGTCCAGGCTGGTTTCGTAGCGGGCGAGGCGGGAAAAGTTGTCTTGCCCGAGGCCGTCAATGGTGAAGGATTGCCCGAGGGTGCCGAATCCTATCTTCTCCGCCTGTGCTTCGGTTGGATAGAAGTGCAGGTACAGATCGGTTTCGATGCGGCCGATGCGCCGGTTCCGCCAGAAGCTGAGCAGCATCTTTTCCACGCAGAACAGTTCGGCTGGGCCTTCGGGTTTGAATTGCTGGTGAAAGGAGTCGCGCAATTCTTCGAACACGGTGGGGTCTTCATCTGGGAGTAGGACCTCCTGCGCCCGGAGTCCGTGGGTGAGGCTGTTGAGGCGGACGGCTGCTTTGCCTTCTTCGGTGCGCGGTCCGGTGCTATATTGCGCGTTGCGGCGATTGGCCGCGATTTGTGCTACTGACGCCACGTGCTGCTCTCCTTGTATTTGTCCAGTCCGGCAACGCTTGCTTACGCGCGCGGCTCGGCTACTTAGGATTTAGCATGGGTGGGGTACGGGGAAATTTGGCTGTGGGAGGAAGTGGTTTGTTTTGAGTGAAAGAAAGTTGATTTTTGTCGTGACCGTAAGGTTCGGCGGCGGCGCCGCGGCGGAGAAGGGCTGACGGAGCTCCGATCGCTCGTCTGAAACAGCGTTTAGAGAATTTCTTGCATGTCCAAAGACTCAAGAGGCCAACCTATAGACGTGGACTGGGCATGAGAGGAGTCGTTTGTGATTTCCAGATGTTGTATGTTTGCGGGGTGGCGATCCTGTGGGTTACGTAAGTAAATTGTTCTCCATCTTTCGTCAAGATCTCTTGTATAGCTTCCGCTCGTTGGCCAAGCACCGGAGTTTCTCTCTGGCGGTGATATCGGTACTCACAATCACTGTCGCCGCGAATACAACTATTTTCAGTCTGATAGATGCACTCCTGCTCAGGTCCTTACCTTTATATCAACCCAGCCGCCTTTTCCAAATTGAAATGCTCAATCGCCGTGGCGAGAAAAGGCCCCTCTCCTATCCGATGTTCCAGAGCATCCGAGACCGTCAAAGCGTATTCGAGTCCATCGCTGCATGGAAACGCCCCCATACTCATGACGCAAGGGAATGGCGAAATTGAGCGGATTCAAGGACTGCTCGTGTCGGGGACTTTCTTCTCGACACTTGGAGTGACTCCGGTACTTGGACGGCTTATTTCCGCTGAAGATGATAGGCCAGGATCCAGCTCCGGCCAAGTCCCGTAATCAGCTACCAGTATTGGCAGAGACGATTCTCCCAATCGCCCACAGTCCTCGGGGGGACGGTGCGAATCGAGGGAGTCCAGTTCACGATTATCGGGGTAATGCCGCCCTCCTTCTTTGGACTAAAAGTTGGAAAGATCTCCGATGTTGCGATTCCCCTTGCGGCGCAAGAGTCGATCGCGCCAATGGGGCGCAAACTTACCAATGTAGACGTGCTTTGGATCAATACAATCGCACGACTGAAAGCTGGCATTTCACCGGTCCAGGCAAGCACAAATATTGAAACAATCTGGCCACAGATACTAGAAACGCTGGTTTCCAGCGGCTATTCACCCGCGCGCCGGGCAAGCTTCTTGCGAAATCGCCTACAACTTGCATCAGCCGCGCGAGGGATCTCCGACATCCGGGAGCGATTCTCTAAACCATTGTTCTTACTACTGCTACTTGGGACCTTGGTAATGATCGTTGCGTGCGTAAACATTGGACTTCTGACGCTGGCGAGGACGATTGAGCGGCATCATGAAATAGCCTTGCGGCTATCCATAGGCGCAAGCAGGATACGGATTGCCATGCAACTGATTGCGGAAAACGCCTTATTGTGCCTGATAAGCGCGGCCGCGGCATTGGCTCATCTTCAGCCTAGGCCGGCACCAAATGAAGATATGTCCGTGTACGAGTCGTATGTTGGTCCCGGGTATCATCAAACATTCGGGTTGAAATTGCGAGCTGGTCGCGATTTTACTTTCCATGACGCCATCAACACACCGGCTGTTGCGCTTGTCAGTGAGACATTCGCCAAGCGCTTCTTTGGTACCGGTGAGCCTTTAGGAAAGCGAGTCTCTGTGTCTCAGCCGAAGCCTGGCCAAGAAATGCAGATTATCGGCGTCGTCAGCGATTCACAGTTTCGTAGTGTAAGAGAGCGGCCGCCGGCTCTTCTTTACCGCGCAGTCTTTCAGAATCCGCGGATGCTCGGGAACATGACACTATCGGTTCGCTCAAATGCCAATGACCGCGATGGCGCCGAGGCGATCAGGACCCAGGTGGCGGCTTTAGGGCGAGAATTGCCGGTCCATGTACGGTCGCTAGAGCAACAGATCGACGAGTCTCTGAGCCAGGACCGGCTTCTCGCCGTTATTGCTAGCACGTTTGGGATCATCGGTATGATTGTCGGTTGCCTTGGTCTTTATGGATTGACAATCTATACGACTGCCAGGCGGAGGAACGAAATCGGCATCCGGCTGGCGCTGGGCGCAAACCCGCGCAATATTTTTGTTTTAGTCTATCGAGAGATGCTGCTTATAATCGCAGTTGGAGTGGCGATCGGAGTGGCATTCGCAGCGGTGTTTGCACGGACTTTGTCAAGTATGCTTTTCGATTTGCCCACAGTAGACATTAAAACATTCCTATTAGCAGGCGTCCTAGCTACACTCACTGGCCTCGCAGCCTGTTCTGTTCCTTCGATCCGCGCTACCCGGATTGGCGTGGTGGATGCGCTACGGCACGATTGACGTATCCACCCCATGAACACCAGGAGCGGGCCAGCAACTGGTGAGTCAATGAGCCGTTAGGCGCGGGCCTTAGCCCAGCGATGTGGCAGTAACTGAGGCGCCTTCCTCCATCCGCTTGGCCCATACCGCGAACCGTCGCGATCCCAATCAGAATTTTCACCCGGTCCCGCCGACGATTAGTAAAACAGAACAAGTGCCCGGCAAATGCAGGCCCGCAGCACCGCCAGCACCAGCTTGAGCGAACTTCGCCGGCCCAGTCTAGTTAGTCCTCCTTGGAGGATAATAGGGAGGACCGGAGGTCACGTGCCCGTCTTAAATATTAAAGATCCTGAAGCTCATGCGCTTGCAACCGAGATTGCCCACCGGACCGGTCAAACCCTCACCCGGGTAGTTAAGGAGGCACTCCAGTACCGCTTGGCCCGGGAACGGGCGACAAGGTCCAGTCAAGGAAGGCTGATTGCACGTGTTCTTGAACTCGGGCGGCGTGCCTCTTCCCGTCCTGTCCTGGATCCACGAAGTCCTGAAGAAATCATGGGCTATGACGAATTAGGAGTGCCGCGTTCTTGACGATCGATTCTTCGGCGGTTCTCGCTATTGTGTTTCAAGAACCGGAGGCGCAACAAATGGCAGCCGCGATCGCATCGGCCAATGTCGGCGGTGAATTGGCTCGAAGTCCTGATGGTAGTCCAAGGACGATACGGAGCCGAATCGGCCGACGATGCGTTACTTATATTGCAGGATCTGGAGGTCGATCCGGTTCCTTTCGATCGCGAACAGATGTTGGAAGCCCGAGCGGCTTGGCAGCGCTTTGGAAAAGGACGTCATCCGGCTGCGTTGAATCTGGAGGATTGCTGTGCTTACGCTGCAGCAGTCACCGGTGACGAGCCGCTGCTGTATAAGGGAGAAGATTTCCCCAAGACGGACGTGCTGCGGGCCGAATGGTGAGGCCGAAATAGGTCCGCCTGCAATAGCCTGAAATGAAGCAAGCTGTTCAACGGCTTCGGCGGCACCTTGGCGGCCGCGTTGTGCAAGCCACCTCCCCCATGGTATCTGTTGGCGCATGGATGAGCTTTTGACCTCTATCGCCGCGAAAAAAGAGTGGCTCGACAAGATGCGGCCCCTGCTGCCGAAGGCACTTCCCGACCTTGAGCACTACTACGACATCGAGCTTACGTATACGTCGAACGCCATCGAGGGCAACACGCTCAGCGCGGTCGAAACCACGCTTGTCATTGAAAAAGGGATTACCATCGGCGGCAAGCCCCTCAAAGATCATCTTGAGGCGCTCGATCACTACGACGCAATCCGCTATGTGCGAGAGCTTGCCCGGCAAACCTCGCCGTTGACTGAAGGCGACGTACGCAATCTGCACAAGCTGGTTATGCAGCGCTCCGGCCCCGACATCGCCGGACGCTATGCGGACCTCCCCCGCTACGTCCGCACCGAGACCGGGAGACATGATTTTCCGTCCCCGGCAGAGATCCCTTCCCAGATGGGCCACTTTGCCGCTTGGCTCGGGACAGCAACCGATACGCCGGAAACCGCGTTCATGGCGCATCGCCGCCTGGTGGACATTCACCCGTTCAATGACGGTAATGGCCGTACCGCGCGGCTGACGATGAACCTCGTCTTAATCGTGGCGGCTATCCCCCGATTGCCGTGCGCCCCGAAGACCGGCTGGATTATATTCGCAGCCTGCAGCAGGTACAGGCCGGGCAAGGACCGGAGATCTTTACCGGTCTTCTCTATAAGAGACTGGATGCCACCTTGGGAGAGTACTTGAGCGTCTTGCAAAGGGGCGATTCCCTGGAAGCCAGACGAGAGGAGCCATACGGCGCCGGCGCGAAGCCGTGAACGTGCTCGCCGTTACTGGTTGAGGATGCCGTTGCCGGATACTTCGACGAGCTTGCGCAGACGCGGGAAACGCTCAACAGCCGGTATGACGACCTGAAAAGCGGCAGAGTGAAGTCCATCCCTAGCGACGAGATTATGTCCGCTTGCATTAAAAGAGCGCCGCCCGCCGTTCCCAACCAGATTCATGACCGGATACGATTTCCACCCGGAAGCGCCATCGACGTTGACGAGATTTGGGATTTCATTGCCGAGGATAATCTCGCCGCCGCCGACAAGGTGATTGCGGATATTTTAACTTCATTCTGGCGCGTGACTACCTGATTGCTTACGCCCCGGATGAAAAACCATTGTGGATTGTTGCGGTGATACACGGGCGCAGCCCCCGTGTAATGGCCGCGATCTCAGGGGCCGAGAGTAGCTTTTAGAAGAGTAGCTTTTAAATCTTTTAAATAATGATAAAGCGGTGGAACGAAGCAGCGAACTGGCCGTTGAGATATATTTCAACCTGGGTAAGGCCCTGAGACTCCGCTTTGCAGCCAACTTGATAGGTGTTAAGCTACAGGCTACAGCCTGCCGGTGAAAATACGGACCTTCGCCCACAAGGGCCTGAAACGGCTCTACTCGGAAGACAGTGCGAAAGGCGTTCCACCCGGCACCGTGGACAAGCTGCGGAAGATGCTCGCGTACCTCGACAACATGGAAGACCCGGAAGAATTGCGGACGCTCACAGCTTGGAAGGTTCACACGTTGACTGGCGACCGCAAAGGCACATGGAGCCTGAGCGTTACCCGCAACCGCCGCCTGACGTTCCGTATCGAAGCCGCCGAGCGTGAAATTTGCGGCGTGAATTTAGAAGACTACCACTAACCAGCAGGAGTAACCGGCCATGCCCATGAAGAGCCCGCCGCATCCCGGCGATTTCATCCGGACGGAGATCATTGAACCCGCAGGCTTGTCCGTCACGGACGCGGCAAAAGCGCTTCAGGTGTCCCGCCCTGCCCTGTCCAGTTTGCTCAACGGCAAGGCGAATCTGTCCGGCGATATGGCGCTACGCATTGAGAAAGCTTTCGGCGTGAAGATGGATACGCTCATGAGGATGCAATCCGCCTACGACATCGCGCAGATCCGTAAGCGGGAAAAGGAAATCCATGTCCGCCGCATTCACCGCCAAGCCGGCATTCACCCATAGGCAAACGTATCAAATTGGGTCCTTTGCGACCCGCGACAATCGATGCAAGGAGACGCCGCAGCGCCGCTGAAAACTTTTCAACGGTTCCTTTGAGATTTCGGCGGAAGCGGCATTTCGATGAAGTCATAGCTTCGCGGCGTTGCCGCATCAACTTTGGCTGTGATCGCCGCCCCATAGGTACGTACTACCGGCCAGATGTTGGACCCGAGCACAACCAAGGCGAGTTTCCGTCCCGTCAGGTTTTGCTGATACCCGATGTTTTGATCGGACGTAACCATCACGTCGAACCCCGACTGTTCGGCCACCTTGAGAAGTTCCCCGTTTTCGAGTTGCGGAGACCACTGCATTTCGACGATGGTGTACACTTCATGCTTGAACAGGAAGCGGCGCACGCCAACCGGAACGTTTTTATCAAACAGGATGCGCAACGCGGTGACTCTTGGCGTAAGCCACAATCGCCTCGATACGATCCGGCGGAATTTCAAACTGTTCCGCGATTTCGGCGACGCTCACGCCATAGTCGGAGTTATCGACAATCGCGTTGACCGGCATCCGCGTACCGCGCAGCACGGGAGCGCCGCTTTGTACTCCCGGCTTGACTTCGACTAACGGGCATTCCGACCAGTCGATCTTTTTTTCTGACGCCATGGCGGCACCTCCACACCCCATAATTCCATGTTCCCGCCGAAGATGCCAGAAGCGCGTTACCCCGGAAGACGGCTAGGAAGGGATCTTGCCACCGTTGGCCGGCACTGGGGATTCCGGCTTTTCGTAGTTCTTCCCGAAAGTACCAGTACGCCGTTGATGAGAGTCTGATAGCTGGCTCCGCCGGTTATGTGTGCCTACTCGCAAACCACTCGAGAACCGAACGAAAGTTGCCCTGCGGCCACCACAATTTCACTGGAAACCATAAGGCCAGTTCCGTTTTGCCGAGGTGGCAGGCGGACCGTCAACACTGCTTTAGTATTCCCGTCCGTGTCCGCTTTTAGGATCTTCATTAGTTCGCCTGCTTTAAAACCGCTGAGCATGAAGTAAAGAAATGCTTTTTCATCGGCTGCAAAGCCGTAACCGTCACACCTTTCAGAAGCGGGTTGTTGATTGTTTGCCTGTAGTCCGTTTTGACACTACTGATCTCTACCGCCGACAACGGCGCGATCCTTACTGTTCCTTTGTCGAGTGAAGCAATCTGGAGGTCCGCTTCGACGCCGTCGGTTGTCGCCAGTTCGTAGTTGGGAAGAACCGCACACCGAAGATTGATGACATCCATGTCGAGGGTTCGAAATGGGACGGAGGGGTCTGTGGAACGCAGCAACTTCGCAGACCCGTCCGACAGTAGAAAAAAAATTTTATCTTGAACTACCAGAACTCGATAGCTCAATGGCGGAGCAGGTTGGGAGTCCACGCGCTTCCCATCGGGGTTATACATGGCGAGAACATCGTTACCTCTTGGCGGCGAAGACAGCACAAAAATGTTGAGCTTATCGTCTACATCAATATTTCTGAGGTAGCCGGGATCAAGAGAGATTATCTGTTCAATACCGCCAGAGAGGTCTGTCCGTACCAGCGTGGAGGATTCCGGCGTCGGACCCGGCGAGAGCACAAAGTAAAGATGTTTTTGCCTAGCGACGAATTGATGTACAGTCAAGGCACTCTTCATCCCTCGCGCCCGGAGATTTTTATTGATATCGAATGTTCCGGCCGGCGTCAGCGGTTGGGCAGCAACGATTCCAACACCGATGAAGACAGCCCACAACTTAGCCATGATTTGCATATTACGGACCTTCGCGGATTTCCAGGACGTGATCGACTGCAACGTTCTGCATAATCTGAGTTCGCCCGCCGGGCCATTGGACTTCGATGGCTGTTGCCCGATCCTGCGCGGCGAGTCCGAATCGTACCAGCTTCTCACTGGAAGAAGCATATCCAACGCTGGTGGCCGCGTGGTTATAGAGCTTACGGCCATCAGCCAGTGTGAGGCAAATCTTCGCGCCTAACCCATCCCGATTGCTCTTGCCGCCAATCAGTTTCACAGCCAGCCAGTGTCCCGTTCCCGGAGTAGTATTGCGAAATAGCTTTGCGGGTGCGTTCAGCGCGGTTACCACCACATCTACCCGCCCATCATTATCGAAGTCGGCAAACGCGGCGCCACGGTAGAGCGCCTTGGCAAGAAAATCCGGACCCGCTGTCTTTGATGCGTCTTCAAACCGACCGTTCCCCAGGTTCCGCAAGACGCTGTTCGCAAGCTCCGACTGCGTGCCCAGGTACCGGTTCAATTGTGGGAAGTGGGAATTGGCGAAGAACAGATCTTTCCAGCCGTCATTATCAAAATCAAACATCCCCATTCCCCAACCGGTGATTTGATTTGTCAGGCGGGCCAGACCAGAGGAGATTGTATTGTCTTCGAACAGATGTTTTCCACCCCGATTTCGAAACAGCAGGTACGTGTCATTCACCATGCCGGTCACCACCAGGTCAGGCAACCCATCATTGTTGTAGTCGCGAAAATCAGTTCCCATGCCGGCGATTGCGTTTCCATGATCGGCCAGAGCTACGCCCGCCTGCAATCCCACCTCTTCGAAAGTGCCATTCCCTTTGTTGCGGAAGAGGAAATTGCGGATGGAATCGTTCGCGACAAAAACGTCAATGAAGCCATCTCCATCGAAGTCGGCAAACGAGAGCCCCATGCCTTTGCCGATATGTTCCGCAATTCCAGAACTGCGGGAAACGTCGGTAAAGGTGCCGTCTCCATTGTTATGAAACAACTGGTTAGGGGTGCCGGCGTAATTGCCGGGATGGCAGTAGAGACGGTGATCGGGCGGTCCGCATTCCTTCTCTTTCAAAGGATCCCAGCGCACGTAGTTGGAGACAAACAGATCCAGACGGCCGTCATTGTCGTAATCGAACCAGCCGGCCGAGACGGACCACATCTTCCCGTATTTTGGATCCACGCCGCCGATCCCGGCCTTGTTCGTAATGTCTTCGAAAGTTCCGTCACCTCGATTGCGATACAAAATATTCCGGTTTACGCCGGCTATGAAGAGATCGGCGAAGCCATCATTGTCAAAATCGGCTACGGCGGCAGCCATCGAGTACCCTTCCCCAGCGACCCCTGCCTTCGCCGTCACATCCGTAAAGGTGGAATCGCAATTGTTGCGGAAGAGCCTATTTGAAAACTCGGGGGCGGTCTTGCGGAGCGAAGGAACAGCAGCGCCATTGGTGAAAAAGATGTCAGTACAGCCGTCGTTATTGTAATCAAGCGCGGCGACTCCGCCGGGCATCAACTCTATCTGGCGATAATGACCGCTCGCTGCATTCTTCAACGTGAAATTCAGTCCGGCCTTTTTCGCGATCTCCTCAAACCGAATCTGCGTATCAGCAGCGCTCAGGGCAACCCATTGCCAGAGTACGAGCCAGATTAGCAGTCTCACCGGCCACTCCCCTTCTTTCCCGATTCGTGTCCGGCCAGCCACGCTGCTTGTTCATCCGCCTGCCGGTCAAGGCCGCGTACGCGATAGATCTTCATCAGCAGATTACGTGAGTTGGGCAGTTCGGGCGCCAGTTGAACCGCCTTTTCCGCGTCGGCTTGTGCGCCCTGTATGTCATCCAGACTCATTAGAATCCGTGCCCTCCAAAAATAGAGCTTGGCGGAATCCGGCAGCAGCGCGGCTGCTCGATTGATCGCCTCCAGCGATGGTTTTTGCTTTTCATTTTCAAAAAGGAACTGTGCATAGCCCAGCCAAAGCTCCGGACGAGCGGCGGCCGATGGTTTGATTGTGAGAGCGTGAAACAGCCCGGCGGCATCCTGCGTACGGCCAAGCTGAGAGAGCGCTCCGGCTTTGTATATTTCGGCCTGATCGTTTGCGGGCTGCAAGGCGAGCGAAGCGTTCAGCGCTTCCAGCGCGGGTAAGTAATAGTTATTGTCATAAAACAGCGCGCCCAAGTAATACCAGCTCTCCGCATCTTTGCCGTCCGACGCGACTAATGATCTCAAGACGCGCTCACCTTTGAAGAACTCGTTCTCTTTCTGATAGGCGTGGCCCAGTGCCCTTTGCGCCATGCGGTCCGCCGGTGCCAGCTTGACGGCTTTCTCCAAAAACGGAATGGCTTCCCGCGACCGGTCGAGGGCCAGCAGAGACGTGCCGAGGCCGACCTCGGCCTGCTCAAGATCGGGCGTAATGGAAACGGCGCGGCGAAAGAGCGCTTCCGCTTCCGCGAACACTCCCAGTTGATATTGCGTGGTCCCGAGACGGATCAGAAGCTTTGGATCCCTGGGCGCTTGTTGAAGCAATTGGCGGTAGATTACGGCTGCTTGTTCGAACTGTCCCGCGGCATAAAGCCGGTCGGCCGCCGTAGTGTCCGCCGATGCGGCAACAAGCCAGAACAGTAGCCACGCAGGCACAGCTCACAGTATACTCCGCGCCAATCAAGTTGAAGATTTTACAGAGGTTTAACAAGGCGGGGGCAACCAAAAGCCAATCGCCGCGTTCTAATAATTGGAGAGTTCCGCATCTTATGAAAGAAACGTTTACCAGGTTCCTGTTAGCTTCCGCATTTGCCACGTCGTTCCTGCTTGCCCAGCCCTCAGGCCCAAAGGGCACCCCACCAGACCCGGCGACGATGGCGCAGCATCGCGTGAGTTTCCTCACCACCGCCCTTACTCTGACCACCGCGCAGCAACAACAAGCCACCACGATTTTCACCAATTCCGCACTTGCGGATACCACGGTACACGACAATCTAAAAACCGCGAATCAGAGCCTCAGCGATGCCGTGAAGAATAATGACACGGTCGCCATAGACCGGAGTTCGACTAACATTGGCAATCTAACAGCCCAGCTCACTTCGAACGACGCCAAGGCTAACGCGGCCCTGTACCAGATTCTTACGCCGGATCAGCAAATCAAACTGGCTCAGTTGCAGAACCGGGGTCCGGGCGGCGGCGGTTTTGGCGGCCGCAGAGGAGGCCCACAGGGCTTTTCCGGAGGTCGCCGTTAAGTTTTAATTCAGGGCCGGATCGCAAGATCCCGGTCCTGTTTCACTTTGTGCTGCTGCCGCTCTCAAGCATAGGCCGCCCGGTTGGCCGTGGTGTTAGACTCTTGGTATTGTGCCGCAATTCGTGATTGAACGCGAGATCCCTGGCGCCGGAACATTGTCGGAAACCCAGATCCGGGACATGGCACTGCATTCATTGCAGACGTTGAAGGAAATGGGGCCGCGGATTCAGTGGCTCCACAGTTACGTCACCGAGGACAAAGTCTACTGCGTTTACCTTGCGCCAGACGAGGACAGCATTCGGGAGCATGCTCGCAGGGCAGGCATTCCAGCCGATCGTGTCGCCGCAGTGCGCCGTCTAATTGACCCTGCTAACCTGAAATAGCAGACTTCGGCTCCTCCAGAGAGTATTGGATCGCTTTTCCCAGACTCATCGCGGAACCTTCTTCCCACGCGCGCTTCCCCCACTCCTCACTGAGTGCTTCCCACGCAGGCAGCAGCATCTGATCGAGCTTGAATTGTTCCGCTTGATGCAGATGAGCGCTGATTAACTGGCGTAAATGCGCCGCGGCGGCGGCCAACTTCAGCGCGCGTTCGGCGTATCCTTGGGCCAGGGCCAGACAAGCGGAGGCTTCCAGCGCCCGTGCCATACCACGCCGATGCCCCAAACCCACAAAGATTTCCAGGGCTTCGCGGCATGCGGCGCGCGAAGTTAAATAATCTCCCTGCTCACAGTCGATGTAGGCCAAATCTGTTAGGGAACGCGCGGAACCCCACGGGTCTCCGGCTTCCCGGAAGGCGGAAAGCGCACGTCGATACAATCCTCTAGCGGCAGCCAAGTCGCCCTGTGCGCGCGCTACATCACCCTGCTGGTTGGTAGACCAAGCGGCGCCGCTGCGATCACCGAGCTCCTCAAAAATGTCTGTCGCCTCACGCAACGCCCGTCGAGCGCGTGAATAGTCGCCGCGCACCTTGACCACATTGGCAAGGTTGTGGAGACAATGCGCGATTGCCAACCGGTTCGGCAGCATACGCCAGCACGCGAGGCTTCGCTCCAAATTGCTCTGCGCCGCGGAGTAGTCGCCCCGATCCCGCGCCGATACCCCCAAAGCGTTCAAAGATGCTGCGATGCCCGACTGATCGCCCAATTCTTCATAAAGAGAGAGGCTCTGTTTCAGGAAACGCCTGTCAGCCGGATAATCGCCCTGAGCCGTCGCTAAGGCGCCGAGAAAAAACGAGACCCTGGCCCGTTCTTTTGAGCGATCGGCGCCAGCCAGGCGCAAAACACTTTCCAGCCAGGCACGGCCCTCGGCCAAGTGTTCCCGCATGTCCCAGAATCGAAACAGAGCCACGCATAGACGCAAACCCCAGTCCAGATCCAGGGTCCGAAACAGCCAGTCGAGAGCGAAACGAAAGTTATCGATCTCAACGTCGCATTGCGACAGCCAGCAAGCCCGATCCGCGGGGTTCAGTTCCGGATTTCCTTCCTCCGCCAGAACCAGACAGTACGCCGCATGTGCCCGCCGCGTAGCGGATTGCTCGCCGCTATCGGTGAGGCGTTCGAGGGCATACTCGCGAATCGTCTCCAACATCGCAAAACGCGGCTCAGTCTGGGCCCGGTCCACGCGCTGAACCAAATTCTGATCCACCAGGGATGCCAACCCTTCGAAGAGGTCGATATCGAGGCCGCCCTTTGTGTTGCAGACCGCTTCCGCCGCCTCGAGCGTGCATCCTCCAACAAACACGGATAGCCGCCGAAACAGTTTCCGTTCGGCCTCATTCAAGAGACCGTGACTCCAATCAATGGTCTTGCGAAGCGTTTGTTGCCGTTCGGGCAGGTCGAGCGCACCTCCAGTCAGCAATTGCAGGCGGCTTTGCAGACGATCCAGGATGGCGCCCGGCGACAGTATCTTGCTCCGGGCAGCGGCCAGCTCAATTGCCAAAGGAAGTCCATCCAGCCGCGAACAGATTTCGCGAATCGCAAGGGCGTTTTCCGGAGTCATCGCAAAATCGGGCCAGACGGCTGTTGCGCGTTGCACAAACAACTCGATAGCGGAATTCTCCGCAAGTGGCGCCACCGGGAATTCCTGTTCACCGTAGATGCGGAGGCATGCCCTGGTGGTGACCAGGATCTTGAGAGATGGGCATGCTTCTAAGGTTTCGGCCAACACTGCCGCTGCCGGAAGGATCTGTTCGAAGTTGTCCAGCAAGAGCAAGAACGGTCCCGAGTTTCGCAATTGATCGCCGATAAGCTGTGGGACGGTACGGCTGGCGATTTGCTGGATTTCGAGGGCGTCCGCGAGCGCGGTTGCCACCAGGCCGGGGTTTGTAATCGAAGCCAAACCGACAAATTGAAGGCCCGCCGGGAACCGGTCCGCAATGGCGGTGGCTACAGCAATCGCCAGCCGGGTTTTTCCAGCACCTCCCGGACCGGTGAAGCTCAGGAGCCGAACATCCCGCCGGAGTAACAACTCTGTAGCTTCCGCCACTTGTTGTTCTCGTCCGATGAGCGAAGTACGCGGGATTGGCAGATCGCGGCGCTTCCTGGCAATCTTCGCCGAAGGCAGCTCACGGTCATCTGACAAGTCAAATGGACCGGTTGCAGGGAGATGATCTGGTTTTGTTGCGAGTTGGATGACATCGGCAGTAAACAAATACCCGCGCCGAGGCACAGTCTTTAGCAACTGCTGGCTGTGATCGTCCAGGGCGCGACGCAACTCGAGGGTACACTGCACCAGCGAATCGCCGGTAACAAAGGAATCGGGCCAGATAGCTTGCATCAATTCTTGTTTGCCGATCAGCTGTCCGGGATGTTCCACCAGGTACTTGAGGGTTTCATATACCTTGGGGCGAAGCTTTATCTCCTCTCCCGCTTTCAGCACACACCCCCTTGCGAGGTCCAGCGTGAAATTGCCGAATTGGTAGTTGAGGGGGCTGGTCTCCAAGTGTGCTCCCGTTTAGCAAAGCCAGGCAGCTTGTACGTCCTGATTTTTGGTTTTTTTTCGGCTTTTCTTTGGCATTGTTTCGTTACTTCCCGTCCTGACGATTGTTACTCTGAACTTGCTTAGCCGAGGCTCCTCGAAAGCAACCCTGGGATGAACGCTCTATAGAGCGAATTCTAGCAAATGCGGTTGCCAGAGAAGCCGCCGGCGATAGCAGCAGTGAAAGATGAATACCGATCCAAAAAAAGGAGACAAGTCCAATGCGTATACCGCAGATTCCCGCGATTGACATGAAAGTCAGACAATTCGCTACACGATTTCAATATTCCATGATCGCTCTCGTTCTCGTGAGCGTTTGTCCCTTGCGCGCCCTGGCGCAAGATGGCCACTCCCACGCGATGACACCGCAACCTCAAGAACTGACGGCGGACCAAAAGAGCAAGGCGAGCATCCTTGTCAACATTGTCCGGCAATCCACCGAGCGCTTTAAGGATGTGGCAGTGGCCGAGGCGGAGGGGTATGTCCTTCAATTCGGCTGCGTGAGCGGAGCCGACTCGGGGGCAATGGGGCTTCACTATGTAAACGGCGACCTGGTGGCCAAAGGGGTATTGGACGCCACCCATCCTCAGATCGTGATTTACGAGGCGGCGCCAAGCGGACGCCTGCAGCTGATCGGCGCCGACTATCTGCTTATCCAAGCCGCTTGGGATGCGAACCACAAGGGTCCGCCGGAGCTCATGGGACAGCTCTTTCATTTGTTCGAGAGCCCCAATCGTTTCGGGCTCCCGGCGTTCTATACGCTGCATGTCTGGGCGTGGAAGGATAATCCCAATGGCGCATTCGTGAACTGGCATCCCAAAGTTTCGTGCGAGTTTTTCGCCGGCCAAAACCCCTGAGCCGGCGGCGATAGCCGGACCAGGAATGACAACTTTTGCCGGTCCGCTTGGCGAAGCTCGGCCATGATTGCTTGGCCAAAGGTGCGCGAGCGACGGTCTCCATAGGAATGCACGCCGTCGCTCGTACACGACCTCGCTTGAGGTATACGCCGGCTCTCAACTGTAATTAAACTCGATTCGCAGCGCCTTCTTGCGCACGAGCGACGGGCCATCCGGAAACTGGGCCTTTTTGTGCAAGAACCCCGCAAACGGAATCCATGGCAAAAGCCACGCCAAGTCGATTGAAGCGACACGCGAGTCCGCCAAACGCAACGGTGCCGTCGACCGCGTCACCTTTGACGTGTCAAAGGCAAAAGGACATAACGAGATCGCGGCTTCAATCACCCCCGAAACTGCTCGGCATAGTCGGTAGCCCAGTCGAAGAATGTCCGTGCCGACGCTCCAGTGATCTCCGCAACAGTGGATGTGAGGAACGCAGGTTGGCCAATTGCCGCGGCCCAGGCATCGAGCAGCATCTCTATTACAAAGGCGGGCATGATGGACCGCAACTCACGACGTGCCTCCTCTGGAGAAATCTCTTCGACGTGAAGTGAACGGGCAATCGCCCTGCCGACTTCGTGAATTTGTTCAAACTGACTTAGGGATTGAGGCCCAGTCAGAACGTATTCCGCCCCCGCATGTCCCTCCTCGGACAAGGCACGGACCGCGACGGCTGCGACATCCCCCACGTGAATCGGGGCCGTCGGAGCGGCCATAAAGGGCCAGCGGACAACGTTGCCCTCGCGAATCTGCGGCGCCCACCACGACAAGGCGTTTGTAGCAAGCATTCCGGGCCGCAGAAATGTCCACTGGAGCCCCGATGTCTCGATCAGCCGTTCGATGCTTTCGTGCAGACCTCTAACTGGATTGGGCTGTTGAAAGAAGGGGTGCGCCGTCTTGTGCGGAGAAGAAAGAAATACGATGCAGCGCGCTTTCCTCGCAATGCGCTCCAACGCCGGCGCAACAGTGCCCGGCCCGGCAGTCCACACGAGAAATACCGCATCGATACCGTCCAGGCAGCTATCCAGTGTTTCGGGAAGCGTGATGTCGCCCCGCACAAGCTCAACCTCCCGCGGAAAACAGGCTGATTCCGGGTTACGCGTCATCGCACGGACGTGATTTCCCCTCGCCGACAACTGACCGACAACTTGACAGCCGATATTACCGGTGGCGCCAATGACAAGAGTTCGATTCATGCAGCAATCTCCAGTCTATAGGTTCAGCAGTTGATGGGGGCCAGCCTAACGGCGCAGCCTTGAGGTTTCCGGCCCTATCGAAACTGGGACATTTGAGCGTTGCTCAATTCCCCTGTCCGGGCGTGAACCGTGTTCGCGGATCGCATCGAGTAGAAGAAGTTCTCCTGGTCGAAGGCCGCGGAATGTATTGACTCCGAATTTCATTTGAAGCCTCGTTTTTTCGTCAGGTTTTCGAAAAGGAATAACCCGCTTTTCCCGCCCACAGCAAAGTCGAGGTCACCGTCCTTATCCATGTCGGCCACGGCAATCTGCATGCCCGTCCCGGTTCGAGTGCTGTAGTCGATGACATGGCGAATCCAGATTAACCCGCTTCCGTCCGGGTCCGGGCGGTGCTCGTACCAGTAGATACCGAGCGGTTCGCGTTCTCCGGGATCATGGCCGTTATGCGCCATGTAGCGTTTGCCGGTCAAGATATCCGGCTGGCCATCCCCATTCAGATCGACGATCGAGAGAGCATGCGCCTGGGACCAGCTCTCGTCGATGATGTGCTTGATCCACTTCCCGCCCGGCATGTGCTCCAGCCAAAACACGCCATAGTTATGCGCCATCGAAGTGACGATGTCGTTCCGGCCATCGCCGTTCACATCCAGCACGTGCATGAAACCGAGCATTTCCAGATCAAAGTCCGGATGCCATTTCCAAGCGCCGGTGCGCGGATCGGGGGGCGCTTCAAACCATCCCTTGGGCGTGAGGATGTCGTTCCGTCCATCGCCGTTAATGTCGCCGGCGCCGATCCCGTGGCCGAAGCTTTTGGGGCTCACTACATGGGAACGAACAGTCCCGTCCCGGAATTCGAACCAGGTCAGCGGCGACGATTGCTCCGTAAACTGAGGCAAGATCTCTCGCGCTTTCCCGTCGTTATCCAGGTCGACAAGAAAGGCGAACTCCGAACGGTGGCCGGTATCGAAGGCGTGCTCAATCCAGCGTCCGTTTCCGCCGGGGTTCCGCCACCAGGAGAAGGTATGACTGAAGAGTGAACAACTGACGATATCAACGCGCCCGTCGCCATCTACGTCCAACGGAAGGTCACTGAAGTTATCGATGAAATTGTTGACGAAGGGCAGGCTGCGGAAATGGTGCTGAACCCAGCGCGGCGCCTGATACCAGTTCTCCCCGGAGATCAGGTCAAGTCTGCCGTCTCCGTCGATATCGGCCCAGGCGCAGGTCTCAGCCGCGCCCAAATCGAGGGTGTGTTTCTCGAAGGGAATATCCGCCGGACGGGTGATGGCCCAAGCCAACCACACCGGCGCTACCAGCGCGACTGCCCCAATTGTGCGCTTCATTAGAACTTAGACGGTCCGGCCTTTCATAATTCGAGCCCAGCCAAATGCCAGGGAGAGCGGTAATTTTTCGTGAGCAGCGCGTTCGCGGGATCGTAATTTGTGATTCGTTCCGATTTGGCGTCCCAAATAACCTTTTGCTGTACGCGATAGGAGATGTTGCCCAGAAGACAGGGCAAGGTCGCGTTAAACCCGATCTCGATATCGCCGGCCGGCCGCTTGCGCGACCGCACGCACGACAGAAAATCGCCGATATGTGGAACGTGTTGCAAGGATGTGGCACCGCGTTCCGGAGCGCGCGCACCGACGAAGTACGTTCCGGTGCCGATCATATCGTCAAATGCGCCGCGGAACATTTCGCCCGCCGGATCGACGTGCTTGGTGGCGACCGGTAGGATTTCGTACCCGCTGCGATCCAGCAGCAAAGCCGCATCGCTTCCATGGAACAGAATCCCGTAGAACCTTCCGCTCCGGCCATAATTGCAATGGGTCATGTGAGTATAGTTGACCATCACGCCGGGATATTCATAGACCGCGTTGAGGGTGTCCGGTGTGTTTCGGTCATCGTCAGTCCAATATTTGCCGCCGCTGGTGTGAACGCTGAGTGGCGTGTCGGCTTGGATGGCCCACTGAATGATGTCGAGCAGGTGGACGCCCCAGTCGGCCAGATTGCCGCCTCCGTAATCGTAAAAAAGACGCCAGGCAACCGGATGTATGTTTTTCCGGTATGGCACGGCGGGTGCAGGCCCCAGCCACATGTCCCAATCCAGACCCGCGGGCGGTGCCGTGGGCGCTACCCGGCCGATACCCTGGCTCGGGCTGCGGCCGTGATTCCACGCCTCCGCGTATACTACCTTGCCGATCGCCCCGGTTTTAACCAGTTCGACGGCCCGTTGGAAATGGCTACCGGATCTCTGCTGAATACCTACCTGGACCACCCGGTTGTGCTTGCGGGCGGCTTGCACCATCAGGCGGGCTTCCCGGGGAGACGTGGCGATCGGCTTTTCGACATATACGTCCTTGCCTGCCTGACAGGCTTCGACGCACATCAGCGCATGCCAGTGGTCCGGAGTCGCGATTATGACCACGTCCACGTCCCGCGACGCGAGTACGCGCCGATAGTCCCGTTCCGTCCGCGGCGGCTTCCCACTCACCAGGCTCAACGCCTTCGCAATCTGATTTTGATCGGCATCGCAGAGCGCCACGATCTCAACTTCCGGAAACGTCTGGAAGTCCTTGAGATTCATGCTGCCCATTCCGCCGCAGCCGATCAGCGCGACGCCAATCCGGTCATTTGCTCCCGGCCGGGTCTTATCGGCTTGTAGTTGAGCGCCGGAAGCCGCGGCCAAGGCCACGCCGGAACGTACCAGTTGTCTTCGGTTCATCATTGTGGATCGATCCCAGGGCCGCCGCTCAGAAGATATATTTCGCGCCGAACTGCACAATGCGCGCCGGTCCCGCGCTAAGAATACGGCCGGCGTTCGCACTTGTAATTGTATTTACCGGCTGTCCCAGATTGGTGTGGTTCGTGAAGTTGAAGAACTCACCGCGAAACTGGAACTTGTGCCGCTCGGTAAGCGCAAAGTTTTTGAAGAACGATGCATCCCAGCCATACGATCCCGGACCATAGATCAAGTTCCGGCCCGCCGTGCCGTCCGAGCCGGCCTTTGGAATCTGGAATGCTTTGGGATTGAAGTACTGAGCAATTAACTGGCTGCGGGGGCGCGAGCTGTCGAGGTATGGAGTACCCACCAGATTCGGGCGATCGTTTGCATTGCCATCGAGATTCACATCCGATCCGGCCAGTACATCAAAAGGGTTGCCGCTCTGAATGCGCAGCAGGCCGTTCAGTTGCCAGCCGCTGAGGACCTGCTTCCCAAACCAACCGAAAGCTTTCGCTTCCGGCAGGTCCCATACGTAAGACGCGTTAAAAACGTGCCGGGTATCCAAGCTGGAGGGTCCGTGCTCCAGTCTCCGGTTATGCGAATCCACCATTGCGATAGCGGTGTTGAGCTTGTCGTCCGAAATCTCGTCGATGTTCTTGCTCAAAGTGTAGTTGGCCAGGACTGTGAACCCATGCGAGAATCGCTTGTTCAATGTGGTCTGAAGCGAGTCATAGTGGGCGTTTGAAGCCGTCTCGGCATGTGAGATTTGAGCGTACGTGCCGGGAAGGTACGGCCGGCGGGCGTTGATGTTGCCAGCAGTGGACTGGCCCGGAATGAAGACCGGTGCGTTTGCGTCACTCTGCACCATCAACTTGCGCGACGTATTTCCGACATAGGCCAAGGTAAAAGCGAAGTCTTTAAGGAATTGCTGCTCGATGGTAAAGCTGTACTGTTGCACGTAGGGAGTGGCGATATTGGGGTCCTGGTAACTGGCGGTTACCGGCAGTGCGAAGATAGGATTCTGCGCATCGAGCTTATAGGGAAACGGACTGCCGCCGGCGACATTCGCATACGGGTTGATCAGATTTGGCGTTCCAAAGACCGTCACGTCAACAAGGAATGGCTGACCTTGCATATCCATCGCCATGTTTGTGAAACCGATGGCATAGAAGACGCCATAGCCGGCGCGAATGGCGGTTTTACCATTTCCGAAGGGATCGATCGCAATTCCGAACCGCGGTGCGAAGTTGTTATAGTCGGTTTTCCAGACGCCGCGCGGAATGCCCGGGTCATTGGCGAACAGCATGCCAAGCGGGGCCTTGGGGAAGCGCTGGGAATGCGCTCCGTAGCTGAAGGTCTGAAATGCATCGGCGGTGCTGACCCAAGGAGTATTGAGCTCGTAGCGCAGTCCGAGATTGAGAACGATACGCGAGCTCACCTTCCAGTCATCTTGAATAAAGCTGTGCCAGTTCTTGCTTCGGAAGTCGCGGTTGTTGCCATTATTCTGGCGGAAGGATGCCGCCTGCCCTAACTCGAAGTCGGCGAGTGAGTTTCCGGTGAAAGCTCCGGTGAAGCGGATCTGTCCGGAGCCGAGCCAGTTTGAATATTCTTCGTAACGATTATAGGCAAGCCAGGTTCCCACCTTGACCGCGTGGCGGCTGCGAGTCCAGGAGAACGTGTCCGACCAGGAAAAAGTCTGTTCCGGGCGCTCTGTTTCGTCAAACGTACCCATATTCCAGCGCCCATTAATGAAAATCTGGGGTGGCCGGGGCGGCAGCGCGCCGTAGGTCACGTTACTGCCGAAGTCAGACCAGCTTGTGCGAATTGGTCCGGAGTTGATGCGGTTCCTGATGGTATAACCGAAGCGCCCCTCATTCAGCATGGAGGGGCTCAAAATCCAGCTATCGTTCGCCACAACGTTTTGCTGGTTTACATTCTCGACAATGGGGCTGTAGTTCGGAATTTGGGAAATTCCGGCGAACGGTTGCAGCGCGCTCATGCGGTTAATGAACCAGCTCCCGCTCAACCGGTGCGAACCGTTGACCTGGTAATCTAATTTCGCCAGACCTTGACCGGCATTATTCCACATGGATTGATAGGTTTCCAGGCGGCCGTCCGCGGTGTTCGGCAGGGGGACCAGTTGGGCCAGAATCTTAGCGGCAACCGGGTCCAGCCGCTGCGCCGGAATGATTCCGCCGGGGAATGGCTGGCCTGTTGCGGGATCGATTGGTTTCTGGTTGGCTGGAGCAGCCGAGAAATCTCCCCGGCGTTCGGCGGCGGTAGCGGTGAGAGCGCCGTTCTGGAATGCGCTAGACCGGACCCGCAGTCCCTGATAGGAGGTGAAGAAGAAAAGTTTGTCGTGTTTGATTGGCCCACCGAAGCTGCCGCCGAACTGGTTCTGGTGAAGCGGCTGCACCGTTGGCACAAAGAAGTTGCGCGCATTGAGATGGTTATTGCGGAGAAACTCGAAAAGCGAGCCGTGAAACTGGTTTGTGCCGGAACGGGTGATCACGTTGACCACGGCGCCGGATGACCGCCCAAACTCCGCGTTAAAGTTGCTGGTGATCAGCCGGAATTCTTCAACCGCGTCGGGATTCGGCGCTTCATTGCCGCTGTTCCGGAAGTGACTGTTATTCATGTTGCCGTCCAGAAAAAAGGTGCTTTGGCGGCTGCGGCTTCCGTTCACATTGAAATAATTCCCGGTGTCGTCGGGCCCGGTGGCAAGCCTCGCATTCGCCACTCCGGGAAGTGTGGTCACTAATTGATATACGTTGCGGCCGTTGAGCGGCAGGTCATTTACCCGCCGGGTCTCAATCACTCCACCGAGTTGTACTTCGCGGGTATCGACCAGCGGCGCCCCGCCAGTCACCCTGATTTCCTGGCTGAGCGCTCCCAATTCCAGCTTGATATCTACACGCGCGTTCTGATTTACGTTGAGTTGGATGCCCTGCTGAGTGAATTTCCGGAATCCCATCAATTCGACTTCGATCCGGTATCGCCCTGTTGGCAGGTTCGGGAAAAGATAGTCCCCTGTTGCGTCTGTTGTTTTCTCCCGTTTTTCATCGGTCAGTTCATTGACAACCCGAACCAGAGCTTCCGCGAGACGGCCACCTGAAGAGTCGGCCACGTTGCCCGCGATGGTGCCCGTGACCCCTTGCGCGAACACCATTCCATGCAGTGCCGTGAGCAAGAGAGCGAAAGATCCCAGCGTGATTCTGTTCATTGTTGCAACTCCCGATTGGTTTTCCTGAGACTCTCTGTAGCATCCGTCTTGAAAGGCGCTGAAACAAGAGAATTCTCGCTACTTCTCCGTTGCGATCAGTTAATAATGTTTATTCTTCAAATACTTATAAGTTGCGGAGGATACCATCTTCCTTCGGTGTACAATCGAGACACTATGGAGGAAGCTGGGGGCCAGAGTTCACCGCCGGAACTTCTGCTGCAGGATTCGCGTGCCTGTATAGACCAGGCAGCGCGGCGCATCCTCGACAGCGAGGGGCTCCGCCGATCCGGCAGGCTTAGAGAACTGCTTGCATACCTGCTAAAGCGGGCAGCCTCCTCCCCGGACACCCCAATCCGGGAACAAGACATCGGCAACGACGTTTACGGCCGAAAGCCGGATTACGACACGAGTCATGACACCATTGTCCGGGTGCAGATTGCCTAACTCCGGAAAAAGCTGGAGCGCTACTACGAAACCGAGGGCGCCCAGAACGAACTGATTCTTACAATTCCCAGGGGCAGATATCTGCCGCTCTGGCAACCCAGGGCCGTGGAATCTATTGCGCCGTCCGTGCCAGAAACTTCAAGCCAGCCGATTGGACCACGCGCTGGACAGCCAATACTGGCGCTGGGTGTCATTTGCGCGGTTTTGCTGATAGCCATTGCGATTATGGCCATCGAGTGGCCCCGGGGTGCGCCATGGCAAAACAAGAGCGTCCGGCAATCCTCTTCGGTCGCCCGTCTCTGGTCTCAAGTTCTTGCACCGGGCAAAACTACCCAGGTTGTGCTCTCCGATCCGGGTATAGTCATGCTGTCGATTGCTACCGGCCACCGCATCCGTTTCCCGGATTTAGGCGATCGCCTCTTTTTGAGCCGGCTGGAATCGATGAACGGCACAACCGAGTACAAGTCTTTCCTGCAGGGTGTAACGTCTGCCCAACTGACCACGCTTTCGGATCTCGAACTCGTTCGCCGCATTACAGCGCTCGGTATGAGCGATCCCGGGATGTTGAACATCGTGACGGCGCGGGATTTCCGGATTCGCGACCTGAACAGCGCTAACAGCATCCTGATAGGGTACGGTCTATCCAACCCATGGGTGGAAGTATTTCAGCAGTCGATCAACTTTGTCCTGGATCTCGATTCCGCCAGCAATACGATGTCGATTACGAACCTGCATCCGAATCGTGGCGAGCCGGAGCGGTATTATCTGGGAGATTCCAGAAAGGTGAACCCGGCCCAAGGGTTCGCAACAGTCGCCCTGTTTCCGAACCCCGCGCAATCGGGCAGAGTACTGATCGTTTCCGGAGCCGATGTACCGGGAACCGAAGCGGCGATCCGTTTTCTGATGACTGAGGCCCTATGGGCGCCTTTTTATCGCAGGATCGCGGTGAACGGCGATATTCCGTCCTTTGAAGTAGTGCTCGCGTACCGGCGGCTCTCGAACTCGTCTGGAGATGTGACTCCTGTGGCTTGGCGGCTCCATTAATCGTGTAACTTATACGCCTGCAAGTCCGCCTCTATAGGACGTGTGTACACTTCGCCATGGGCACTTGTTATTGCTGCTCGTCCCAAGCATTGCGGCCTTCGCGCAAGCGCCCTGCGGCGGCATGCGTACCAGTCCCAACACGGCGGTATCCAGCGATGAACGAATTCTCGGGATCATTCCTAATTTCCAAACCGTCTCCGATCCGAACGCTGTCATAGTCCCGTTGACAGCCCGCGAGAAATGGAAGCTGTTTGCGCAAGAATCTTTCGATCCATCCACGGCCGCGAGCGCGGCGATGGGAGCGGGCTTGTCGCAATTGGGAAATGGAAATCCTAGATATGGCAACGGCGGCAGAGCGTATGCCCAGCGATTCGGCGCCGCCATGGCGGATTTGACCACGCAGAACCTGTTCAGCGGTGTTATTCTGTCTTCCTTGTTTCATCAGGATCCGCGTTATTTCCGCAGAGGTCCGAAATCGGGCATTCTGGCCCGCGCGGGATATGCCATCAGCCGGGCGGTGGTTGCGAGGCAGGAATCCGGCGGCTCCGCATTTAACATTTCTGGAGTGCTCGGGATGACGCTCGGCATTGCAGCTTCCAATCTCTACTATCCTGCCAGCAGCGTGAATGGCAGGGAAATGGGATCTCGCGTTGGCACAAGCCTAATGGGCGGAGCTCTCGGGAACCTCCTGCCTGAATTCTGGCCCGACATCAAGGCAAAAGTATTCCGGCACAAATCCCCTTAGCGGGTTTCAGTTTGAGGGAGGATGAGCAGCCGCTTGTTGCTCCTTGAGTTCCCGTTCGAAATCCTGTTGCGATCTTTCAATGAATCCCTTTAATTCGCTTGGATCGATGAACGGATTCGGCCCGGTCTTCGCAATTCTGTCCCGCTTCTCCGCCATATGGAAGAATCCTGCGTGAGAGGCGAGAAACACATCGCATGGCAACTTCCGCAGCTCAGCGAAGCTGTGTTCGTAGTCGGAGACAATCCGTGGATAATTCCGGTTGCCGACCAGTTGATTGGCCGCCACTGTCGTGCTGCAATAAAACACCACGTTGTATGTCTTGCCGTTTTCTACAACTGGCGCCGTCCAGGTGGTGCATCCCTTTGTATGACCCGGCGTGAGATGTGCCGTTAGCGTGACATTGCCCAACTGCAGGATCTCTTTGTCACCGATGACACGGTCCACTTGATAGATGGAGAAAGGCCGTCTTTGTCCGAGCCGTAGCGGCCCGCCGTCAACGTCTCACCATCTGCCTTGCTCGCCATCATTTGGGCTCCGGAAAGCCGTTTGAGTTCAGCTAAGCCGCCTGAATGGTCGTAATGGGCGTGACTGTTCAGCAGGTATTTCACATCGCGCAAGTGAAACCTGAGATCGGAAATGTTCTTTTCAATCAGCGGCGCTGTTTCCGGAAAACCGCCATCGATTAGAATGGCGCCCTTCGGAGTTGCGATGAGAAACGAAGTCACTCCCGACACGCCAACGTAGTAAACGTTTCCCACAATACGAAAGGGTTTGACTGGCTGGTTCCAGGCGGCACGCTCTTCAAGGGTTCGCTGTGGGAAGACGTTCATACACAGAGCCGCCGCGATGAATCCCAGGAAGATAGTTTTGCGCATGCCGATACGGAGGATAACATGGCTCAGTAAATGAACGGGTGAATTCCATAAAAGGTCCTCCAAATCACAAAGAGCAAGCCGGCACTGGATTCCCACAGCGGTTCTGATGGATTGACTGGTCTTATTGGTGGTTAGCTGCCAGATATTTTGGGACACCACTGCGGAGCCTGCGTTATGAACATCGAAATCGGCGCTGATGTTGGATCGAGACCGTCCAGTTTCTCGTTGTCCGATAACCGGCGTTTTGCAGTCCTGATGGTAAACGCTGCCCGACCAGGAAGGATCTATGCGCCCGCAGAACCGGCTGCGAACTCTCCGCTGCATTTTTCCGGTAACCGGACTTCCCGTTTACTACTTGGTTACTTACCGCACCCACTGAGTTTGCCTCTCCGCAAAATGGAGGGCGCGTGTTTGCATACAGCCACACTGATTGTGCCGTTCACCTTCGTGCCGCCGTCGCCTGCTCCGTTTATTGTGGTTGGTCATGACGTTCGTCATATTTTGAGCACGGGCGAGCGGAGAAATAGGCATCCTTTGATTTGCGTTAAGATATGGACCTGTCCGTATGCGGAAGATGACATACACGTTCGGTCCGTTTTCAATTGACTCGGACTCTCGTCTGCTCTTTCGGAATGCGGAGCGCATGCCTCTCCCTCCGAAAGCCGCCGATGTGCTGCTTGCACTCGTGGAACGCGAGGGCCAGCTCGTAACAAAGGACGAGTTGCTGAAAGAGGTTTGGCCCGATACATTCGTCGAGGAGGGAAATCTTGCCCGTCACGTCTTCCTGTTGCGGAAAATGCTCGGTGAAACGCCGCAAGGTGCCTCGTACGTAGAGACGGTGCCAAAGCGAGGATACCGGTTCATCGGCCCTGTCCAACGGGAAGCCCCCAGCGTAGTTACTTTGACCGCCGAGCAGTGCACAAGCGAACACGTCGTTATCGAGGAGACGGAAACGCAAGGGCTGTCAGATATGCGGCCAGGCAGGCGCACAATCGTATTCGCGCTCAGCACAGTTGCGGCGAGTTCCCTCGGCTGGACGGCTGCGGTTTACTTCATGCGGGAACATCGGCAGGCGCGTCCGGGTACGATTCGTTCGCTTGCGGTGCTGCCGCTGAAGCGTCTCAGCAGCGACCCTCAAGACAAGCTCCTCGAATTGGGAATCGCAGATACCGTCATTTCGAAGGTAAGCCGCATTGGCGGCCTGACGGTGCGACCTACCAGCGCGGTAAGAAAATATGCTGCACACGATGTTCAGGCACTGGTGGCCGCGAGGGATCTGCAGGTGCAGTCGGTGCTGGAGGGTACGCTTCAACGTTCCGCCAGTAAACTCCGTGTGACCGTAAACCTGCTTCGCGTGGACGACGGCACGTCGCTATGGAGCGAGACATTCGACACGACGACCAGCGACATATTCGCAATACAGGATGAGATCGCGCGGCAGCTCGCCGGCCGATTACACGCACGAATCAACAGCGCCAACAGCCGGCGGTTGGATGAGCGGGACACCTCGAATCTGGAGGCTCTGCAGGTGTTCCAGGCCGCTCTTCAAGATTTCGATCGGCGAACTTTCACGAGCACCGGGGATGCGATTCCGACGTTCGAGCGCGCCATTCGACTCGATCCGCAGTATGCCCGGGCCTACGCAATGTTGGCATATTGTTTTGCCTGGCATGCACTGTTTATCGATCCTCCGACGAATGCGGCAACGTGGGGCGCAAAAGCCGAGGCAGCCGCAAGCGCGGCAGATCGACTTAATGCTGGTCTCGCAGAAACTTATCTTGCCCGCGGCGAACTGCTCTGGAGCGAGCATTTCGGCTGGCGCATCGACGATGCCATCCGCGAGTTCCAGAAGGCTACCGTGCTGGACTCAAATATCGGCCACTCCGAGCTCGGAACCATCTTCGGGCACCTGGGTTTACTTGAAAGAACACGACACCACCTGGACCGGGCTCTAGAGATCGATCCGCTCAGTGCAAACACCAAATCGCGGTACGTCGAGCAGCTCGCGAACCTCGGAGAGTACGAGGAAGCACTCGCGGCAAGCCGACGGCTGTTCAACAACGACGGACCCGTTGAGGCGCTCCTCGCCCTGACGCGCGCTGCTGAGGCGAAGCCGCTCATCGAAAATCAACTCAGGATGAGTTCCGCGCCGCGAGTACTGGCAAACTACGCTCGGCTGCTTGCGATGGAGGGCAGGTTCGCTGACGCGGCGCAGCTCATCCCGAGCATCGAGCAGGGCCGGCTCGATCGCGGGTACCACCACGCTGCCGTTTCCGTCGCCGGCCTTTTCGCACTTCAGAGCAGGGCTGCTGACGCATGAAGTGGTTGCGAATCTGTGCAAGTACCGGTATGCCCAATTTCCTGCTGTTCTCACGCGATCCGTCTCTCGATCGGATTCGGAGCCACCCGGAATTTCAGCGTTTCATGGCGGAGATGAAAGTGACGTGGGAGCAGTATCGGCAGGGGTACGCTTGATATATGGGATGCCGACATACACGTTCGGTCCGTTTTCAATCGACCCGGACTCGCGCCTGCTATTCCGGAACGGGGAGCGCGTGCCTCTTCCTCCCAAAGCCGCCGATTTTCTCGTTCTTCTCCTGGAGCGCGAAGGCCAGCTGGTTACGAAGGACGAGTTGCTGAAAGAAGTATGGCCCGACACTTTCGTCCAGGAAGGCAATCTCGCGCGCCATATCTTCCTGCTGCGGAAAACGCTGGGTGAGACCCCGGACGGTGCATCTTACGTGGAGACTGTGCCAAAGCGGGCTATCGCTTCGCCGGCTCCGTGCAACGGGACCGCTCGAATCTAATGATGGTAACAGCGGAAGAACCGGACAAGCGAACACGTCGTCATCGAAGGACACGGAGGGCGCCCGATCTGCGCCGCCGGCGTTTCGGAAACCGAGATGAAGCGATTGCGCTCGTGCTTGTTGCAGCGGGTCTGGTGGCTTTCCTCGTTTGGGCAGGTACCCGGTCAACAAGGCCCGTCAGATCCCTGCTTGTACTCCCGTCGGCAAATCTGAGCACGGGCGAAGACAGCAAATACTACAGCGATGGACTCACTGAAGAGCTGATCGGTGCGTTTTCCAGGGTGCGCGGACTCCGGGTCGTGCGACGGACAACAGCGTTCCAGTTCAAAAGCAAATCCGCCGACGTGCGATCCGTCGGGCGTCAGCTCGAGACTGCCATTCAACTGGATTCCAACGACAGCAAAGCCACCACTGAATGTCGCACTACTGGGTCAGTGCGGGCCGGTTCGAGGAGGCCGCCGAGGAATCCCGACGTGCCCTCGAATGCGCCCCGCTAAACTTTTCATCGGCGCGGCACCAGGTTTGGGTTGAGCTTGAGAGGGGCAATTACCCGAGGCTCTAAGGGTGGCTGAACCGATCCTCCGTCTGGATCCGCAGCACGGCCCCACCGCGTACTACCCGACCCGCACGTATGAAGAGTCCGTGCAATTCGACGAGGCCCTTCGGGTAAGGCGACGTATGGGATCGCAGGAGCCCTCGATACCCGACCTGGAGGCTGCGCTCGTTGCGCGCGGACCCGCGGGATACTGGCGAACTGTGGTAGACGCGCTCGAAACCAAGCGCAGGAAAGGCCCAGCCAGGCCCGTTGGGCTCGCAATGACCTACGCTCACATCGGCGACCGACAGCGCGCGTTGTCATGCCTCCAACAAGCGGTCGAGGAGCGTGATCCGTGGGTGGTACATCAAAGTGGAACCTGCTTTCGCCTACCTCCGCAAGGATGCCCGCTTTCAACAGATCGTTCGAGCTGCGGGAATTCCGTAACCTAAGCTCTTGAATCGGCTGGACGAATAATTCCGTAATAAAAAAGTAATCAGTCGCCAAAGACGATTTCCAGCTTCTTCTGAGACTCTGTCCCTGTCGCCGCATGAAAGCGGCAAGGAGGAGTGATGAGGCAAATTCTTCCAGTGGTTCTGGCGTTCTGTCTGCCGTGCCTGGCGCAGAATCCGGTAATCCTGGATCTCGATCTGGAAAACGAAACCAACTACCTGTATGACGTCTTCGACTATTCGAAGATCGGTTCGGACCCTGCGGCCCCGTTCCCGAATGGCGGATTCAGGAACTTCGCCATTTCCGTAGCAGTGGACGACATCGTTGCGGTGAACGGCAAACCCGCGAAAGGCGTGTTCCTGTTCAAAGGCTTCGGCGCAAGGCTTAGCACTAGCCCGGCTCCCGGGATCATCGAGGCGGACGTTAACCGGTTCGCAGCATACGACCTGTACGTAGAAATTCTGCAGCCGGACGGAACACCAATAGGAACCCTGACGGCCTCGGGCATGTTCGCAGGACCTGTACCTCCGGGATCGCCGGCCATGGGCACGGGTACGAGTTCCAACTTCGCCATTACCGGCGGAACCGGCGCATTCCTGGGCGCCCGCGGGCAAATGGTTGCCGTTCCGCCGCGGACAACGGGCACCGCTCGCCGCCTCGCATCCGTCACCGAAGATCCTTCGAACCGTCGGCAAAAGATCGGGCCCAGTTACCAGCGCTGGATCCTCCAGGTGATCCCGATGGTCATGCCTGAGGTCGTGACGACCGGCACCGGCCCGTCGGTGTTGCACGACGACTTCACTCCGGTCACGCAAGCGCGACCCGCGCGAGCAGGCGAAGTCCTGATTATGCTGGCGAAAGGACTGGGGCCGACCCGTAACAACGTACCGGGCCAGCCGTTTCCAGCCGAGTCCCTGGCCGTCGTGAATTCACCGGTCGAGGTTCTAGTCAATGGGACTGCGGTAACTGCGATCAATCAGGTCGGCCTGCCAGGCACCACGGACACGTACCGAATCGATTTCCGCGTTCCCGAGGCTGCTGCGGGAGACGCGCGACTGCAACTCCGCGCCGCATGGGTCGACAGCGGCGCAGTGACGATCCCGATCCGGTGAGCGGCCATGAAGAAGCGCCGAATTGACATTACACGTGAGCGCTGGACCCGTATACGTGTCGAGAGTCGTGGTCCAGGTCTATGCCTCTCCTGCCGGGGCGCGCCCGACCTGGCATCCCCGTCAGTCGCGTCGGAGCAATCGGGCGTGAGCTTGGGTCACGTGAACAGTGCGATCCGCTCGGGCCTTCTCCCGCGGTGGGAGACGGAAGGCGGTGAGGCATTGGTTTGTTTGGGTTGTCTAGGAAAGCTGAGAGAGGAGAGAACGATATGAAGACGTCTGCGATTACTTTAGTTTGTGCTCTGGCAATTTCGGCAGGACTGCCGTTGCTCGCGCAGGTTGAGCCAAACGCCGGCACATGGAAGACATGGGTTCTGACGAGCGCGAAGGAGGTCCCGGTGCCGCCCCCGCCATCGCAGGAACAAACAGTCGGGGAACTCGCCTGGCTTAAGAGCTATGTTGCCGAAACACGACTGTCCGCTGAAGCAACGAAGCAGATGCGGATCTGGACAGCGGGTCCACCAGCCTATCGTTGGGTAGACAGAATGCTGAACCTTATTGAAACTCGCGGATTTTCAAATCCGAAAAACGCGAGGAACTTTGCGCTTATAAATGTCGCGATGTATGACGCAACCGTTGCGGCATGGGACGCGAAGTACACCTATAACCGGCCGCGGCCGAGTGTGGCCGATTCGAGCATCCAGACATCAGTGGCGATGCCGCGGAGTCCTTCCTACCCATCGGAACATGCGGCCACGGCCGGCGCGGCAGCAGAGATTCTGGCGTACCTTTACCCGGCTGATGCGCAAAGCTTCCGATATCTCGGAGAAGAGGCGGCGCGCGCAGCCCTCACCGCGGGCATCAACTACCCCAGTGACATCACGGCGGGACTGCAGCTTGGAAGAGTGGTGGGAGCAAAGGTGGTGGCCATGGCCCAGAATGACGGTAGCCAGGCTGTGTGGACGGGTTCGGTCCCAACCGGTCCCGGATTCTGGGTTGGCACGACTCCACTAGAGCCGCTTGCCGGTACATGGAGAACCTGGGTGCTGACTTCCGGCAATCAGCTTCGCCCCGGCCCGCCGCTTCCGTACGACTCGCCGCAGAAACGCGCCGAAGTGGAGGAGATTAAGAACTACCAGCGTACGTTCGCCAGCAATGCCAAGGGCTTCTTTTACCAGTCGCTAGAAGGTGTGTTCCGGGTGTTCTACGATGAACTCTCCAAGCGAATCTTCGAATACAGTCTCGACGAAAACCCGCCGGCTGCTGCTCGCGCGTACGCACTCGCCGGGATCGCGCATAACGACGGGTCTGTGGCTTGCTGGGATGCAAAGTTCACCTTTTGGGCGCCTCGACCGAACATGATCGATCCCTCCGTGGCTACTCTGTTCCCACAGCCTGGGCACCCGAGCTATCCCGCGGCCCACGGCTGTTTCTCCGGCGCAATTGCCCGTGTGATCGGGCGGCTGTTTCCGGATTTCGCACAGCTCATGGAGGAACGATCAGCCGAAGCTGTTGAGTCGCGGCTCTGGTCGGGTATTCACTTCCGCAGCGACATTGATGTCGGGCTTGCGATCGGCAGGAGAGTAGGGGACCTGGTGATGGAGCGAGCCGCTGGGGACGGGTCCTCACGTTGATTGGTCAATCCCCAACCGGTTTCCCGACTGGTTGGGGATTTCCTTGCAGGCCGTCCGACTGGCTGCCATTGGATACCCGCATCAGGGTCGCCACGTGCTTGAGATACGGCGCTACCGGAATGTGGCCGCTGAAGGCACGCCGATCACCCGCGAGTAACGGCGTAGTGTTTATCAACTCCTGCCCAATGCTTGCAAATTTCGGGTTATCGCCGAAGTGGGTTCCAGGCGGCACGCTCTTCAAGGGTTCGTTGTGAGAAGACGTTCATGCACAGGGCAGCCGCGATGAATCCCAGGAAAATAGTTTTGCGCATGCCGATACGGAGGATAACATGGCATTGTCCGCAAAGAAACGCACTCGGAGCCGCGGGCATCCTGCGGAAATACAGGCTGAAAGATTAGCCCGGCTCCGGAGGCTCCGGCATCTCGATAATGCCCTTCGCTCGGTCCCCGCGCAAGTTTCGGATGGCGACGGCTGTTCAGGAGGCTATAGTCACGGCATCGTTTTCGACCCGAAACCACAGCGCGAACGGAAACTGTTTAAGGTTCGCCCGCCGGACTTCTCCGATCACCTTCGCGTAGCCGAGTGGGCTTTGCGCAATTTGTTCAATCGTCTGTTCAACGCGTTCCACCAACTCAATGGCAAGCCCTTCGCGCTTGCGCTCGTACCAGTCCGCGGCTTGGGCAATGTCGGCCTCGGCCAGCTTGGTGAGCCTGACGATCAACGCGGTTGCGGGTGCTTGAGTTTATCGAGAATGCGGTTTTTTACATCGCGCCACGGTTCGGCGGTTTTCTTGTCCTTGTCGAACGTGGCATCCCGCTCGCACACGATCCGATCGGTTTCTTTATCAACCGGGGGTTCTCTATCGGGGCGGGTTAGCGTGGACATGCCTTCATGCTGACACAACCAGCCGTGCCGTTCAATCACGATGCATTTACGCCTGTTCGCAACTTCCGCATCCGCTCCACCTGATCCATCGACAGAAAACCCAGCGTCTCCATCGCCAGATGTGGGGCGCGCGGAGCCGATCAATACATTCCCGGATAAAAGAACTTCGGCGCATGTGAAGAAAGGCGAGAAGACATGCTCAGTAGATGAACAAGCCAGCACGCCTCTGGCTTTAACCGATTAGCACTTTATTGGTGTACTGCCGGGAATGCCAGTCCTCGGGTATTCTATGGACATGGAGCTAATCTTTGAAGTTCGCGACGCCGACGAAGGTGGCTATTGCGCCCGTGCTCTGGGCCATGCCATCTTTACGGAAGCGGACACATGGGAAGAACTCCGCGCCAATGTTCTTGAGGCAACATCGCTTCACTTCGAAGGCGTCCCGGTGCATCCCCGCCTAGTTCAACTGCACTATGTAAAGGACGAACTGATCCCGGTCGAAGCCGCTTGAAGTTGCCGCGGGGAGTATCCGCGGATCGTCTGATCCGCGCACTGAAGGGCCTCGGCTACAGGGTGATCCGCGAAAAGGGAAGCCATGTCAGACTGCGGCATGATGGCCCTCCGGCCCATACGATCACGGTCCCGCTGCACAACCCGCTGAAGACCGGCACACTTCACAGTGTCCTCTCCGAGGTTGCGCATATGAGATCGCTCCCTATCGAGTCCGTTGCGGAATTGCTCTGACGTGCTTGCGGGGCTAACGCCGTTCTGGTGACAATCGCTCAAGATAATCCCTGGCGCGGGCCGAATCCGGCTGTAGCACCAGAGACCGCTGGTAGGCGGCAATTGCCCCGTTCCGGTCCCCTTTGGCTTCAAGACATACGCCCAGATTCAGCCACGAAAGCGGGTCGTTTGGCGAAACTGTGACAGCTTTGGAAAGTAGCCGGAGAGCATCGTCAAATCGCTGCTTACCTGCGTAAAGGACCGCAAGACTGTTGAGCAGCGCCGGGTCGTCGGGCATCCGGATCAGCGCCGGTCTGACCAATGCGATGGCGGAATCCAGCTCGCCCCGCGCCATCAGCAGCTCCGCTGCGGCCACATAAGCACGAGGGTCGTCGGGCTCCAGTCCGGTAACCCGCCGCAGCGCGCGAATCGCCTCTTGCTCCCGTCCCGCTTTTCGCAAGGCTTCCGCCAGCACGAAGTACGGCTCACCATTTGTGGGTTGAGCGGCCGCAATCGCCGCTTCTAGAGAAGGAATATCGCCTTGCGCCATTGCCATGTACAAGCGAGTCTCGGGCGTGTCCGGAAGCTTTGGCGGATAAAGCAACTGGACCGGCCCCGACAGCCGGCCGTGCCGCTCCGGAATCATGGCAAGCAAATCTCCCGCGAGTGGCCGTTTCCGAATGAAGTGGTCTGTCATTACGACATGCACGGCATCCCCGGTTCGGCGCTTTTGCATATGACAACCGGTACAATTGCGCCTCTCGGCCTCGTGTGCGGCCGCATGACAACTCCTGCACACGCGCGTGTAATGGGTTTCGGCCTCCGGCCCCGTTATCGCCCGATGCGGATCGTGACAGGTGATGCAGGTCAAGGCTCCGCTGCGGCGTAAAAAGCATTGCGATTTCATGAGGCCATACGCCGACCCATTCACGGTGATCCTTTCTTCCGGCGCTGTTTTCGCAAACTCGAAATAGAGTGTGAAATCGCTTAGAGGCTCGCCGGGACGATACGAGAACGGAGTGCGTCCAAAACGGCGGATAGCATCGGGAAGCGTGCGGCTGGCCGATTCTAAATGGCATTGCAGACACACTTCTATCTGGCGCTGCGGGCTCAGCTTCGCCGGATTTACAACACTGCCCTTCCCCTTGGAGTGCAGTTCCCCAGGTCCATGGCAACGCTGGCAATCAATGCCTCGCGCTAAGCCCTTGTTTGCTTCTGAAGGATAGCCGTTATGACAGAACAGACACGAATCCGAAACCTCACGCCGAAAATCCGAGTGGTCCGGCCGATCATATCCGGGACTCATATTCCAGGAGCCACCGTTTTCGGAATACCAGCTCACTGGCAGTTCGATCAGCCGCCCATTCTCATCGTGATGCACAAACGTCTTCGAATGATCGCCCGACCCGATGCTGTAGTCGATCCGCTTCTCCAGCAAAGGCGGAGATCTCCGCAAGAGATAGGCGTCCTCTTTTTTCAAAACGGAGTAATGGCGCTGCGATGCTTGATGAAAAAAATCGCTCAATAACGGCACAGTCTCGACACTCGCGAAAGATCGTCCCATTCCCGTTTTCTGGTACGAGTCGAATATCCGTTGGTGGCATGGCCGGCATGTGACTGGATCTACATAGCCGGGTTCGGCGGCCTGTAGAGTAAACACCGCGAAAAGGAGTGTCCATCGCACGTCAGCGGGATCCCCCACGCCTCATTGTGAGCGCCATGTCCAGATTCCGCTGCGCCTCAGCGTGGCCTGGGCGGAGGCGCAACACCTCTTGGAACTCCGCGATTGCCGCCTCCAACTGACCGGCATCCCCAAGCGCCTGCCCTAAGCTAAGGTGTACTGCCGCGAAATCTGGCCGGCTCACCAGCGTTCGCCGGTATTCTGCAATTGCTGGGCCAACGGCTCCGGTCTCCTGCAACAATCGCGCCAGGTTGTATCGTGCTTCGGCATAATCCGGATTCAATGCGACCGCACGGCGCAAATGCTCCAATGCTTGCGGGATCAGATGCTGTGCCGCCAACACGCGCCCCAGGTTATTGTGCGCTTCCTCAAACCCTGGATTGATACGCAATGCTTCTTCGAGTTCCCCGCGAGCCTTCTCTAGTTTGCCCTGATCCGCATACAGGTTCCCCAAATTGTTATGCGTCTCCGGATACGTCCATCGGGCACGCGCCGCGCTCCGATAATGCTCTGCCGCGGCATTCCCTTCCCCGCTCTTCATAAGAAGATTGGCCAAGGCATCCTCAGCTTCCGGAAAGCCCGGGCGTATCCGAATCGCCTGCTCATATTCCTCTTGAGCCTGTTTGACTTGCCCTAAGGCCTCAAGCGCTTGTCCCAGGTTGTACCGTGCCTTTGGCATTGCCGGATTCTTCGCGAGCGCCCGGCGAAACATGGTGACTGCACTCGACGCATTCCCCTCGGCGAGATGTCCTTCGCCCAGCACCGCTAACGCTTTGGCCGGGCCGTCTGTCTGAACCTGCCGCTCCAGCATCTGGATTCCTTGCCGGCGATCGGCCGAGCCGGTGATCAGTGCCGCTCCGAGATAGAGCTCTCGTTCGGTCTCAGAAAGCCGCTCCGGATAGTAGAGCACTGGCCGGCCGTGAGGATGCCCAACGTTCTCCGGCAATGCCGCTTTCAGATCGGTGGAAGGCGGCTTGCGCTGGATCAGGTGATCCGTCATCACGACGTGAACGGCGTCTTGGGTGCGCCGGCGGGGCATATGGCAGGACACGCAATTCGCATTCTGAAGATCGGGATGCCCAGCCACGGCCACCTGAGAATGGCAGTTCACGCAGACCGCGCGATACTGAGGCGCCGCGGCTTCTCCACGAGCGAGTGCGTGCGGATTATGGCACGTGGTGCAGGTGAGCCGTCCCGCGCTCTTCAAAAAGCACTGCGACTGGCGCAACCGGTATGCCTGGTTTACAATCTCAAACTTGTTCGCCCGGCCAGTGCCCGGCGCTTCGTCGAACTCCACCATGTATGCGCCCAGCGCTTCACCCGGTTTGAAAGAGTAAGCTTCGCGATCGAAGCGCCGGATCATCGACGGCAGTTCCGCGCTGGTCGTTTCCAGGTGGCACTGCATACAGACATCCATCTGGCGTTCCGGATTCAACTTCGCAGGATTCACAATGGCGGCCAGGATCTCCGGCCGTCCGGATGTTCCACTCGAAGCTAGTTGTACGTGCCGCGCTCCAGGCCCATGGCATCGCTGGCAGTCGATGCCCTCCGCTAACGCGCCATCCGGGGCCGGATAGGCAGTGTGGCAGAAAAGACAACGCTCATCGACAAGCCGCGTGAAATCCGGCGGGGCAGCGTTGTCGAACCCCGGACTCATGCCCCATCGATTCTCCTGGGGGTACCACGTAACCGGCAACTCGGTAAGCTCTCCGATTTCAGACCGGTGCAGGTACGTGCGTGCATGATTACCCGATCCGATGGCATACGTTACCTGCTGCTCAAAAACGTTTGACTCTTTGCCGTGTGAATCTAATTCATAGCGCCTCTGGAAAAACTGGTTCCCTCGCCGCAGCATCTGATAGTGCCGCCCGGACGCGGGATGTACAAATTGATTGTTGTGCTCGTAATCTTCAATGGGTGAGGCGTGGCTTGCCAGTGCAAAGGAATGGGCCATGCCTGCGTGCTGATAACTGCTGTCCATCTTTGAATGGCAGGATTTACATTGGCGCGCATCGATATAGGAGTTCAGGTGAGGAGCGTTTGCCGAACGAGGCCGGTTTACAAGCCATACCGAACCTGCCGCTACACAGACGGCTGCCACGACCAGCGCCGTTCGTAGATTTAACTTCACTTCAATAGCTTAGCTTTCACTTCTTTGAAGTTTATGCCAGAACCTGCTTGATCACAGTGCCGCCGGTATCGGTCAATCTCTGATTGCGGCCCGCGCTGTAATAGGTCAACTGCATGTTGTTCAATCCCATCAAATGCAGAATTGTTGCATGCACGTCGCGCATCCGGTAGATGTCCTCAACGGCCTTGAAGCCTAGATCGTCGGTCGCGCCAACCAAGGTTCCCGGCTTGATACCGCCACCGGCAAACCAGATCGTCATCGCTCTGGTGTTGTGATCGCGCCCCGCCTTGTCCCGCAAATCGGCCGGGTTGTCCGGCGTGCGGCCGAACTCACCCATCCACACCACCAGCGTCGAATCGAGCAGGCCTCGTTGCTTCAAATCCTTGAGCAGCGCCGAGATGGGCTTATCTGTTTCGGCCGCGTTCTTCTTGTGGTTTTTGACAATCTCCGTGTGACCATCCCACGACTGGCTGGGCGTATAAAGTTGCACGAACCGTACGCCTTTCTCCACCATCTTCCGGGCCATCAGACAGCGCTTTCCAAACGATTCCGTCACTGGATCGTTCATCCCGTACATCTCACGCGTGGTCTCCGGCTCGCCTGCGATGTCCAGCGCACCCGGCACCTCAGCTTGCATGCGATAGGCAAGCTCGTAGGAATCCATGCGGCCCTGGAGATCGGGATTTGTGAAGTGTTTCGCCAAAAAGTCCTGGTTATACGAACGCAATAGATCCATTTGCCGCGACTGCGACTCAGGAGTCACATCGGCTGGCGGTTTCAAATCGAGAATCGGATCGCCCTTCCACCGCAGTACCGTTCCCTGGTAACTGGCCGGCAAGAAGCCAGGCCCCCATTGCTGGGACCCGCTGAAGGGCAGCGACCGGAAATCCGGCAAGACAACGAAAGCCGGCAGATTCTGATTCTGGGTGCCGAGGCCGAATGTCACCCATGCGCCCATGGACGGCTTACCAGGGATCACGACACCCGTGTTCATGAGGAACACAGCCGCCGGGTGGTTTCCGTTCTCTGTCTGGATAGACCGGACGAATGCCATGTCATCGACGCACGTTGCCACGTTCGGGAACAGGCTCGACACGTCCATCCCCGATTTTCCATACTTCTTGAACGGAAACGCACTTTTCAGAATGAGCCGCGGTTTGGCGAACAGATTGGCCTGATCGGTGTTCTTCTCCTTGCTCCAATCCATCACCGTGTTGTCGAATTTATCCAGTTGTTGCTTCGGGTCGAACGTATCCATCTGGCTTACGCCGCCCAACATGGTCAGAAAGATGCAGGACTTCGCTTTTGGCGTGTGATGCGGTTGTTTGGGCGCCAGCGGATTGGTTTCGAGTTTCGCCCCTTGCAAATCGCCATTCAACAAATCGAGCAGCGCAAGACCACCCACCCCTGTCAGGCTTTGATACAGGAAACGGCGCCGGGCAAAATTGAAATCCATCTCTACTCCCACAATCTACTCTAAATAGATAAATTCGTTCAGGTTGAACAACACCACGCCGAGGCGCGCCAAGGCTTCCCGTGGCGCCACACCGGCAAACAGTTCCGCCGCTTTTTGGCGTTCTTTCGCGGAAGGCGCCCGCCCGAGCGTCAGGAAAAACGCCTTCTCCACTTCCTTGTCCCGATCCGGCCCGGCGAGCTCAATCACTCTATCGGCGAAGTGTTTTGTCCCTGTATTCATGAACTCGCTATTAAGCAGCGTGAATGCCTGCGTTGGCACTACGGTTGCGCTTCGCCGCGAACAGACTTCACTCATATTCGCGCCGTCGAACACCTCAATCATTGGATTCATCACAGACCGCCGCTGGAACGTGTAAATTGTCCGATGAGCCTGTTCCTTCTCACTGGACGGAAACCACTTGAAGAATTCGAAACCACCGGCAACGTCCGCCGGCACGCTCACAAACACACCCGGACCGCCTTCGGCCTTCTGCATTTGTCCATTGACGGCAAGCACCGAATCGCGGATGGTCTCTCCTTCCAAACGAAGCCAATTCATCCGCCACAGCAACCGGTTCTTCGGGTCCACTTCGGCGTACTTTTGATAATCCGGATGCTCGGTCGATTGCCGGTAAGTGTTCGAGGTCAGCATCAAACGGTGCATCGCTTTCAGGCTCCACTTTTTCTCGATGAATTGCGTTGCCAGCCAATCGAGCAGCTCCGGATGCGAAGGGCGATCACCGTTGATTCCGAAATCGCTCGGCGTCTGCACGATCCCCTCTCCGAAATGATGCTGCCACAGGCGGTTTACGATCACGCGCGAGGTTAACGGATTATCTGGCGATGCGATCCACTCAGCTAAGGCCGTCCGGCGTCCGGAACTGCCACCCGCAAAGGGAATCTTTGCCGGTTCCGATTTTCCTACCACCGCCTGAAGAAATCCAGGTTCCACTTTGTCTGTTTTGTTCGCCAGTTCCCCGCCCGCCAACACATAAGTCTCTGCCAGGGCTGGGACCTGGGGCGGCGTCACATCGGAAACGGAATACGCGGCCGGCTGGTAACGCGCCACGCTCTCCCGCAGCTTGCGCGCAAGATTGGTGGCTTCCGTCCATTTTTCGCGTTCCTCGGCGGTAAATACCGGGTCCTTGGCATCCTTCAGGGCCTTCATGAAATCGCTACCCTTTTTGCCATCCGCCTTGACGTGCTTTGCCGCGGTGAACTTCTCCTTCAATTGATCTTCGTTCTTCTTCAGTGCGTCGTTTGCCTGATCGGATTCGTCCTCATACTTGCGCATCATCGACTTCATCAGCTTCGGATGCTCGGAATCGAGGAACGGAGCCGGGCGATCTTCGACGCGCATCGGTGCAAAAAAAGCTTGCAGCCGGTAGAAGTCGCGTTGCGGGATGGGATCGTACTTATGGTCGTGGCAGCGTGCGCAGCCTACGGTGAAACCGAGGAAAACCTGTCCTATGGTGCCGGTCAGTTCGTTCAGGACGTCCTGCCGCAATTGCGTCTTGAAATTCGCGTCTGCTTCCCACGTCCCCATTCGCAAGAAACCGAGCGCAACCAGATGCTCTGAGCGATCCCCTTCTGTCATTTCATCGCCCGCAAGCTGTTCCTTCACGAATGTGTTGTAGGGCTTATCCTGATTGAACGCACGGATGACGTAATCCCGATACCGCCACGCCGTGGGACGCTCACCGTCAATTGCAAATCCATCCGACTCCGCAAAACGGGCGAGATCCAGCCAGTGCCGGCCCCATCTTTCGCCATAGCGCGGGTCTTTCAGCAGCTTGTCTACGACCTTCTCATAGGCATCCGGTGTGGAATCACTCTCAAACGCGTCAATCTCGTTGGGAGTTGGAGGCAGTCCGATCAGATCAAAATAAAGCCGCCGCAGCAGCGCCCGTTTCGAGGCAGCCGGGGCAGGCTTGAGTCCTTTCGCTTCCAGCCTGGCCAAGACGAATGCATCGATAGGATTCTTTACCCAACTTGCCTGCTGCACGGCCGGAACCGAGGGCGAGGAAGGCTTCCGCAATAGCCAGTCGAGGTAGGGATCTTGTTTTTTTGCCGTCTTCGGAAGCGGCTGCATCTGGTCGATTGCTTTGACCAGTGAGGCGACCACATCGTCGCCCAAAGCACCGCCCATTGGCATCTTTGGAGTCTTTTCGCCGCGCAGGTACTGCACCAGCAGAGAATCTTTCGCATCACCCGGCGAAATGGCGGGACCATGTTTGCCGCCCGAAAGCACCGACTCGAAATTCGCCACGCTCAATCCACCGGCAGGATTCGCAGCCGCGTGACACGTGGCGCAATTTTTTTGCAGAACCGGCAAAATCCGTTCACTAAACACGGCCGGATTCGCCGTTTGAGCATGCAAGACGCCCACGGGCAAAGCCAAGGCAAGCACCGTCATAGCAGCCCTGGAGGCGACTCTCATAGTTGAATGTTCGGCCAAACTTCGAGTGATCCGCAATAAGGCATACATTGTACTGAGCCACTCCCCGTGTAACCGGTGAAGTCCAAAGGTTAGACGTTAAAAGACTACTTTTAAGCTCACTTGCATGCTTCGATTGCCGCTTGCATTTGTAATCACGCCGAACTGATTGTTCGAGAGATCCTCTTGCGGAAGACCCCAAGTCTTTTGATTGAACAGATCGAAGACTTCGAGCTTCAGGTTCGTCTTGACTCTTTCCCAAACGGGGAAACCCTTGGTGAGCGCGACGTTGGTGCGGAAGGTCGGAAACGAGCGCGTGGCGCCATTTAAACGAGGAGCGTTTCCGAACGGGTCCGCCGCGGGATTGGTTCGGCGCTGAAAAGCCGATGGATTAAAGAAATTGTCCACCGACGGATCAAAACTATCGCCCTTGGTGGCGGCGGCCCAATTATTTGTTGTCACATTCGGCCGTGGTGTGCCGGCAAACAGGTAGTTTTGATACGCCCCATCTATTACACCCAGCGGAAACCCGCTCTGATACTCGATGAACGAGCCGATGTTCCAGTTGCCGAGCGCAAAGCTTTGAACCCCGGTGGTCAGGAATCGCTTTCCTTTGCCGAATGGGAGGTCGTAGCTGCCAGTGAGCTTGAACATTTGAGGCAGATCGAGGACACCGTACGACTTTTCATTGCCCCGGTTGTACTGGTTCTGAGCCGAGCCCGCTCCCTTGCCGCTGCCGACAACTCCGGCAATCCACGGCTCCGCGGAATCGGCGTCGGTCAGCAGTTTGGACCACGTGTAGCTGGCCAGCAGCGAAAGACCACCGGAAAAGCGCTTGGTGGCTTTTAGGATCACCGCGTTGTAAGTAGAATTTCCGCTATGGTTCATCATCCCGCCGGTGGTGACACCCGTATACTGCGGGAATACCCGTAGAGACTGTCCAAGCGTTGCATTGTTGCCCAGCAATTGCTTGAAATTGGCAAAAGGAGGTTTGAATCCCAGCGCTACCACGGCTGGATCGTCGATGGGCTTATTCAGTAAGGTGCCCAGGGATGCGTACCGGGGATCAATCTGCATGATGTTTACGCGATCCGACGCAAGGTGCGTACCTTTGCTGCCGGTGTAGGTTGCATCCAGCACCAAATTGTTTGACAGGGCGTGGGAAATCGCAAAGTTCCAACTGTCCGTGCTGGGAATTCTTCCGGCTTCACCGGCGCCATACCATGGCACACCGAAGCCTGCGTTGAAACCCGGATTCAGGATGGGGGGCGCCTGCCACGCAGGGAAGCCATTGTTCCAGTTGAAGGCGGAGGTGATTCCCTGGTCCGCCGACCCCCAGTTCGGGGCATTGGTGAAGCCGTTTTGGGCGCCATTTAATCCGGGAGCCTTATTGGTTCCGTAGAAGATACCGGCTCCCGCGCGAATCACCGTGTTCTTGTAGATCCGGTATGCCAAGCCGAGCCGGGGGCCCCAACCGGATGCATTATTGTACAGATTGCGCTGACCATTACGGCCCGATCCGGACCCGAGAAACACCAAGGCTCCCGGGACTCCGTTGGCGGCGGGATTCGCCAGATTCGGATCGAAGTGTGAGAGCCGGTCATGCTTTTCGTAAACGCTCATATCGACTTCATAGCGCAGTCCGATATTCATCGTCAGACGAGGCGTAATCTTCCAATCGTCCTGCACGAACGCGGCATGATACGGAAAGCGCAACATCTCCGTGCTCGGAATCGTAAATCCGCCCTGATACACTTCGCCCAACATGAAACTCGCAAATGAACTTCCGGAGTTTCCGCTATTGTCAGCCGGCGCGGAAGTGCTCAGCCGGTCAAAATTGAAACTGCCCGCCGAATTGTTTCGATTGTTCGTATTTAGAAACATCAACTGGTAACTGTAGCCGAACTTGAAACTGTGGTTACTTTTGACCCATGTCACGTTTTCATCCAGACCGTAGACGGTGTGGTATTCATCCCACAACTTGGAACTGTCCCAACCTGTGTAATTGTCATTCCGGAAGCCAACGGGCGGAACGCTGGTGTTGTAGCCGGGGTTGTTTTTGACCGCCCCACCGAGCTTATCGCCCCAGTTCTGCCCGGCCGGTTGAGCCGTAATGTCATGCTCCGGGTGAGTGAGCCGATGCGCGCCGAGCGTCAGCGTATTGATCACCGTCGGGCTGAACAGATGGGTATCGTTCACGCGGAACACATTTCCGTAATACTGATCGCCATTGAAATAATTGCGGCCCGATAGCGGATAAGGAAGACCGCTCCAGTTCAGCGGGTTTGTTGGGTTCGTATCATAGGCATCAATAATGTGCTCGCCGTTTCCCGTCCAGGTAAAGGAAAGACGATTCTTGATGCCGAAGCTTTGATCGAGTTTTACTACATTCGCATTCTCAATACGCTTGGATGGCTGGTTGCCTGGGGACACATAGTTGCGAACAAGACCCGCTGCGTTGGGCGCTGGATAGTAAGCGGCAAGCGCCCTGGAGAGCGGACTCAAACGGGTTACTGGAATCATATTTCCAGGAAAAATGTCGCGGATAAAGCCACCCTTTCCATCACTGCGAGTGGTGGTGGGGTCATAAATCGGGATGACCGCGCCACTCGCGTTCTTCCACCCGGAGAAGTCTCCATTGATCATGGCCGGCAGTGGAATAGTCTGCTGCGAGGCATCGACGGTTTGCGGGAAACGATAGCCTTCGTACGAGTAGAAGAAGTAAGTCCGGTTCTTCCCGTTGTAAAGTTTCGGAATGTAAACAGGACCGCCAATGGTCGCACCGAAGTCATTACGATGGAACTTGGATATTGGTCTGCCCAGCTTGTTATTCAGCCACGTGTTCGCGTTGAAAATCTGGCTTTGATAATAGTCGAACCCGCTTCCATGAAGTTCATTGGTTCCAGACTTGGTTGTGATGCTGATATTGCCACCACTTGCACGGCTGTTTTCCGCCTTAAAAGCGGCAGTTTCAATATGGAACTCTTCCACCGAATCGACCGACGGCGTGAGGCGGTTCATATAGCCGACGTGATTCCGCCAGCCCATTTCCACCGAAAGACCATCTACGCTTACATTCCAGTCATGTTGCTGGCCGCCGCCAATCTGGAGGTCGTCCCAGGCGCTCTGGCCGTTGCCGCTCTTTACCTGCGGCATCATCATCATAATGCTGAATGCATTCCGCATGCCGCCACCAATGCCGGCCACAGCCAGAGGGATATCGGTGACGAGCTTGTTTTCCATGGTGGTGGATACTTCCGTGGATTCTGTCTTCAATGGGGGAGCCTCGGCGGTTACTTGTACGCGTTCGCTGGCCTGGCCCACTTCGAGCGCAACATCGGCCCGCACGTTGGCATTGCTGCTCAGGTTTATGCCCGACCTGGTGTAGGTTTTGAACCCGCTAAGCGAAACTGTGAGTTCATACGAACCAATCTGCAAACTGGGAATCACATAATTACCGGTACTGGAAGATAATGTCTGTGCTTTAGCGCCGGTTTGGGTATTCGTGGCAACAACGACCGCATTGGGGATAACCGCCCCGGTACTATCCGCAACCAGACCGGTGATGGTGCCAAAAGTGCTTTGTGCGTACAGCGATCCTGTAAACAGAACTAGACAGAGTATGGATAGCAGAGCTTTCAATCGAATCGACATGGTTTTCCCTCCAAAGGACTGCCGGACAGACGAGTTCCGGTAAGCGAGAATGTCACTGGTCAAACATCTCATCACATTGAACGTCCTCAGTGCAAGCTATTTAGTACGGTGATATTCAATACAGTGCTTTTCGGTGCATCGGTGCTGATATGCGCGGCGGGCCGTCATTTATAAAAAGATATGATCGGTTTTCGAGGCAGGACATCGGAGATGACCGGTACCGGCCTGTTTTCGACGGTGCAGGGAGGCTCTGGAAGCTCGGGTAAGCGTTTGCGACCGGGGTTTCCGGTTCGCTGGTGGCAGGTTTAGGGTCGTTTCGTAATTCCGTGATTGCGGCTGCTGACCAGCAACACTACTTGGGCGGGTTCGATCTTCCTCACTGGCCACGACCCGGATTTCCACGCTTTCGCTGGAGGTAATAACGCCCCTGGCGCCCAGCAATTCAATCAAGCCGCGATCCGGTTCATTCTCGATCCAAACTTCAACTCATTCGCGGCCGCCGGTATTAGCGAATTCCTGTTTGTGGAATCAAAAGTTTCGCCACCTGAGGGTCATACCAATGGAGTGAATGGCATCGTAGCTAGCGGCTACGTACCGGGAGTGAGTTTCGCGATTCACGATGCAACAGACCTTAATACACAACTTAATCTGCTCGGAACGAAGTATGGCGGCATTGTTGTGGCGTCGGATTTCGGGGGCGTCCTTACGCAATCGGAGCTTAATATTCTCGACGCTCGAAATAATGACATTATTTCGTTTCTGAATCGCGGCGGAGGATTGTATGCCATGGCGGAGAGCAACGGTGGCACGCGCCTCACGCCGGGCGGGGGCCGGTACGGCTTTCTGCCTTTTGTCGTATCAAGCACGCAATTCGATCAGGGCGAGTCAGATAATAGGGTAACCGCATTCGGCGCTGCTCTCGGGCTAACCAATTCCGATGTGAATGGCAATTTTTCGCACAACATATTCACTTCCGCTGGCGGGCTGACCGTAGTAGATACAGATTCCTCGGGCAACATCCTCAGTTTGGCGGGCCGCGGCCAAGTTGATCCCGGGACCGGTGTTGGGCAGGTTCCGGAGCCATCTTCCTTTTTTTGTTCGGCGCTGGAATGACCGCCATTGTCTGGTTTGGTAGATCGCGTGGTAAACGCGAACCTGCGTATTAGGAAAGAGATTCGTGGCTACCCGTTTCAGGCTGTTGTTGTTGTCCGTCTTAACGATCAGTTCGCTTCCGGCCACCACCATCAATTTCACTACGTTCACAACGCCGCCTGTGGGCGTTAATTCCAATGGGACGATTGGCTTTGCTTATGCAGGCGATAAGTTCGTTGGTTCGGTGTACCACAGCGGCCTGAATACGCTGTATTCAACCGACCTGAACGGCGGAAGCCAACAGGTGTTCGCTCCGCCGTGTCAATCCCTGGTGGAAATCCGGAAGAGCACTTCGTCGCAAAAGCGATTGCGCCACCGCGCGGCTTTTTGAGACGAGATCGACAGTTGTGCCGCGATATCGATATCCAGCTTTCCTCCCCCGCCAACAGGACGATCCGGGACCGTTCACCTAGGCGTGAGGGAAGGGATCGAGCGCGCGACCACTGTTTCCAACTGATAAGTTTGTTCCGACTCAATAACGACAGGCCGAGCCACACGCATCCCAGCACCTCTGATTGTATAGATGCTTGCCAGTGTGATAACGGTGTTATTTTTGAGGCACTACACTAGTCACCAGTGTTGAAACGGCACGCTTGATGAATTTCATACCGTACAATTGTGCCACCTGTCCTGGCAAGGATGCGCGGCGTTAGCTAAATGAAATACGGCGATTGATTGCGGCTATACCCTGGCACGCCGGTTCAGCCGGGGCTGCGCTTCACAATTCAAATTGACTTACCTAGCCCTCCGGCTTACAATGACTGGCAATATCTATAAGTGTCTCTAGACCGTAATCTTTACGGTCGAACAACTGTTCTTTGGAGGGTTCCGTGCATACCATCAGTGTAAGAGTTTCAATCGTTGCCGTTCTCAGTTTCCTCGCCGCATTGCCGGCGTTAGCGCAAACATCTACGGGTTCTCTATTCGGATCCATAACCGATCCGAACGGCGCCGCCGTTCCCGGATCCCAAGTCACCGCCAGGCAGGAAGAAACCGGTCAGGAATCGCAAACCCTCACCACCGAGGCCGGTCTCTTCGGGTTCCCAAGCCTTCAGGTTGGACACTATTCCCTCACGGCTGAAAAGCCCGGTTTCAAAAAGCTGGTGCGCACCGGCATTGAAATGCGCGTCGCCCTGCGCCAAACACTGGATCTCAGGCTCGACGTAGGCGACGTGCAACAGACTGTGGAAGTCCGCGCCGAAGCTCCCTTACTGGAACCGACCACCAGTGAGCGCGGCCAGAATTTCTCGCCGAAGTTCATGTCGACTCTGCCTATCTTCACCGGCGGTATCCGCAATCCGGAGGCCTTCATCAGTTACATGCCCGGAGTCAACGCCGGCAGCGAACAGAGCATCTCCGGCTCCATTGGACGCGGCAAGGAAGTCCTCATTGACGGCGCCAGCCAGACCATCCCCGAATCCGGCGGCGTGGTATTCAATTTCCCCTCCGCCGAACAGTTCGGCGAGTTCAAACTGGTGACCGGAAGTTACGCCGCAGAATATGGGCGCTTCGGCGGCGGAGTGGAAATCTTTCTCACTAAATCCGGCGTGAACGACATTCACGGCGGCGCCTTCCTCAACATGCGCCGCGACATTTGGGATGCCGCCGGATGGGCGAACAACTCCAATACCAGAAATCCTCCCGGCTTCCGCCCGAAAGAGCGTTACAACGAGGCTGGCGGGTCCATGGGAGGTCCCGTCTACATCCCGCACGTGTACGATGGGCGCAACAAAACTTTCTGGTATTTCACCATCGACAAGGACATTCGCCCCGCCACCATCAGTTCAATCGTGAGCACCGTGCCCACTTCGCTGATGAAACAAGGCAACTTCAGTCAACTTGCGCAGCCCATCTTCGATCCGGATACAACGGTTGGCGTCGGGACTGCCGCAACGCGGACGCCGTTCGCCGGTAACATCATCCCGAAGAGCCGCTGGAGTAAGATCTCAACCAACATTCTTCCGTTTATTCCCGATACCACCTTTCCGGGAACCACGTCGAACTATCAGTTCCTGAACTTGAATCAGATCGATCAAACCGTCTGGAGTCTCAAGTTCGATCATCAGTTCTCCGAACGTAACCGGCTTTCTTATTATCAGAGCCTGGATAGCCAAGCCACTTATGCCACCACTGACCTTCCGGGTCCTTTGGGAGGCGGTCTCGGAGTTCAATACCAGAAACCGCAGAATTACCGTTGGAACCACGATTTTATGTTCTCGCCGACCACTCTGTTGCACACCACGGTCGGATTCACACGGCAGCAACAGATATGGTTTGTTCCGGACCAGACAGGCTTCGCCTCCAAGGTTGGATTTACGGGCCTCACTGGCGATTCCGATGTGACGCCGCGCATCAACTTTGGCACAGCCGCCGGCAATTTGGGGACCGGGGGCGGGCAAGGAGTAGACCTACTTAGCGCATGGGGAATGCAACAAGGCAAGGTGAACAACGGCACGCAGTTCAATTGGACCATCGAAGTGAACCAGGGATTGAGCATCGTAAAGGGCAAGCACGAATTCAAGCTTGGATGGGACGCCCGCCGGTTGCGTACATTCTCCGCTCCCCCGGATATGGCGGGCACCAACGGCCAGTATGTTTTCTCGCGTGCGCAAACAGCCGATCCGGCACGCCTGGCCACCACCGGGTATTCGTTCGCCAGTTTCCTGCTCGGTGATCCCGACAACGCCAACATCGCGGCCACCCCCGTGCCTGTGGGGCAAATCCGTTATCAGTATTACGCCGGTTATGTACAGGACAACTGGAAGATTACTTCTCGGTTGACCTTGAATCTCGGCTTCCGTTATGAGGTTCCCATCGGTTGGTACAACTCGAACAACCAGTATTCTTCAGTGGATCTCAACAAACCGAATCCGAAAGCTAACAATTTTCCCGGTGCTCTCATCTTTCCCGGCAGCGGTCCCGGCCGCACAGGCCAAACCCGCTTCTGGGGCACCGATTTCTCCGATGTTGGCCCGCGCCTTGGGTTTGCCTACCAACTATTCTCAAAAACAGTCCTTCGCGGCGGCTGGGGTATTTACTACCAGACTCTGGGCAATGGTGGTTGCGGTTGTACCCTCGGCTTCAGCGGATCGAAGCAAGTAGTGTCCGATGGTGTCAATCCTGCCTTCCAGTGGGACGCTACGGGTAGCGTTCCCAGCCCGCCCGGCTTCCAGGCCCCGCCGTTTCTCGATCCCAGCTACGCCAATGGACTCGGCGTGGATTACATGGGCCCCAATTTCGGCAAGGCGCCTCGCATCAATACGTTCAGTTTCACCGTCCAACAACAGGTTAAGAACTTCCTCATAGAAGCTGCCTACGTCGGCAATCGCGGGAATGGCCTGAATTCCACAGTGGACCTGAACCAGGTGAATCCTTCCTATCTTTCGCTCGGTTCTCTTCTTCAGAAAAACATTACCGATCCGGCGGTGGTCTCGGCGGGTTACAAAAAGCCGTATCCGGATTTCACCGGCACCCTGGCCCAGTCGTTGCGCCCGTATCCGCAGTTCCTCAGCGTGTTTTCGCGGAACAGCGGGGATGGCAAGATCTGGTACGATTCACTGCAAACCAAGGTCGAGCGGCGATTTGGCTACTGGCAGTTGCTGGCCGCATACACGTGGTCGAAGTCTCTCTCGGCGAATACATTCCGCCAGATCTTCAGCCAACCGGCTCCGCAGGATAACTACAATCTCAACGACATGAAATCGTACCTGCCGTTTGATCAGCCGCATGTATTCAACCTTTTGAACAGCTTCGACCTTCCGTTTGGCCGCGGCAAAAAGTTTCTGAGTACGGATAACCGGCTGCTCAATCTTGCGGTCGCCAACTGGACTCTCTCCGCCGCGCAACGCTATTACACCGGCAATTTGATCCAGGTCAACTCGTCAAACACGCTAGGCAACGGAGTCCTGTTTACCGGCTTCCGGAAGGCGAACCGTGTCAACGGTGTGCCGATTCAAACCGGAGTTGATCGCACCACGCTCGACCCTAACAATCCGAACATTCGTTACTTCAACGCCGGCGCATTCTCCGTCCCCGGCACCTACGAATTCGGCAGCGCGTCCACCTACTACAACGATTTCCGGAATCCCCCGATCTTCACCGAAAATCTGTCGGTCGTGAAGCAGTTTGGCCTCTGGCGGGGCGGCGACGCGGAGCGCATACGGCTGCAGTACCGGGCCGACGTGTTCAATCTGTTTAACCGCACGAACTTCGGCAACATCAACGGAACGGTCGGCAACGCCAACTTCGGCAGGCCGCAGTCCGCGGCCAACGGCCCCCGCGTCATCACCATGGGCTTGCGGCTGAATTTCTAAGCGGCTTTAAGGGGGGAGCGGAGGGCCGCTCCCCCTTAAAATGCGGTTTCAAGTGACCGGCTCGCCAGCTGTTACCAGACAGCTCTGCAATAGCTCTTCCGGATCGTTCTATCCGCGGTAATCAGTATGGCTTCGTGATTCGCCTGTGCCTGAGCGACAATGAGCCGGTCAAATGGATCATTTGTCCAGCCAATGGAGAGGGCTTCCATCGCAACCGCAGGAAATGAAAAGCCACACAGATTAATCCCTAAGGCCGCGTTCAGATAGTTGTACAATCAAACCGGTTCGATTCCGACCCGCTTCCGATCATATAAGTATTGGAATTCTAACAGCACCATGGGCGAGATCAAGAGATCATTGCCGTCGATCTGCTTCTTTGCCGAGGGGGAAAGCTTTTCGGCCAAGCCATCATATAGCCAAATAGCAACGTGAGTGTCGAGATAGGCACTCACAATTTATCCCAGTCTTTCTTCCACTCGGATTCCATCTCCGTCATCAGTTCCCTATCGCTCTCAACAATGGAATCTGGATCGCATAGCAAAGCATGCTGCCGCTTCAACCGCGCCAGCTTGGAGGAAGACTGACCGGGAGTGATTTTGACCACAGTGCCTTTGTAGACTACTTCAATCATCTCGCCCGAAGCAACCCGCTCCAGCAAAGGAAAGAGTCTTTTGCGGAATTCGGTTGCAGTAAGCTTCATAATTCAAATGTACGCTCAGTCCTAAGATATGTACACTGGGAGCTTCGGCCCGGACCTCAAGCCTCGCGGCTCCGTACCTCAGTACAAGTGCGAGCGTTTATCAAACCCATGACCGTACCTCAATACAAGAAGCCCGGCCACCCAGATGATTTCCTTCTATTCGATGGCGCTGTTTCATCCCGCCGAGAGTGCTATTCGAGGCTCCGGCTCCGTACTTCAATACAAATAAGCCTCGGGGCCGACCGTACTCCAATACAAATGGGCCCTGATCGGGGGACCGTACTTCAATACAAGGGAGCTGCCCAGGGGACATCCTATAAACATCCGTACCTCAATACAAGATCGCCGTACCGCAGTACAAGAAACACCGAACTACAAAACAAATTTCACCGTACTTCAATACCAGTTTCACCGTACTTCAATACAACAAAAATGGATCTAAGTTGCTCGCTTTCAACGGCTTACAATTTCTCTGACATCTTTAGACATTCTTTAGACTTCTTAGACAAACAACAGTGTTGTTTGTTATTGCGAACCATGATTCTTTGTGACAGAATTGGGGATCTTTCCAGGGAGGAACATGCCGAAAGCAAAGGAGTTAGCGCAGCCGGAAATTGCCGACGGCAATCTCCAGAAAGCCGGGAAGTTCGTCAAGGTTGAGAAGAATCTCAGCACCCTGGGATTTTTCACGCCATCCAAATCCCGTGGAAAGATTGAAGTTCGGGAGAAGACCATTCACTTCAAACGGGAAGTGAATGGAAAAGTGGTGGAAGCAGAAGCGACCATTCTCCCTTCCGCTAAATACGGGCTGCCTATCACGGCGGATCAGGACAAGTATCTGGCTTTCCAGAAGATCGTCAACGATATTCGCCAGCAGGAAGGGCGCGTTGTCAATCCTATTGGCTTCACCTCCACCGAACTGCTCAAGATATTGGGAGTGAAGGATGCGGGCAACAACTACCAGGATGTTTTCGACTGGCTGCAGCGCATGACGCTGACCGGCATCAGCTCAAAGGGTGTCGTCTACTTCGCAAAGCGGAAATCGTGGGCTACGGATACCTTCCACGTATTCGACCGCGTAGCCTCCTTCGGAATGCAGATGCCGGATGGATCGGTGGCTGATCGCAATTACGTGTGGCTGTCGGAATGGCAGCTCGAAAACATCAACAACAACTACCTGATGCCGGTGGACCTGGAAACCTACCGGAAGCTAAAAAATAACATCGCCAAGGCGCTGGTGCCACTACTGCAGGTATGGCTCTATGCATCCCGCACGGAAGGGCGATTTGAGAAGCGCTACGACGATCTCTGCGCGATCCTGGACATTACTCGGCAGCGGCACCTGTCGGAGATCAAGCGGCAGCTTGAGCCATCGTTGCAGGAGTTGCAATTCTATAAATATCTTGCGTCCTGGAAGATTGAATTGACCAGCGATGGCCACGACTACAAGATCGTGGCCGACCACGGCGAGAAATTCTTCCAGGATCAGAAGATTCGTTTATCGCCCGGTGCTGGTATCGAGAGTATCGAGCCAGCCAAGTTCCCTTCCCTGATGGAAGCCCTAAAAGAACGCGGGCTGAAGGAGGCGCAAGCCCGGCGTCTACTGCAATCCTTGCCCGAAGGCCGTCCGGTACTCGATCAGCTCGAGTATGGCGACTGGATGATTGCGAAGCCGAAGAGCGGTATTCAGAACCCTCCCGGCTTTTACACGTATTTATTGAGAGAAAACATACTCCCGCCCGACACGTTTGAGACATCGGCCAAGCGTCTGCGCCGGCAAGAGGCCGAGCGGACCCAGGATATCGAGTATTACGAGAATCTAAAGCTCGAGGGAGACTACAAAGAGTTCTGCCGCCGGAAGGTCACCGAACATATCGAGACGGGCCTTAAGAAGACCGAATACCAGGCGTTTTTGAAGGCGAAGATAGAACACTTGAGGCAATCGTTCCCCCGGCTCTCCAGCCAAGCCGCGGAAGATCTGAGTAAAATCGGCGTATGCGCCGATATTGAACGCTCACTTCCCCTCCCCACTTTTGAAAGTTTTTGCAAACGAAGCCGGCAAATCGATCTGTTCTGAATAGGAGTGGGTGGCCAAGCGGCTACACGTTTACAAGTGTACAAGCGTTGTATTTGCCAAGCGGAGCAGACAATCAGTCTGTTCTGGGCCAGAGTCTTTGAGTGAGCAAGCGGAATATACATGTACACGCGTAGGTACAAGGTTACAAGCGTACGAGTGAATGTAAGTACGCGCTCCTTTATGATTGACAACTAACCTTGTAAGCTGTAAGATCGCTTGGACGAGTGGCAATCATAATAACAGTCGCAAACCAGAAAGGCGGGGCGGGGAAGACGACCACCTGCATGAACCTCGCCGGCGGCTTGGTGGAAGCCGGTTATAAGGTCCTGGTGGTCGATTCCGATCTTCAGGCCAGCGCCATGGCGTGGCGGAATAATGGCGGGGAGGAGAATCAACTCGGTTTCGAGGTGGTTTCCATGCCCACCAATACCCTGCACAAGGATCTTCCCGCTCTCGCCGCAAGATCCGATTACGATTTGATCCTGGTGGATTGCCCGCCGGGCGGCGCTCATCGTTCGAAATCGGACGACATCACCCGTTCGGCAATGCTGGCCGCGGCCGTGATTCTGATACCGGTGCAGCCGAGTCCGGTGGATTATCAGGCCGCAATCACTATGCTGCCGCTATTGCAGGACACAGTGCTATATAAACCGGATCTGCGGGTCTGGCTTCTGATCAACAGAAGGCTCAGCGGAAACAATAGGTTAGGCCGGGACGCACGGCAATCGGCGCTGGAGTTCTTTCAGGCCGACGGATTGCCTATCCGCATCATGGAAACCGAAATCGTCGGCCGGTCCGCATTTGCCGAGAGTTCCGCCACTGGGCAGACGATTTTGAGCTATGCCCCGAAATCCCCAGCGGCCGATGAGGTAAGACAACTTACAAAAGAGGTGATCACATGTCTAGCGACAACCGCGGCAGTGTCTTAGCAAACCTGCGCAAACCGTCTCTGGTCCAGCCTGTTCAGCAGGTGAATGCGGCGCTTGAGGAGAAAATACTTGGCCCGGCTCAGCCTGAGAGCTCCTCTGGAACTTCCGCCCAACCGGCTGCAGAGCGCCTTCCTGCCGAACGCGCCGTACAAACCAGACGCTCGAAAGAGGCGACCACGCCGGTGACCTTTCATCTGCCGGTCAAGCTTCGGGACCGCATCAAAAAGACCGCTCAAGCGAAAGGGATTACGATGTTGGAACTCGTGACAGAGGCCATTGAGGTGCATCTGGACAAGAATCGCCCGACAACCGAGGAACTCAAGCGGATGTATGAGTGGTAAAGTA
>JBBPYD010000189.1:0-13461 GCA_038200305.1 Bryobacterales bacterium
CAGTTCAAGATCGGCAAGTTGGGAAAACGGCGTAAGGCGACGCTGTCCGAAATCTGGTGGGCGGCGCTGGCGGCCTAATCAGAACGGCCCGGAACCGAACAGGCGATATTGGCCAAAATTGCGCCAGCCCTGAGTTTGCACCAGAGCCCGCGCAAGCTGTTCAATCAGATGCTGGCATGGGGAATGTCGATGACGGTGGTGGGGGCTGCGCTCTGTTACGTGTTTTTTCGTCCGTGAAGGTAGCCCTACCAGCCGAACTGAATCAGCGACACGCCTTGGCGCGGCAGCGTGAACGACACCTGAACTGTGCCATCCACTACAGGCGCCCATTCCGGGGAGGTGAGCAGTTCGAGCTGCCCGGAGCGTTCCAGTTTTGCGTACTGCTCCGGAGAAGGCTTCTGAGGTGAGCCCATGGCCTTCCAGACTGCATAGGAGTTGCTGTGGTCGCGATCGACGCGGTAGTGCCGGATCAGGACACGCTTGGCTCCGGACGGTAAGCCGGTCACAGGAACCGTAACCTTCGTGTCTGGCACCTCAACGTCGTCGTCGTGATAATTCCATACAATGACGTCGACCGAACGCGCCGACTTCGCGGCAAATCCGTTAATGTCGGCTCCGGCTTTGACACCCGATTTGAGCAGGTCATCGGTTGATACGGCGCGGTCGCTTTGGGCCTGGATGCGCTGCTCGCCCATCATGCCGAACATGCGGAACACGCCCGTTACGGGCTTGTCGACACCGTTGGTTGCCAGATCGCGGAAGCCCTCGAACCACGGCTGATCTTCAAACTCGAAGGCCCACGTGACCGCGCCTTCAAAGTTGATCCCGTGCTTTGCCGCAAGGTCGTACTTGCGCGCGAAAGTAGCGGCCGTGTAGCTGGGGTACATGGTCCCGTTCCGGTAATTGTTCTGAGGGTTGTAGCGGACCGAACAAGCGGCGCAGCCTTCCGGGTCGGACTCGCCGATGATGATTGGTAGCTTCTTCAGCTCGGGGAACGACGCCACAATCTCAAAACCGCGGTCGACATCGCGCATCTGGAATTCACTGCCCATACGGACATGGCCTTGCACCACCGACGGTCGTCCCTTCGCGTGGAAAGTGATGTAGTCGATGGGCGTGCCGGTCTGGCCCGTCTTGTAGTTCTTTCCGCGCACTACATGTTCCAGGAAATCGCGCAGAAACCTGGCGGCGTTCTCACTGCCGGGACCCGTGCTGGTGGGCCCTCCCATGCGAATCGAGGGCAGCACCTTTTTTGCCGCGATGACTGCGTAGTCATACAGCTTGTGATACTCCTGCGGCGTTCCCTGCCAGTAGCCAATGTTCGGTTCATTCCAAACTTCCCACCACCAAGTCTCCACTTCAGCCTTGCCGTACTTGTCAACGCTGTGTTTTACCCACGCTTCGACGAGCGCGGCCCACTTGTCGTAGTCTTTCGGGGGATAGGCCCATCCGGTGAAGATCGACTTATAGGGCTGCGACGGATCCCAATCGTGCCGGTAGGGCTGCGGCTTGGTCGAGAGCGCTTCGGGCATAAACCCGATTTCGACAAGCGGCTTCATTTTGCGCTCGAGGTACGTATCGATGATGCGGTCGACAATGGTCCAGTTGTATACGGGCTTGCCGCTGGCGTCCTCGGTGTAGGCGTTGGTCGAACCCCATTTGAGCGATGGTTTCGCGTCGCCGCTGACCAGCAGGCTGTGAGCCCTTACGTACACGGGAACCGGACTCAGACCCTGTAGTTCAGTCAGCAGCTTTTTGCCGTCTTTCATGTACGTATAGTTGGGCTCGTCGTATCCGAAAAAGGCCCAGACGGGCTTCAGTGTCCCGAGCGGGGAAGCCGCGTCAACCTGGATGGTCGCGGTGTCCTGGGCGAGTGCGCACAGGGTGCTAGCAAATGTGGCAAGAAGGAAAGGCTTCATCGTCGTCAGAAATAATATTTGAGCGCCACCTGAATCTGGCGCGGAGCCGTTGCCGTGGATGTGACGCGCCCCACCGTACCGGTGTCCAGTGTTGCGTTCGGGGCAGCGAAGCTCGGCGTGTTCGGCAGATTGAAAACTTCCCAGCGGAGCTGAAGCCGTGATTGCTCGCGGATCTGGAAGCTCTTAAACATCGAAAAATCGATGGTTCGTAGAATGTCGGGCGAGAGGATGCGCAGGCCGGAGTTGCCGTACACGAAGTTTGGAGCCGCGACGAAGGCGCTGGTGTCGAACCAGCGCTCGAGAGTCGGGTTGTCGAGCTTTCCCGATGCAATGCGGTTCGGCCTCTGTCCGCCCACGCCCGTATTGGCGACGTCACGCGACATGGTTACCGTAAACGGAACTCCGCTGCGTAAGATAAAGATGCCCTGCATCTGCCAGCCACCTGCAATCCCATTCAGCAGCTTGCCGCCCGAGCTGAGCAGCGGTTTGCCATGGCCGAAGGGAAGTTCATAGCCGAAGCTATTCGAGAAACTGTGCGGCACGTGGTACTCGGACGGCCCTTTCTCAAAGCGGTAGCGTCCTCCAGCGGCGGGCGTGCTCGTCACCCAGAGGCTCTTGGAGAATGTGTAAGAGGTGAGGAACCAGAATCCCGAAGAGAGCCGTTTTTCGAACTTCGTCTGCAGCGAATGGTAGGTGGTGGAGACATCGCTCGAGATGTATCCGAATCCGTTGAATCGCGGGAATGGACGGCGCGCCTGCACGCCTCCAGGTCCCGGTTCCGGAATGTTGAAGGCATCGTTGCCCTGAATATTCGAGCCCTTGTTCCCGATATACTCAATGTCGAACAGGATGGTTTTCGCAATCTGCTGCTGGATTCCAAAATTCCAGTGCTGGTCGTAACCCATCTTCATGTGCGTGTATTCGGGCCCAATGGTGACCACGGTGTTAGGCGATCCGAGCGGAGCGCCGAGGTAGAAGTCCGCCAGTGTGCGGTTCGGGATAGCACCCCGGTCGTTGAGATTGCTATCGCCGAGATTGAAGGGCGGCATATTGAGATTCACACGGCCGTCGGTGTATTCGCCTTCGTAGAAGATTCCGTATCCACCGCGCAGTACCGTGCTTTCGCCCAGCGGGCGCCACGCGAAACCGAAGCGGGGAGCCCACTGCCGCTTGTCGGGATATGTAATTGAGTAAGGCAGGCCCGCCTCGGAACTGGTCTGAATGAGGTTCTTCAGATAACCGTATACAGTGGCGGCCGCGGGCTGCGCCTTCAGATCGATGTTTTTCGTTTTGCTCGCGACAATGATGGGTCGGCTGCTGGTTCCATCGAATGTGCCCGTCTGGCCACGATAAGCGGTCGCCCAAGGAGTGTATTCATAGCGTAGTCCCAGGTTCAAAGTGAGGCGGCTCGACAACTTGTAATCATCCTGCAAGTAAACGCTCCACGCATTGTAACTGCCGCCGAAGGTATCGGAGGGATAACCGCGCGCGCCGCTCGACGGAAGGCCCAGAACCCAATCGGCAAACGGGTCGCCTGTACGCGTCGGCGATGTTGGGTTTTCCGTGTTCTGGCCGTTGAAGCTCCATTGGCCCATGTATGTTTTGCTGTCGGTACCCAGCCACTGGTAGGTTCGGAATTTCGCGCCGAACTTCACCACGTGCTTGCCGCGGATCCATGTCATGTCGTCGGTGAACTCACGGGTGAACCGGTCTTGTGTCTTGGGACGCTGATCGAACGTGGAGCCCGCAATGCCGGCGTATCCGGACCAGGTGAAGTCGGGGAACGATCCGATGTCGAAGGAACGCTTCAACTCATCGAAGCCCCGGATTCCGGCCTCTTTGTTGAAGTCGCGTCCCGTCAGATAGGCGTTCAGGTTGATGAGCCCATAAAGCAGGTTGAATCGGAATGCGTTTATGAGATTCGGCGTTAGCGTGCTGGAGAGGCTCAGCGTGTAATTCTGGCCTCGCGTCTTCGAATTCGCAATGCCCAGCAGCGGCGAGTTACCGGGTTCACCCAAGCGGTTGTTGTTAAGACTGTACCGGAAGAAAACTTTGTGGTTGTCCGTCAGCGTCTGGTCGTAACGCGTGGTGTACTGATCCTCGTCGAGCAGCGTGGAGGGATTGAAGACGAAGACGCCTCCTGGCGAGGCCACAGTCGGGATGAAAGAGTTGAAGAATGCCGCCTGGGGGCTGAGCCGGTTGGGCGGAATGCGATTGCCCAGGAATGCCGTTCGAGTTGCCGATCCTCCAGAAGGATTCGGTGCGGTAGTGAGGGGATCGTAAATTGTATTTGAGAGAGCGCTGAAGTCGCCGTGCAGCATGGCGGCGGTTGGACTGACGCGGGATATTGTATTTCCCTGCCGTTCGCGCATCCCTTCGTAGTTGAAGAAGAAGAACGATCGGTTGCGGCCATCGTAAAGCTTGGGAACGTAGACGGGACCGCCCACGGAGGCGCCAAACTGATTGCGCTTCAGCAGGTCGCGTTTGAGGAGAAGAAGTTACGGGAGTCCAGCTTCTCGTTGCGGAGGAACTCATATAGAGTGCCTCGAATGCGGTTGGTCCCCGACTTGGTGGTGGCGTTGAAGAAGCTGCCGGACCGGCCGTATTCCGCCGAATAAGCGTTCTGCTGTACGCTGAACTCCTGAAGCGCGTCGATCGAGGTCTGGATCCAACTGCCGCCCTGATGCTGCTCGCTGGTATCGGTTCCATCGAGGTAATACGAGACTTGGCGGCCGCGAACACCGCTAATGGTCGTGCCATTGAAAAACTCGGGCCGGATGCGGGTAACGTTACCAGTCCCGGGGAGAAGAACCACTCCCGGGGTCAGCCGCGCCAGTTCGTTGAATCCTCTGCCGTTCAGCGGGAGGTCCACGATCTGCTGGTTTGTCATCACGTGCGAGACTGCTCCGGATTCTGAATTGAGCAGCGGCACTTCGGCCGTGACTTCCACCACTGTCGTGGTTTCGCCGATGGCGAGCTCCAAGTCCAGTTGCAGATCCTTTCCGACTTGTACTTCAATCGCGCGTCTGGTTAAGGTCTTAAACCCCGGAGCACTGATCGTCATGTCGTATAGCCCGGGGTTCACGCTCGGCAGCACGTAATTGCCGCCAGCGTCAGAGGTGACTTTTTGCGAGGTGTTTGTTTCGCGATTCGTCAGCATAGCGGATGCTCCCGGCACTACAGCGCGATTGGGATCAAACACCGTCCCGGCAACACGGGCTGTCTGGATCTGAGCGTAGAGAAAGAACGAGAGGGTAGTGAACAATGCAGCATTTCTAAGCAATATGGCAGCTCCGGGGATGCGAGTTTGTGCAATCGTATAACCATTGTTCCGGGAATGCAAGGAACCTTCAGAACAGCAGCTTCAATCCAATTCGAGCACTCGGCCAGGACCGGCGCCGGTGACCGCGCCATAATTCTGTGCGGGTTTTCCGGCGGCATCAAACCGAATCGACGTGTTGATGCCGGTGAATGACGCGTGATTCAGAACGTTGAAGCTTTCCGTGCGGAATTGTACATTCGCTCTTTCGGCGAAACGAAAGTTCTTCAACAGGGAAACATCCCATTGGCTGAAACCTGGTCCGATCAGAATATTTCGGCCGCTGTTGCCGAAAACGCCTTGTATCATCTTTTCGGCGGGCAGAAAAGCCTCGGTATTGAACCAACGGGAAAGCGTTCTCTCGCCGGCTGACAGATTCGGATTACCCACCACCGAACTTCGCGTGGATCCCGCGCCGATGCGAGCCACGTCCACCGGAACGGTTGCGCTATTCGGGGCTCCACTCTGGGCTAGGGTGACACCCGCAATCTCCCACCCCCCGAGCGCGGTACGGAGCACGCGGCTGTCACTTCGACGGAAGAAGGGCAGCTCGTAAATGTAGTTTACATTCAACAGGTGTTTGCGATGTACCGATGATAATCCATAGTCGGGCCGCGCGTCGTACGCGTTCTGCGGTGTGCCGGAGCTGGAATCGAGCGCTCTCGACCAGGTGTAGTTGGCGGTGAAAGAAAGTCCGTTTTGCAGACGGCGGCTGGCGCTCAACGATGGCTGGGACAGAGTATAACGGCAACGGATAGAATGGGGACGCAACAAAGGAGATCGGGATGAGACGTAGAGTATTTGTAGGCGCGGCCTTTGCAGGCGTGGGAATTACCGGAGCGTATGCGAAGCCTCCCAAGCCAAAGGCCGGCGGCCTGCCTCTTAAAGAGTTTGGCAAAACAGGAGTGAAAGTAACTCCCATCGCACAGGGTGGAGCGCGGATGGATCTGTTCCCCGACATTCCCTCTGCAGCAGCTCACGTTCGCCGCGTTTATGAAATGGGCGTGAATTACTTCGATTGCGCCCATAGCTATTGGGACGGGAAGTCGGAGGAAGCTTACGGCATCGGTTTGTCTGAGGTGCGAAAGAACGTCTTTCTGACAACCAAGTGCGGCAAGCGAACCCGCAAAGAGGCCGAAGACGAGTTGAATTCGTCACTGAAGCGGCTGAAGACGGACCACCTGGACCTTTGGCAGATGCACGGTGTCCAGAACAAAGGCGAGATCGATCGCATCCTGAGTCCGGGCGGCGCAGGGAAGCATTCGAGGCGGCCAAGCAGGCCGGTAAGTGCCGCTTCATCGGCTTCACCGGACACTACGATCCGGAAGTGCACGCGGCGTTGCTGAAGGCTTATCCCAAATGGGACACGGTGCTGATGCCGGTGCATGCCGCCGATCACGCCTATCTTAGTTTTGAAAAAACGGCCTTGCCGATCGCCGCCGAAATGGGAATCGGAGTTCAGGCTATCAAGGTATTCTGCAAAGCGTTTCTTCTGCGATCGCTTAGTCCCACCGAGTGTCTGCGTTATACGCTGAGTCAACCGGTCCATGTTGCGGTATGTGGAAGCGGCACGCAAGGCCAGATGGAGGACAATGTCCGCACGGTTCAGAACTTCAAGCCGATGACGGCGGGGGAAATTGCGGATGTGTGTAAGCGTGCCATCGTAGGTCAAGGCGTCTATACCGGCCCGACCATGGAGTACTGGAAGAGGAAAACAACCTGATACCGGCTCAGGCCCGGCGGACGATGAAATATGGTTGGTTCGTCAACTCTGCCGTGAATCCCGGATAGAGCAGGGCTGACTCCGGCCCTTGTTTCACTTTGAAATAATATTCCAGCGGATAAGGTGAATCGGTGTATGCGGCTGGAATCGTCGCGCCGTAATGGCCTTCGCTGCTCTTCATCTCAATCGACTCGTAGCGTTCGGCCTGAGTGACGTGGCGATAGTATAGGCGAGCGGAGACGGGCTTCGATCCTTTTTCAACGGACAGTCGAATGTCGAGCGGCTGCCCGGGACGAAACCTGGTTGCCGGCCGATGATCGCAAGCGAGAGAGGCGTGCTTGGGCCGTCCGAGTATGACCTGGATGGGTGCTTGCGCCCGCTGCGGCGACACATCCCCCTTTACCTCACTGGCCTGTTTCGCCATCAACTCGATGTCGGCATCAATCGCTGGCAGCCTGTCCATCCAGTGGCCGCGGAGCTGCCTGTGTTCTCCCACCGTGATATCGGATTGGTAGACGTTCTTTGCACGATTGGCTAATTCTGCCCAGGATTGTCTCGCTGCCCGATAGGCCTTCAGAGATTCATCCAGAGCGGTGCGATCGCCGGTGCGTTCATAGATCCGATAAAGCGCGCCGCTCCGGAACTTCGCTCCAAAAAACCGCCCTAACCCGGCTTGAATCGCCACATCCTCGTGGATCCGGCGGTACTCGGGCCGGTTCTTGGCGGTAACCAAAGCTTCCGCCTGCGCCATCCCTTTCTGCGCCTGGATGGAGTAGTCTTCAATCCATTGTGCGACTTCGATGGGCGAATATTTCCCGTTGCATTCTCCTTTGAGCAGGTCATCCACGAAGTCGTTGATCCGGTAAAACAGTTGCGGGTCGAGAGGGCTGACGTTGCCGAACACTTTGGGTGCCGGTGTGTCGCTGTACGGCCCCGGATGATCGGGGTCGACGATGGACTGGTTCAGATACACTTCCGGCCAATAGGTATTGTTTCCGGCGGACGTGCCATGAGCGGTAGTAACGATGGGCAGGATTCGGCTGGCATTAGACAATGCGGTTTCGATTCCAGGCGCCCCGGGGCCGAACTGTTTGCGCAAGTATCGCTGCCATACTTCCGGCTCGGCATCGGGATTGTAGAGCAGCCGTCCCCAAACGCGATGGCTGTAGACATACTTTTCCCAATCCCAGCGCGGCTTGAGGGATGCATCCGCATACGCACAACGATCGCCGGCAATCCCCGACCCGCGCCGGCCTTTGAACGACAGCGGCTCCATGATCTCGACTCCGTTGCTGCCGCAAAAGGTGAACGCCCTGGCATGCGCCGCTGCGGTGAGCGGGTCCGCCCATAAGAGCAGGCGTTGCGTGCCCGGCCAAATGCGATAGATGATGCCCCAGGGACGATCCTCGCGCAGCAAATCTCCATAACCATAGCGGAGAAAGCTGCGGGAACCGGCGCTGAATTTCATGAGGCCTGTGGCTGCGCGTCCCTCGCGAGGCTGCTCCAGCGCGCGAATATCGGCCTGATGGTAGGGCATGCCCATATGCTCGGCCCAGTACTTGGGCGAGACCTTCACAGGCTGCTTGGTTGCGACCGCCAGATTCAACATGGTTTCGTCCATGCCCTTGGCGTGCATATCGATCTCCACTTTGCGGCCGCAAGTTGCCACGCCGTCAAAGACGGTTTTCCAGAAGTCGTAGCTTCCTTCTTCCACTCCGCTTTCGCCGTGAATCCGGAACGTGATTCCGCTGATGGCCGGACACGCTTTCAGCAGCGCGCGGACGGCGTCACGGCAATATGGACCATGGGTTTCGCGCGTCAGGCCTTGGATCGTGTAGTTCGGCTTGGGACTGTCGATCCATTCATAGCCATGCATCCATAAACCCAGTTGGAATTGCATACCGCGGGCAACAGTCTGCTCGGATATGAACTGCAGCATCTTGAGATTCTGATCGCGTTCTGCATCCGGCAATTGAGGAACGCGTACGTTGTAACCGGGCACAGCGAGCAGAAACGGATAGGTGAAGAGAAAATAACCGTCGGTAACGTTGCGGATGAAATCGTAGCCAATGCCGAGAGCCAGGTTAAACCGGTTAAACCGGTTTGTGGCCAGCATGGTCAGATACTGCGGCCACATCTCGCGATCGTTGAACCAGGGTTTATCCTCCACGTCGCTGCTGAACAGTCTGGTGACGCTGCGGATGGCATTTCCAGGACGTTCAATCACCGGCTTTTGGACGGAGAGCGCCGCGTTCGCATCGGCGCTGTTCTGCACGCGGTCCACCACGTCCAGCAACGCGAAAACCAGAGCCCGAGTGTCGTATCCGCATGCTAGCAGCACCGGCCTCCCGGCGGCCTTGCCAGGCACCAGCGCGAGTGCTTCCGGCGCTTCCGATACCGTCACCCCCGCCAGCTTGAGAATGTTTTTGATATCCGGAGAGGTTGAGCCGCCGGCGACGATGCATTGGTTACCCGGTCCTGCATCGGCGACTCGCTCGCACCTTTGCACGGTAACACCCGCTTTCGCCAAGGCGCGCTCGAGTTCGCCCACCCCCCACTTACCGGGCGCGGCGGCTGCAACCGGGTCCTTGGGATTCACGATAATCGACACGCCCGGTTTCGCTGCTCGACCGGTCACTTGGGTTGCAGCTAAGGAACCAGCAGTCTGTAGAAACAGACGGCGGTTGAGAGATGTTTTTCGCGGTGGATGCATTGCTTTAACTTTGAGTTAGGGCCATCATACTAAAATGGTCCCGCGGAATGAAAAGCCTTTCACAGGACCGAAAGTTTCTATCCGGTATTGTGCTCTGCCTATGCTTGTCCTCCTGCACCGGTATGAAATCGACGCTGACGGAGTTGCCTCTACTCGATAATTCGAAGTTCGCCCCTGCCGTGAGGTTGCGAATTGAGCCCGCTTACCTTGCAGCCAGAAGCAACTCGGAGGATGCGAATGTTGTGGGGAAGCTCGGAATGCTGTTGGACGCCTACGAACAGTATGAGGCCGCGGCAGCTTGCTACCAGCGTGCCCATATGCTCGACCCCAGGTCCTTTCGCTGGGCATACTACCTGGGGAACGTTCGCGCCGCGCAGGGTCGATCGACCGAGGCCATCCAAGCTTTGCGGGAAGCTCTAAGCTCCAACGCCGATTACGTTCCGGCCCGCGTGCGGCTGGCCGAAGCGCTGCTCGCGGAGAATCGTCCCGCCGAAAGCGCCAACGAGTACCGGTCAGTGGTGAGCGTTCGACCGGACAACGCGGCCGCCCATTATGGTCTGGGCCGCGCCTACGCGTTGACCGGTGAGAGTGCAAAGGCAGTGGACTTCTATCGGAAGGCTTGCGATTTATTTCCAGCGTACGGCGCCGCGCATTATGCGCTCGCGCTCCTCTACCGGAAAGAAAGTCGATCGCAGGAATCAGACATCCACTTCCGCGCGTATGAGCGGAACAGAACGGCCTCGCCTCTCGAAGACGATCCGCTTCGACGCGAGATTGGTGAGCTTAATGCCGGCCCTCTGCCGCATATTCACCGCGCGGCTGAATTGGAGAGGGCAGGGAATATCGCTGAGGCTGTTGCGGAACATGAGCGAGCACTTGAGATTGATCCGAAGCTCGTTCAGGCACATGTGAATCTCATTTCTCTTTACGGAAAGCTCGGCCAGCCGGCGAAGGCCGAGGCACACTATCAAACCTCCATCAGCCTCGATCCCAAACAAGCAGATGCTTATTACAATTACGGCGTGCTGCTCTTTGGCCGAAGACAGTATGCCGAAGCGGAGAAGAATTTTCGCGAAGCGATCCAGACTAATCCAACCCATGCCCAGGCCCACCATAACCTTGGGTTTTTATTTGAGCAGAAGGGAGATCTGACGAAGGCTCTCGCCGAATACGAGCGGGCAATCGCTGGACAGGCCGATTACAGACTCGCTTATTTCCACGCCGGACGAATTCTGGCAAACAGGAAACAATATGATGCTGCCATCGCCCATTTTTTGAAGGCTGTTGTCACCGAAGATGAGCAGACGCCGGCCTACCTGTATGCCCTGGCAGCCGCTTATGCGAGATCGGGCAATCGGAGCGAAGCCGCACGAATCGCTCGCCGGGCCCGAACCGGAGCAATTGCATTTGGGCAATCCAAACTGCTCGCCAGCATCGACAAAGATCTGCGAACCCTGGAGCGGCCGTGATCGGCAGCCGAGCTGCTGTTTGCCTGCTGGCAGCGTTCACAGTTGGATGTACCAGGACGAACCCTCCATTACGCGAAACCGCGCTGTTTCGAGATGTAGCCGGCGAAGTGGGCCTGAGCTTTCACCATTTCACCGGCGCCTCCGGAGAGTATTTTCTGCCGGAGATCATGGGATCCGGCGTTGCGTTGATCGACTACGATAACGACGGCGATCTGGATGTCTATCTCGTCCAGGGCGCCAATCTGAAACCGGGCAACCGCCTGTTTCGGAATGAGCTCAAAGAAACAGGAAAACTGAGATTCACCGATGTCACGGAACAGGCGGGCGTCGGTTATGTGGGCTACGGCATGGGAGTTGCCGTGGGCGATTACGACAACGATGGATATCCCGACATCTACGTAACGAATTTCGGCTCCAACGTCCTGTATCACAACAATGGCAACGGAACTTTCACGGATGTCACCCGGCAAGCGGGAGTCGATGATATCCGCTGGAGCACAAGCGCATCGTTCCTCGACTATGATCGCGATGGGAACCTCGATCTGTTTGTATTGAATTATGTGGACTTCACCATCCAGGGAAACAAAGCGTGCTATTCGGCGACCGGAGAACGCGATTACTGCACCCCCAAGGCGTACCATCCCGTTTCCGCCCGGCTATTCCGGAACCTTGGAAATGGAAAGTTCGTCGATGTGACAGAACACTCCGGCGTCGGATCCGCCTATGGACCGGGCTTGGGCGTGGTGTGCGCCGACTTCAACGGCGACGGCTGGCCGGATATTTATGTGGCGAATGACACCGCGGCGAATCTTCTCTGGTTAAACAATCAGGACGGCGCCTTTCGTGAGGCAGCGTTGGAATCCGGAACCGCGTATGCAGCCGACGGAGTACCCAGGGCGGGGATGGGAGTCACGGCGGGAGATTTTGACAATGACGGAAAGGACGATATTTTCGTAACGAACCTCGTCCGCGAAGGGGCTACTCTATTTCGTGGAGGCGGAAACGGCAAGTTCGATGACATTACTCTGAAGTCGGGGCTCTCGCAACCCACAGCCGCATTTACCGGATTTGGGACGAAGTGGTTTGACTACGACAACGACGGCCGCCTGGATCTATTTGTCGCTAACGGCGGCGTCACCATGATCGAAGCGCAACGCGGCAAACCCTATCCATTTCAGCAGAGAAATCTGCTCTTGCATAATGAAGGCGCCAGATTTCGGGACGTCAGCGAATTCGCCGGATCAATTTTCGCGCATCCAGGAATCGGCCGTGGAGCGGCCTTCGGCGATATTGATAATGACGGCGATATCGATATTGTCGTAGCAAATAACAGCGGTCCTGTACTCCTGCTGCTCAATGAAACGGGATCGAAGAAGCATTGGCTAGAGGTCGGCCTCGACGGCGGAAAAACCAACCGCTTCGGGATCGGCTCACGCGTCGCCGTGTTGCGTAAGGGACAGCCGCCCTTATGGCGCAGCGTCGATACCGGGTCCGGCTATCTGAGCGCTCACGATCCACGAGTCCACTTCGGTCTCGGCGATCGCTTTGCCGTGGACGGTGTACTCGTGAAGTGGCCGGATGGCAGCACTGAAGCCTGGCCCGCAATCCAGCCCGATCGCCTGCTTACTTTGCGCAAAGGAACCGGCAAGCGACACTGATCGAACTGTTTTACCAGCTCAACCGCATTCCAAATCGAAATTGCCGCTCGTCAATTCCTTCGCGGCCCAGGCTGTTCGTGCTCGTGATCTCAGAGAAGCCACCCAGGCTGCGCACGCTCCCATCCGCCGGATTCAGGGTCAGATTGGAAACGTTCGCCCCGGGGTTGGAAAAATGCGGCGTATTGCTGGCATTGAATGCCTCGGCGCGAAATTGCAGCTTCATCCGCTCCCTAATTCCGAACTCGCGGAATAAGCCGATATCCCAGTTCGCGGAACCGGGTCCACGAAGTGAATTGAAGCCGGCGTTTCCAAAGCGTGCCGATGTCACCGGCACAAAAGCCAGTGGATCGAAATAAGACTGGCCCCGTCCGGTTCCACCCAGAATCTGCACGTTCGGTTTCACCTGATCGGCTCGCTGCGTGCTGCCCGGCATGTCCAGCGACGCGCCGCCGGCGGTCACGGAAAACGGAGTTCCACTCATGAAACCCAGAATATTGTTCATCTGCCAGCCACCAAATACAGCGGAGGATAATCGACCGTGCGCAAACGATTTCCCTTTCCCGAAGGGAAGTTCCCAGATATTCGTGATCTGAACGTTGTGCGTTCGGTCATAATTCAAGACTGCCCGATTGAGTCCATAATAAGCACACGCCTGGACGC
>JBBPYD010000190.1:0-22072 GCA_038200305.1 Bryobacterales bacterium
CATTGGGGCCAAGTTGCGCAGGAGCGCGCCCACCGCGATCGCCAGAATCGCCGCGCTCACCGGCCGGCGGATCGCCGCGCCGCCAACGATCCGGAAAGGCGGAAATGGCAAATAGTGGATGGCGTACGCAATCGCCGCGACGCAAGCGACGGCGCAGTAACCCATCCACGGTGCGGCCTTCTCCTCGACGCGCGCGCCGCGAACCGTCTCGACGACGGGCAAGGAATAGACGCCCTCCATCGAATCGAGCGATCGAAGCGCTTCCTCGCTCATCGCCGCGGAATGTGCCGGGGCAGGGTATGCGGGCATGGCCGATCTCGATCATAACGCGCATGCGATACTCGAAAATCATGAAACGCATTTGGTTGGTTCCCATCTTGTCAGCCTGCTTCGGATTGCTGGCGCAATCCATCCCGACAGTGCAATTGGGCGATCCGCTGATCGAGGGCTTCCGGCTGGTGGAAGTGGCTTCGGTTGCCGACGCCATGGAGCAACTGTATGGACAGCGCGCCTACATGTCGCACCAGATGCGCCCGTTGTTTCCGGTCAAATTCGCGGGTCCGGCCGTGACCGTGCTGCTCAAGAAGGAGGAGCACAAGGAGGGATCGTCGGCCTCGCAGGGCATGCTCGATGCGATCGACGCGGCCGCGCCCGGGTCTGTTTATGTGATGGTGCTCGAGAATGGAGGCGACATCGCCGGCATCGGCGGTTTGATGGCGACTGCGATGAAGGTCAGAGGCTTAACGGGAGCGGTAATCGACGCTTCGGTGCGCGACACGCCGCAGATCCGCAAGCTGCAGTTTCCAGTGTTCAGCACTGGCGTTGCTCCTTCGACGTCGGTCAATCACTACCGATTCGCCGGTACGAACGTCCCGGTGACCTGCGCCGGAGTGCGCGTGAATGCTAATGACATCGTGGTAGCCGATGAAGATGGAGTCGTGGTCGTTCCCCGCGCGCACGCCGCGGAGGTGTTGAAGCGCGCGCAGGATATGGACGACACCGAGCATCGCATGATCCCGTTCATCGAAAAGTTCAAGTCCATGAAAGAAGCAGTAGCAAAATTCGGCCGAATCTAGTGCCGCACGCACTCCTGCGTGCCGCGTCGGCACTCCTGCCGACGCAATGCAGATGCGAAAACAAGTGCTGAGAAAACCCACATCACCCGACGAAATCCAGCGCAGCCGGATTCTCCACCGTAGAAGTATCTCCAAGCGGCTCCCCCAAGTACTTCTGCCGGATCAAGCGCCTCACGATTTTCCCGCTCTGCGTCTTCGGCAGTTCGCGTACCGTCTCGATCGCCTTCGGGCGGAACGCCGAACCCATCACATGCGCGACGTGCGTCCCCAAATCCTGCGCGCTCGCTACCGCGCCAGGCTTCAACACCACAAACGCAACAATCGCTTCGCCTTTGATCTCGTCGGGGATGCCGATCACCGCCGCCTCGGAAACCGCGGGGTGCTCGATGAGCGCCTCTTCCACCTCCGCCGGCCCTACCTTGCGGCCCGCCACGTTCATCGACTCGTCCGCGCGTCCGTGCACGAACCAGCATCCGTCTTCATCGACGCTGGCCCAATCCCCGTGATTCCAGTACCCGGGCCAACGCGACCAATACGAATCCAAATATCGCTGCGGGTCGCCCCAAACGCCGCGCGTCATCGAAGGCGCGGGTTTCGTACACACAAGATATCCCATTTCCCCGCGCACTGGCCGCCCGGCTTCGTCCACCACCTCGGTAGCCATGCCCGGGGCTGGTGCGCCTAATGTGCAAGGCTTGATCGGCTGAATCGGCAGGTTAAACAGGAACGATCCCACAATCTCGGTACCGCCGCAGATGTTAATGATCGGGCGCCGCGACTTACCGGCGTTCTCGAAGAACCATCGGTACGAACTTTCGTCCCAAGGCTCGCCTGTCGAGCCAAGCAGGCGCAAAGATTCCATGGCGTAGTTGTTCGGCGAACTCGTCCGCATCAACATTCGTATCGCGGTAGGGGAGACGCCGAAGGTGGTGATGCCGTGGCGCTCGATCATCTCCCAAAGGCGGTCCGGCCCGGGGTAATCGGGCGCGCCATCGTAGAGGAAGATCGTGCCGCCGAAGTGGTGGTTGCCGATAATCGTCCACGGCCCCATCATCCAGCCGATGTCGGACAGCCAAAAGAAGCGATCCTCCGGCCGATGATCGAACGCGAGGTAAATCTCCTCCGTGATCTTCGCGAGCGCGCCGGCGTGGGTGTGAACCACGCCCTTCGGCTTGCCGGTAGTGCCGGATGTGTACAGCAGCATCGCTGGTGTCTCCGAATCGAGCGCGAGCGGGCGCGAATTTTCGTGCGCAACCGGCGCCATCAGCTCTCCGATGTCGCAGACCTTGGCTGTCTTGGACGCCTGCTGAACTTTATCGCGAAGCGGAATCGGCTTGCCGCGCCGCATCAGCCGGTCGGCGGTGATCACGATCTTTGCGCCGGAATTTTCTAAACGCGTCGCGATGGCCCCGATGCCGAACCCCGAAAAGATCGGGGTGACGATCAGGCCGAGTTGGAAGCACGCGTAGAGGATTGTGACCACTTCAGGCACCGTCGGCATGCATAACGCGACGCGATCGCCCTGTTCCAATCCGAGCAGCCGAAAATGCGCCGCCATGTTGTCGACATCGTTCTTGAGCTGCGCGAACGAGACGGTGCGTGTCGATCCATCTTCCGATTCGGCGATGATCGCCGGTCGGCCCTGCGTCGCATGCCGGTCGAGCGTGTTCCAGGCGATGTTCAGCTTCCCGCCGGTGAACCACTGCGTCCACTCGACTCCGCGCGATGCATCCAGCACGCGATCGTAAGGCGTAAACCATTCGATCCCGACCTCCGCAACCAAGCTCGCCCAAAATTCTTCACTGTGCTCTCGCGACCAGGCCAGAAAAGCTTCGCGGTCCGAGAAGCCAAGCTTGCGCATGAATCGCCAGACGTTGGTGCGTTCAATCCGTTCCTGAGTGGGCTGCCAGATCCAGTCGGGCATGTCAGGCTTTCGGACGCTCCAGATCGAAACGATCCGTAGTTCTCGTGTAGGTGGGACCGCCCATACGACCGATGGGCCGCAGTTTGTCCGGATCGATCTTGAAATTGTCGAACAACTCCTCGGCGACGTGGAAGCGCAGAACTTCGCCCAGCACAATGCTGCCGCCCAGAGGTTTCGCGCTCACATCCACGATTTGCACCAGGCGGCACTCCATCTGGGCGCGCGATTCCGCCACACGCGGAGGCTTCACCACCTCGCTTGCGAGCGCAGTCAAGCCCGATTTTTCAAATTCATCTACATCCGGCGGATACTCGGGCGAGCACAGGTTCATCTGCTCGCTGAAATCCTCGGAGACCACATTGACGACGAACTCGCCCGTGGCGCGAACATTGCGCAGCGTGTCTTTATGCGAGCCATCGCCGCCGCGCACCATCGGGCTGAAGCAGATGACCGGCGGGTTGGCGCTGATCGCGGTGAAGAAGCTGAACGGCGCCAGATTGCGCGTGCCTTCAGGACTCAGACTCGACACGAAAGCGATCGGACGCGGCACGATGATCCCGACCATCAACTTATAGATATTGCGATAATCCTGCGCGGCCGGGTCGACAATCACGGCTTCGCCATCCAGCTCGCCCAGTATTCCTTCCACTCAACGCCTTCTCCCGCGGGCAAAACGCTGATCGGGTTCAACCCATCGAGCATGACCGCGTACTCGTCGGTGTGCGTTTTCTTGTGCTGATTGGCGAGCGCCTTCGGATGCGGGCCGTGGTGAATTCCGCGTGGATGGAGCGTCGCCATCCCAGGCTTGATATTGTCTTTGCTGAAAAAATCTCCGTCGTGATAGAAGAGGAACTCGTCGTAATCGGTATTGCGATGGAAGAACGGGACCCGGAGCGCTTCGGGATCTTCTTCCAGCGGACGCGGCAGAAAGCTGCAAACTACGGCGCCACCTGTAACAAATGTAGTGTGCGCACTCGGAGGCAGATGGGCACGCGGACTCATCACTGGCCGGATGTCGCGCATGTTGATTTTCCACACGGTGAGGTCGCCCTTCCAACCGACCACGTCGAGTGGGTTGAAGGGATAGAACACTTTCGAGAACTCGTTCTCCACCTTGATCCGCACTTCCCATTCACGGCTGTCGTCCAGAATCGGCGAGGGCTCGGGAGTAGTGATGACTGCCGGATCGTAGAGAGCATGTTGGCCTAACATACCCTTTTCGGGCTGCTCGAATTCGGTCTTCGATTCAAGGATGAGGAAGAAGTTGTCCTTCGTCCTCGGGACGATTCGATGGGTGACCGCGCGTGGAATATTGATGTAATCGCCCTTCTCGAAATCGAGGGGACCGAAGTCGGTTTCGATCACACCCTCTCCGCGATGAACGAAAAGGAGCTCGTCGCCATCGGCATTGCGGAAGTAAAAAGGCATCGGCTCGGAGCGGCGGGAAATGGAAAGCACAACGTCATCGTTCCCAAGGAACGGGACCGGGGCTCCATCGGGATTGTTGCGGTCACTGGGATCGAGCTTATTCAAATCGAAACAGTGGGGCCGCAGCTTCCCTTCAAAACGAACCCAGCCGGTGGGTGGATGGAGGTGGTACAGGTGCGCCGATTTGCCGTAAAAACCCTTGCGGCCATGCTCCTCTTCATAGGTTCCGGCCGGCAGACCTACGTGAGCCTGCCCGGCAATCTTTCCTTTTTTGAGCGGATACATCGCTTCGCCTCCTGGAACAGAATACATCCTATTTATAGCACCACACCATTGTGGTGTGAGTAGCGATATCATGAAATAGAGGCGCTGCACATGAAGAACGTTCTCGAAGATGCCCCGAGCGAGCTTTACATCCATCAACCGTATGATCTGTACACGGCGGAGAACCATGAGGCTTGGAGGAGACTTTATGCGCGGATGCGGCCGAAATGGGAACGGTATGCAAACCGGTACTTCTTAAAAGACGTGCAATCGCTATGCTTCGATCCAGACCGGATTCCCGAGTTGGAAGAGGTGAATCGATTCCTGAGCCCGCTTACTGGGTTTCAAACCAAGGCGGTTAGCGGTTACATTCCGGCGTTTCTATTTTTCGACTGTCTTCGTAACCGCGAGTTTCCGACCACGATTACGATCCGCTCGGCCAGCCGGCTCGACTATCTGCCGGAGCCCGACATCTTTCACGACATCGCCGGCCACGTCCCCATGCACACCGACCCGGCGTTCGCCGAGACATTGGTGCGGTTCGGCCAGTGCGCCCATACGGCGGCGGAACTGGTTGCGGGAATTCGGGACGAGCACGAGAGGCTCGCGCGCTTGAACAGCATCATCAAGGCAATGGCGCGCTTCTTCTGGTTCACCATCGAGTTCGGTCTGATGCAATCGAAGGATGGGTTGAAAGTCTACGGCAGCGGGCTGTTGAGCTCGTTTGGGGAGATTGGGCACAGCATCGATTCACCCGAGGTGCAGCGGTATCCGATGCAATTGGAATGGGCGATCAATCAGGCGTTTGAGATTGATCGTTATCAACCCTTATTCTTCATCGTGGATTCCTTCGATCACCTGTTCAGCCTGGTAGACCGGCTTGAAAAGTGGATGCGCGAAGGCAAACTGGATCATGTAGCGCCAGGCGAACCATTGATGAGAGAAGAAGATTTACGAAGCTTCCTGTACGCGGAACGGCATTAGCGGGTAGTGGTGGGGGGTGAGCCAGGCGGCGTGTTTTCAGGCGGCGCCCGGAACGCCCGCCACCAAATGTACAGACATAGAAAATGGGCGAAAACCATAGTCAGCCCACCGAGTAAGTTCGTTAGTTTCGAGATCTGCCGTAAAGACTGACCAATCGCCTCACCGGTCATCTGCAGACCAAGGCCCCCGGTAATCACAAGCAGCCGCATGTTGCGTTTATCGGACGCGATAAGGACAAACCACAGGATCAAAGTTGCGATCGCGCTTGAAAAGCTAAGATTGCGGACTACCTTGACCATCCATCTGTTCAGATTTGGACCTTGGTAGATAAGAATAGAGCCAATCCAGAATAAGAATGCTACGGAGATAAGCAGCCTTACCAGCGCGGCGCGCCGTCGGCCGTGCGGCATGGCATGAAACACCAATGAAATGACCACTGCATACAGCGCCGACTCGCGTAGAAGATCCGCCGTCCAATAATACTGATGATACAGGTGCGACAGATTTCCAAAATCGAACCACATCAGGATATCTGTAACTGTGGTTATGGATAGACAGAGGATATAGGCAAAGATGACAGTGAATTGACGGAAGGGGCCGGCAAGAAGAGCGAGTGTAACCAGATATTGGAGAGTCAGACCGACGGTCCACAGGGACCATTGGAGGATTTTCATTTAGTTAAGCAGCTTCCGTTACGCGAACCACCGGTCGATTCGGCGGCTCCTCAATAGAATATAACGGATTGAGCCGAAATAGTATTAAGCAGGAGTGCATCGAGCAGATGTACTCCTGGTCCCCATACCGGACAAACAATTCGTGAAAAGGAGGCTAAGTTATGTTGTTGACGCCGGCGATTGAGGGGGCATCGTCTTCCCATGGGCTTGGCGGCAGAGTCGGGCCTACTTTGAGAACAGGCTCTGAGATCGCCGGCGCAGGGGCTATCGTCCCCATTCCGTTGGAGGTGGCAGACGGGCTGGCGTTGACATTGAAGATGGTGGCAGCCGCAAACAAGAGGGTGGTCGCAGCAAAGCATTTGGGGTTTAAGAAAATTTTCGACATGTCTGTTTTCTCCTTAGTTTATTGGCTCAACTACATCCGATTATTGGCAACGCTCGAAGATGGGTCATCGTCATCCCAGGGGCTGGGAGGAAGTGTTGGTCCGACCTTCAGGACTGGTTCGGCGGGCGCGAGTTTCAGGCCCATCCCGTCCGAAGAGGGGGACAAGGCGTTTACATTAGCATTGAAAATGGTGGCGACGGCAAATAGAATCGTAGCGGCCGCGAAAAGTTTCGTACTTGCAAATGCTCTAGACATTCAGTGGTCTCCGGTATAGGGTTAATACCCCCAGAACTAGTTTGGTCTACCTAGTACCTAAGTTTGGGAGTTGTTTTAGTATACTGCGAAACTTTCGGATCACAAATAGGTATTTTTCCGCAGTTGAAGCGGTAGAATGCCCTATTGTTTAACGTAAATCGTAAAACACCTTAGTCTTTTGGTTTATCGGAAAATTATTCGCGGCGTTGGAAGAAAGGTGTTTCTTCTAGTGCTCCGTCGGCGTAGCGGGACCGCTGGCCACGCGTGTGCCGCCCCGGCCATTCCAGGCGCATGTCCGCGGAAACATCGTCCAGCATTTCCGGCGTAGCGACTTTTGCCGCATCGGCGAATGCGGTGAGCAAAAGATTATCGCACAGAGCATTGATAATACGTGGAATTCCCTGAGTACGGCGATGAATATCTGTCATCATGGCCTCCGGAATTACGGCCTGATCGGGAATACCGGCTTTGGTGAAGCGGCTATTGATGTATTTAGCGGTTTCGGCATCGTCGAATGGATCGAGGTTAAAGCGGAGGACGATACGTTGCTTGAGTTGCCGCAAGTTGGGCGCGTCCAGCTTGCGATCGAATTCCGGCTGCCCGGCCAATACAATCTGCAACAATTTGCCGCGTCGATTTTCCAGGTTGCCGAGCAGCCGGACCTCTTCGAGCACTTCCCACTCCAGGTTCTGCGCCTCATCGACAATCAGAACGGCGGTGCTGCCTCTGTCGGCCTGCGCCAAAAGCATCTCATTGAGCGCGATCAGGACCTCGGTCTTCGATTTGCCGTTGCAGCGAAGGTCGAAATCGTAAGCGATCATCTCAAAAAATTGATCGCTGGTGATTCGCGAGTTGAACAGAAACGCAAATTCAATAGACTGCTCATGCAGGTAGTCGCGAAGACATTCCAGCATGGTGGTCTTGCCCGTTCCAACTTCCCCCGTGAGCACAATAAACCCTTTGCGGCTTTGGACTCCATAGATGAGGTTCGAAATCGCCTCCTCGTGCTGTTCGCTGCGGTACAGGAACGTGGGGTCCGGACTCAAACTAAATGGGTCTGCCTTAAAGCCGAAAAAAGCTTTATAGACACTGGTAACTTCTTTCACTTGTGTGATTTTACCATAGCTACTTAGATTTCCAGTTTAGCCCAACCGGGGAGTGAAGCAGGTTGATTTTCCAGAAATACGATGCGCCGGGTTTTTGGAAATGGCATTCCTGAGCGGATTGCATTGCTGTAAAACGGGACTTGCTTCAGGATGCGGCGGTACTCTTCGTCTTCGGTGTCGAGGAACGCAGCCTTGCCAAGCAGGCCGGCGCCCCAGCCTAAGTTAACGATGCAGCCCTTCTGCCCGAGATCGGCGAGCGAGGTCTCAATGGATTCCAGGCTCGCCTTGAGCCTGGGCAATCCGGCGGTTTCGGCGTACTGTTTCTGCACCGCGAGCAGTTTTTCGGCGTGCTGGTTGGCGGACTTGAAGATCTGTTCGATGCCCGACGAGTTGCGCTTGCGCCACGCGATTTCGTGGATTTCTCCGGTGAAGGCCGTTCCAGGGGTGGCCATCTCCGCGAAAGCCGGGTTTGGTTTCCAGCCCAGTTCCAACTTGCCGGGACGCTGCTGAAGCGTCGATATCTTCAACAGGTAAATCTTGAACGCACTTGCCGGTATCGTGCCGGAATCCGCGGTGGACACGACGCGCATCGGGTCCGATGTAGTGGCCCCCAAGGTCATTAGCTCGGCGGCTTCACCGGGCTTGCGAGGAGGATGATCGCCTTCCATCCGCGATGCGATCTCGCGCAGCACACCGGCATTCCACCTGGTGAACACGAGGCCGGTGCGGAGCGCGCCTTTGATGGCCGACCCGGGGAGATATGGACCGTTCGGACCGGAGCAGAAGGTCGGGATGAAGAGATTCTCGGCGCGAGCCTGTTCCCAATACGTGGTGGAACTTGCGTGTTCAAACGGGATGCGGCGTCCGGCGAAGTTCTGTGCGAAGCCGCCCCAGGATGCGAAATCGAGCTTCTCGGCTTTGCGGAGTTGCGCGAGGTAGCTTTCAAGACGCGGGCCTTTCGCAAGTAAGCGGAAGATGCGGCGCTGATCGAGCACATTGACCTGATCTTTCCAGACCATATAGTCGATGGGCGAAAGCCTCTGGCCATCGCCGGCCAGCAGAGGTGTCAATGCGGTGAGCTTGTACTTCATGATTGCACTCGCGCGGGGATCGGGATCGCGAGGGCGAAGCCTGCGCGGAAAACGGGATGTGGAAAATCGGGCGGAGCCACATTGCTGGCCGCGCCTTTCGGTTGCGCGGCGGAGAACAGTACGGACCCTTCCTCGATCATGCGAGTGAGCTGCTTTTGCTCGCCCCAGGCCTGTGTGCTTTCAATGCGGCCGCCGCGGGTGATTACCGAGTAGCTGCCGCGCTGCCATTCCACAGCATCATCCTGCGCGGGGCTGAAAAGAGAGAGCAGCCACCAGGCGGTTTGTGCTTCGGGCTGCGCTGCGTAGATCAGTTCCGGAAGAGTGCCCTCCGCGATCTTCGGCGAATGAGACCGGCCCCAGCCCCGGGACCGCTCGCCGCCGAGTCCGGTATCCGCGAGTAAGCGGAACGCAGCCTTTACCGGCTCCGACCAACGTGCGCGGCTATCTTCACCGGCAAAGGCAGCCAGGCACCACAGGCCGGCGTCTTCGCTGAATTCGAGGCAAGCGGTGGAGTGCAGGCCGATATTCTCATTAGCGATGCGATCCACTACCGCGCTGGTGCGGATGCCCACGCGGAACGGGCCGATGGGCACGCTGTTTTTTTCGATAGGAAGAAGACACTCGCTGGTGGGATCGACCAACCACCTATCCTCGTCGAGCACAGCGCCGCCTAACAGCGACGACACCAAAGAGAGCGGGATGAAGCGCGCTCCCTTCCATCGCACCTTGGACGATTGGGCCGGCGGCCACACGCTGCATGGAGGCGTTATGTAGAGCATGCTGCCCTGATAGGGAAAGCATGAACTGAACTGCACCGCAGGTGAGTTGGATTCGGCGGTCGCGGCAATCCATTCTTCGAGCTCGCCCAATTGGCGCATGGCAATGGTAACGGCGGAGTACAGCGAATCGCTGTGGAAGATGCGGTCCACGCGGTCGCGCGCGCCAGAGTGCGGGCCAAAGCGCCAAGGTCCCCTGGGGGCCAGGCGAATGATAAAACCGGGGTTCATGGCTAGACGGCCAGCTTGTCCGCGAAGTCCGTGCCTGCGGCGAGAGACTGCACGCCGGCCAGATCCGCACCGGCAAGCAGTTCGGCCTGATCGGCGCCGCTTGCGTAAAAGTTCTTGCCACGCCATGTGAGCTTGAGGCCGGAAAAGCGAACCCGTCCGCTGCCTCGCGATCCACCGCCGCCGAGGCTGTCATCCTCCATCAAACGGAGGCCCTCAATTACACGGGGGAACAGCTCTTTATCTTCGTTGCAGAGCACATCCATGACAAGGCGGACGTGAAACTTCGCGCCTGCGGGAACGCGCTCCAATGTTCGCGGATTCGCCTGTGAGGTGATGCGATCCACTGCGTTCTCGCTCTTCACTTCCGTGAGTTCGTCGTCCAGGTTCTCACGCATTTGCGGCGTGATGCTGTCCTGATCGAGAGGCGCATCGTAAACAGTGAGCCTGGCGGGGCTGGCGGATCTGCTTTCAGCTCCTTCGCCAGAGCCACGATCCATGCGGACTGGATTGCGGCCGAACAGAAGGCAGATCTCGTCATCGGGACGGTCGCTCTGGTGAATGCGAACCTCCTGTCCCTTTCGCCTGGAGAGATAGACAAGTTCAGAAGGAATGGCGAGGCCGCTAGAATGCTCCAGCAGCGAGCGGAGCTTTCCGCGCAACGAACTGCCGGGGATATAAGGACGCCCGAACGCGTCTTTCACGACGGGGTTATCGGCGCCGCCAATCTCAAGCGAGCCTTTGCCCGCCCCAATGTGGAGTCCGGTTTCGCAATGCAGTTCCCCTTCGAGAATCAGCTTGCCAATCAATTTCAACTCGGTATTCGCGGTATGCGAGCTCATGCTTCCTCTTCTATTCGTTGTAGGCGACAATGGCCTCAAACAGATCCCGAAACCGCTCATAACCACGCGGCTCGTTCTTGCGCGTGACCTGGAGCAACAGCTTCTCTAACATGTCTAAACTGCGCAGCGAGTGGCGCGCGATGGTGTAGGCCAGGCGCGCACGGAGCATAACGAACTCGTGCTGGCGCTCGGTTTCCGGGGCACGGCAAGCGCGGCGGACGGCGTTATAAAAACGGCGGAGCTGGCTCTTGGTGCCGGAATCCATGTCGCGCATGCGGCTGACCACGGCATGGGCCTGGTTGTCCAGATAAAGACTGTCGCCAATCAATTTTTCGAGATCGATTTCGGGCGGGCCTTCGAAGCGGGGACGGTCGCCGCCACGGCCGCGTTCACCCCCGCCGCGTTCTCCGCCTCGATCACTGCCTCGATCTACGCCGGGACGCGGTCCACCTTCGCGGCGTTCCCCACCACCGCCGGGACGATTTTGATTGTTGGGCGGCCGGGCGTCGCGCGGAGGGCGATTTTCTTTTGGTTTTTCGGCTGTTTGCTGTTGCTGCGGTGGTGCTTGTTCATCTGCCATGATTACGCCTCAGTTTCCAGTCTGGCCCACTCGATCGCAACGCGGCCGGCTGGGCGGAGACGGATCTGCGCGGCCTTCTTTCCGGTGAAGTCGGAAATGAGATCGGCGCGCAGTTTCTGGAAGTCATTGTTCTTCGATTTTCCGGTGAACGGTGTTTCGATCACCAGATTGAGCCGGCGGTGGAAACGCCAGGGCCGTTCCACGCGATCGTTTCTTACGCGGCCGCGAATTTTGCCGGTGGCCAGCGGCGACGAATCGCGATAGAAGCTTGCGAGCTCATAGAGGAATTGCGGAGGACATCCGAATTCGTTCACCATGCGCGACATGGTTTGCTTTGTGTCCGCGGCGTCGCCAAGCTGTTTCCATTCGAGAGTGCGGCCGAGCAGGTATATGCAATCCTTGCCGGAGGACTTCGCGATTTCGAGCTTCTGGCCTGCCTCTTCAAAGATGGTGGCCAGGGATGTATCGCCTTCCGGCGCGAGGGCAAGCCCCATGGAAATGGTCTTGCCTTCGGGGCCGGGGAACTCTTTCAGATTTTCTTCGGCGAAGCGCTGGAACAAGCGCTGAATTTCGCGCGCCAGCGCGATCAAAGCGTCCCAGGCCCCGTAGACCGCGAAGTCGTCGCCACCGGAGTAAAGCAGTGTGACCTTGCGCCAAAATTCGGGCAGAGAGCAGAGCACCTCGAGTTCGCCGGCGAAGAACTGCTTGTACATGACCGAGAGCTGCACGTGTTCTTCAATGCTTTGCGCGCGGCGGATACGGATGCCAAAATTATCGACGTCGCCGCGGAGCACTCCCCAGGCATGGCGGCCTTGCGCGCGGGAGGCGAGCACTTGCGTGGTGGCGGGACTGGCGCCATCGTCACTGAGAGCGGAGTGACGCGCGAAGGAGATGCCGTCCTGTTGGGCGGAGAGAGGCCAAGTGTGCCTGGCGGCTCCAACTTGAATGATGGCGGGCGATTCCGGAGACCAACCGGCAGATTCCGTTTCGCGGAGCTTGCGGCCGAGTTCGGCGGAGAAATATTCGGCGGCTTCGGCCGATTCGGCGCGCGTGAAGGGAGCGAAGAAATCGGGCTCGGCGTTTTGCGCGGGAGCGCCGAGCTTGCGCTGCATTTCTTCGTTGAGGCGCTTGCGGACAACGGTCCAGTCGCCGAGATTTTCGGTAGAGGTCCAGACGAGCTTGAGCGCGCCGGTGCTGAGCGTATCGATATGTCCGGCGGCGGCGGTAAGGAATTTTTCGGCTTCGTTGCGGAATTCCATGGGAAGGACAACCAGGAATTGTTCGCCTCCGCTGGAGCCGAGAAGCATCTTGGACAGGCTTAGTTCCGCCAGGAGCGCGCGGGGCAGAACTTCGCTTAAGAGCGACACCCAATGCGAACGGCCGTCCATGTCGCTGGAGGAAGCGAGCAGGAACTGTTCAATACCGAGAATTTTTCCTTGCAGGAAGATCTGAACGGACATCACGAAACCTTAAACTCTACCATGACGGGCGGCGCGGATGGATTTGAAGGGTGAATTACGTCAATTGCGGGGGGGCGGCGGGTTTGTTTTCCGGCGCGGAGAACCGAGACCGCGAAGGCAAGCTCCTCGGGTTCGGCTTTTGCGAAACGGAGCCAATTTCAGCCTTTTTCCTTTCTTCTGTAGCTTTTCGAGGGCGGTGATGGCGTGGTAGTAGCCTTGTGTTGTCGAAGGCCCTGACGGTGGCTTCATCATGATCGTGGGGGAGCGCATCGGCTCCAGGCTGGGCATGGATTGGGTGAATGCCGCCATGCGTTTTGGGCTATCGGTCGACGAGCAGCTCTTCCTGCGTGTTGGTGTGGAGCGAATCATAGGCTTCTCGGTCTTCGCCGGGGATGACAACCTGCTTTGAGGCTTGCGTCTATTGAACATCGTCGGCCAGCACCGCCGGAAGCGGATCGCAGGTGACCACCGCTTCATTCTCGTTGATTGCCGTTCGAGATTCATCAGAGCGGCATTATAGGACAGCGCTGGAATCGGCCATCCGCGATACCTTCGCCTCAGCATCGGTCACACGCGGATATCCTCCTCGGCCCGCATACACGGATCTACCAGCAAGCCGTTAAAAAAATGAACGAGGTATCGCAGGACCGTTCGCGTCACGAATCATTGCGGCGCATTCGAAGCCGCCCATGTCCGGCATCTTTACATCTAAAAGTATGGCTGCAAATCGTCGCCTAGCAGACTGCGCAAAGCCTGGCGGTCCGACTGAGCTTTTACCAAATCTTGTCCAAGACCTTCCAGCACCGTTTCAAGGCAATCAGATTCTCTGTCTACGGCATTCGTAAAGGTCAGATCCCGGAGAATACACGGATTGGCGGGGTTCTATAATGAAGACGCGTGGTGAAAAAGAACTTCTATATAGAAACGTTTGGCTGCCAGATGAACGCCCATGACTCGGAAAAGGTGATCGGCACTTTGGTGAGTCATGGTTACGCGCAAATGGCGACGCCGGATGAGGCCGATTTAATCCTGTACAACACGTGCAGCATCCGGGATAAGGCCGAGCAGAAGGTGTTTCACCGGCTGGACACGTTTAAGCGGGAGCAGAAGGGAAAAACGTTCGGCGTTCTGGGCTGCGTAGCACAGCAGGAGGGAGAACGGATCTTTGAAAAGGCTCCACACGTCAGTCTGGTTTGCGGATCGGCCAGCTACAACACGCTGCCGGCGTTGCTGGTGCAATTGGAGCGGGGTAACCGGCGCGTGACTGGATTGAGTCTGGACACCGAAGACACGTTTGAAACCCCATTCGCCCGGCGCGACAATCCGCACAAAGCATATATTACGATTATCGAAGGATGCGACAAGGCGTGTGCCTATTGCGTGGTGCCGTTTACGCGTGGCCCGGAGCGCAGCCGGACATCGGAAAGCGTCCTGCGGGAGGCCCGCGATCTGATCGCGCACGGCTACACCGAAATTCAGCTATTGGGGCAGAACGTCAATAGCTATTTGGATCCATCGCCGGCCGGTTGGGATTTCGCAAAGCTGCTGCGGAACATCGGGCAGATTCCGGGGATGCGGCGAGTACGGTTCACCACGTCCCATCCGCGTGATTTTGTGAAGGAGATCATCGACGCGATCAATGAGAATCCGGTGCTCTGCAATCACGTTCATCTTCCGGTGCAATCGGGATCGACGAAGATACTGGACCGGATGCAGCGGCTGTATACGCGCGACGAGTACATGCGGCGGATCGAATGGATGAAGAACGGACGGAACATTGCGATCACAACGGACATCATCGCCGGGTTCCCTGGCGAGACGGAACAGGATTTTCAGGACACGCTGAAGCTGCTGGATGAAGTGGAGTACGACGCGATATTTGGATTCAAGTACTCCAAGCGGCCGAATACGTCCGCGTTGGCCTATGAAGACCACATTCCCGAGGATGAGAAAACGCGGCGGCTGGCTGTGGTGCTGGAAAAGCAACGCGCGATCCAGATCCGGCGCAATGCGGAGTATGTGGGCCAGGTAGAAGATGTACACGTCGAGGGCTATCACCAATCACTGAAGCAGTGGATGGGGCGGACATCGCAGAATAAGACGCTGAATTTCTTCGATGCTTCGGAACCGGGCGCGGGATCGATTCTGGGGAGCTATTTGCCGGTGCGGGTCACGCGCGCGGGGCCGAATTCCCTGGTTGGCGAGAGTTTGAACTAACCGCACCCGCACCGCTCAACTTGCATCTAATGAATGAGTGATCATCCTCCGCCTAGAACACGTCAGCAAAAGCTACAGCAACGGCAATACGCCAGTTTCGGCGCTTCATGACATCTCGCTTGATGTCGGCCGTGGCGAGTTCGTGGCTCTGGTAGGCCGCAGCGGTTGCGGCAAATCGACCTTACTGAATCTCGCTGGTGCAATGGATTTTCCCACATCGGGAACGCTTACGCTTGACGGGGTGGTCACATCGGCGCTCAATGATGCGCAGCTCACCAAAGTGCGCTGCAATAAGGTGGGATTCATCTTTCAATCTTTCCAACTACTGCCAACGCTATCCGTAATAGAGAACGTGGAACTGCCGCTCATGCTCGCGGGAAGGACCAATGTCCGCGAGATCGCGCTGGAGCGTTTGCAATGGGTGGAGATGGAAGCGTACGCAGCGCGCATGCCCTATCAACTCTCCGGCGGGCAGATGCAGCGGGTCGCCATTGCCCGCGCGCTCGCGAATGGACCGTCTCTCCTGCTGGCAGATGAGCCCACCGGCAATCTGGACACAACCACGGGCGGCCTTATTCTGGGCTTGCTCAGCCGGATCGTGAGCGAGCAGAAAACCACAATTCTGATGGCGACGCACAGCGTAGAGGCGGCTGGCATGGCTGACACCATTGTGAAGCTGCGTGACGGTTGTGTGGAAGAGATTCGCCAGTCATGCCGCGCCTGACGCTGTTTTATCGTTTGATCATGCGGCCTCTTAGGCGTGAAATGCTTCGCACGCTGCTGACGGCTGCCGCGGTGGCGCTAGGTGTCGCGGTGGTGCTTGCGATTGAGCTCGCCGGCGATGCAGCCGCCGGATCCTTCCGCTCCTCAGTTGAGACGCTCACCGGCGATGCCGACTTCGAAGTGACCGCGGCCGGTGGAGTCCCCGCGCAAGCGCTGGCGCGTCTGGCAACACTGCCCTACCCGCTCAAACTCCATCCAAGAATCGAAGATTATGCCGTAGTTTCTGAAACGGGCCGCACCATCCCGCTCATCGGCGTGGACATGCTGGCCGACGCGCTTCCGGAATCCGGCAGCGGCGCCGGCGCCTTTCAAGCGGATGATTCCATCTGGACCGGCGATGGCCTTTCCTACAAGGCGGGAGACCACATCCAGTTGCTGATCAACGATCATGCGTCTGCGTACACGATCAGGGGCGTGCTCGGTAAAGATTCCGGTGAAGTAATCGTGATGGACCTCGCGCCCGCAACCCGCGCGCTGCGGCGTAATGGCAATCTCGACCGGATTTTGATTCAGATACCCGCCAGTAAGTCGATAGACCAATGGGAGCCATTGTTGCGCAGCAGCCTCCCCTCCGGCGTCTTGCTCGCACGGCAAGGTTCGCGAACAAATGAGAACCGGCGAATGTTGGCTGCGTTCCGATGGAATCTCCGGGCCTTAAGCTACATCGCGCTCGTCGTTGGAGCCTTTCTCATCTACAACACGATCTCCGTTTCAGTGGTCCGGCGGCGCGCGGAAATCGGAATCGTGCGGGCCCTGGGAGCCACCAGGGGAGCCGTGCTTTCCGCATTCCTTGGCGAAGCCGCGTGTTTCGGAATTCTGGGTTCCATTGCAGGGATTGCTCTGGGCCGCATCATGGCCGGAAGCGCCGTGAAGTTGATCGCCGCAACAGTCGATTCGCTCTACGTCAGCAGCCGCCCGGCGTCCATCGCCCTCGGTTGGGACAGCGCGCTTCTCGCCGTTCTCCTGGGAACCGGAGTCGCCGTTTTATCCACGCTAACTCCGGCGTGGGAAGCTTCGCAGGTTGTTCCAGTGGAGGCGATGGCACGCGGCCGCCGCGAACATCAAGTCCGAATGCACAAAGGGCGCAACCTCGCCATCGCTGCGGCGCTTGGATTCACCGCGTGGATTGCCGCGCGGCAGGGGCCAGTAAATGGAATGCCCCTCTTCGGATACGCATCGGCCGTTCTGGCCATCGCCGCATCGGCACTCGTAATCCCGGCGCTTGTATCGGCGCTTTCCTTAGCCGGCGCGAACGTAATCCGCGGTCTATTCGGAGTGGAGGCGCTGCTGGCAACCAGAAGCCTCGCCGGATCTCTGCGGCGTACGTCGGTACTGGTCGGCGCGCTGTCTACGGCCATTGCGATGATGGCCGCCGTCGGTATTATGGTGGGCAGTTTCCGTGAAACGGTGCTCGTGTGGATGGATGACCGCCTGCAAGCCGATCTTTATCTCCGCCCTGCTGGACCGGCCGGCCCGGACAGGCATCCAACCATCTCGCCGGAGATTGCGGACCGGCTGAGCGCCTTGCCGGAGGTCGCCGCGGTCGATCGCTTCCGCGCCTATGAAATCAGCTATGGCGGATTACCAGCCACTCTAGGCGGGAGCGATGCGGCAATTGCCGGGCGGTACGGAAAGCGTCCATTTCTCTCCGGCGCCAACCCCCGTTCTGTCTTTCCGCAGCTCACGCAAGGCAACAACGTGATTGTCAGTGAAGCCTTTGCGAACAAGCATCAAGTGAAAGGCGGCGACACGCTGACCCTCCCGCTTGGCGAGCATTCGGCTGCGTTCCGGGTGATAGACGTCTATTACGATTATTCGAGCGAGCGCGGATACATCATCATGGATCGCAAAACGCTTCTGAAGTATTTGCCGGACCCAGCGCCGTCCAACATGGCGGTCTATTTGAAGCCGGCAGTTTCGCTCGACGCTGGGCGGCGCGCGGTGGAGTCGGCGATCGCCGGCCGCAAAGTGCTGGTGTTTTCCAATCGCTCGCTGCGTGCAGAAGCAATCAACATCTTCGATCGAACGTTCGCGATCACGTACGCTCTGGAAGCAGTTGCCGTCTTCGTCGCGGTGATGGGAGTGGCCGGAGCGCTGCTGGCGTTGGTGATCGACCGCCGCCGCGAGTTCGGGCTGCTCCGTTTCCTCGGTGTCTCAGGACCGCAGCTTCGCCGCATGATCCTCTTCGAAGCGGGACTGCTAGGGCTCCTGGCGAATGCCGCCGGCGTCGTGCTCGGACTGCTGCTCTCGCTTCTGTTGATCTACGTCATCAACAAGCAGTCCTTCGGTTGGACGATTCAATTCCATTGGCCTGTTGCGGTGTTGCTCGGTGCACTCTCCGTGGTGTATGCCGCCACAATAGCCGCCGGGCTTTATCCCGCACGCATCGCGGCACGCCTGAATCCAATTGAGGTTGTTCATGAAGAGTAGATCCGCTCTCGCCCTCTGTCTGTCATTCAGCCTGTTTGGCGCGAATATTGAAGAACTGTACCGCCTCGCATTGCCCGGCTATCGCTATCAGTTTCCGCGCGACCATTTCAATCACCCGGAGTTCCAAACCGAATGGTGGTACTACACCGGAAATCTGCACACCGCCGAGGGCAAGCGATTCGGTTTCGAGTTAACCTTTTTCCGGCATGGCGTCAACCGCGATGCACGGCCCAAGAATGTATGGGACGTGAGCGATGTGTGGCTCGCGCACCTGGCCCTGAGCGATATAGACGGCGGCCGGTTCCTCCACACCGAGCGGCTAAACCGTTCCGGCCCTGGCCTCGCCGGAGCCGATGCGGAGCAGGCTCGCGTGTGGAACGGGAATTGGCAAGTGCGCTGGACCGCCGGTCAAACTCTACAGGCCATAGCCGACCGGTTCCGAATCGATTTATCCATGCAGTCTGAGAAACCGCCGGTGATTCACGGGACAAACGGTGTCAGCCAGAAAGCGGAAGGACCGGGCCGTGCGTCGCACTATATCTCGCTCACGCGCCTGGCTAGTCAGGGGACCATTGAACTCGATGGGAAGAAGTTCGCCGTCGAAGGTCTCACTTGGATGGACCACGAGTTTTTCACTCATCAACTCGAAGCGAACCAAAGCGGTTGGGATTGGTTTAGCATTCAACTGGATGATAGCTCTGAACTGATGCTCTTCCGCCTGCGGCGAAAGGATGGCTCGGCAGATCCCTACTCGGCTGGAACCTACATTGACCCGAATGGAAAAACCCGGCATCTGGCCGCAAGCGAATTCTCGCTGACTCCTGGGAAGACGTGGACGAGCCCTGACACTGGCGCGCGCTACCCCATCGAGTGGAACATCAGCATCCCGTCTCTCGGCATCGACGCCGCGTTGAGCACGCGCTTGGCCCAGCAGGAACTCACCGGAAGAACCAAAGCCAGCATGGCCTACTGGGAAGGCGCCGTTGAGATTAAGGCCATCAGGCGCGGACACCCAGTGAATGGGGCCGGCTACTTGGAGATGACCGGATATGCAGGCCCGTCCGTATGGGCGATTAAACCATTTGTTGAATCGCGTCCAAGAGGCTGTCCAAATCGGCAGACCCGTTGTGCCGCACGCTGTTGATGAAGAAGGTTGGCGTTCCGTTCACGCCGCTGCGCACGCCGCTCATGAAATCCTCTCGTACGCGATCCTCATGGGTACGTTCGCGCAACTCACGCTCGAATTCATTGACGTCCAATCCGATCTGTGCCGCGTAACCAATCAAGTGCCCATCGTCCAGCGACCTGTAGTGTTCAAAGAGCGTGTCGTGCATTTCCCAGAATTGGTCCTGGCTTGCGGCGGCTTCGGCGGCTTCTGCAGCGCTCTCGGCATGAGGGTGCGATTCGCTCAGCGGGAAATTGCGGTAGACGAAACGCAGATCGCCAACTCTTCGCTGGATCTCCTGAACCACCGGATGCGCCGCGGCGCAATGCGGGCACTCATAATCCCCGTACTCAAGCAGTGTGACAGCCGCGTCTTCCGGCCCTTGGGAATGATCGCGTTCGCCGACGGGCATTGTGAGCTTGCTCATTGGACGACTCCCTTTGCAGAGAGTTCCTCAAGCGCTTCCAGAATACCCTCGGCGCCTGGATTCACGCCTACAGGAGAGCAGTAGCTCCATCGAATCATGCCTTCGCCGTCAATCACGAACAAAGCCCGCTCGGTGTATCCGTCATGTTCCCGGTAAGCGCCGTAGGATCGCGCAACAGCTCCCTTCGGCTCAAAGTCGGCCAGTAGCGGATAGTGCAAATGCCGGTTCTCAGTAAACGCACGATGGCACCATGCACCGTCGACCGAGATGCCCAGCAACGAAGCGTCGTGCTTCCGGAACTCACTCAAGAGCTCGTTGTAGAGTGCGGCCTGATCGCCGCAAACGGGGCTCCAGTCTGCAGGATAAAAAGAGAGGACCACATTGTGGCCGCGAAATTCAGACAGAGAAACGGTCTGATCTGGAGTGCTGTGCAGCGTGAAGTCCGGAGCCGGGGTGCCGGCTGTCAAAATGTGTGGAAATGGCTGAGAAGTCAAAATCGAACTCCTTCTCTTCAATCGTAGCAGCGCTTTTGGACCGCGCTATTCTGTCACGGTTCGCCGGGCCGCTTTGCCATCGTGAATCCACACGCTCTTGATGTTCACGAACTCGCGTATACCGAAGGAACTCAGTTCCCGCCCATAGCCAGACTGTTTCACTCCTCCGAATGGAATCCGTGGATCCGATACAACCATTCCGTTGATGAACACCATGCCTGACTCGATCTCTTCAATGAAGCGGGACCGTTCGCTTTCGTCGTTCGTCCACACGCTAGAGCCCAGACCGAATGTAGTGTCGTTCGCCAGGCGAATGGCATCGCCGATGTCCCGCACACGGAACAACGCTGCAACAGGTCCGAACAGCTCTTCCGTGTAAGCTGGCGAGTTACGCGGTATATCCGTAATCACCGTGGGAGTGTAGTAATTTCCGGGGCCATCCAGCCGGTGCCCGCCCGTCAGTATTCGGGCGCCCGCTTGAACTGACTTCTGCACCTGCTCGTCCAGAGTGGCCAGAATGTCCGCCGTTGCCAAGGGGCCGACGTCCGTCGATTCCTCCATTGGATCGCCCACTCGCAATGCCTTCATTTTCTCCACGAAGCGGTGTTCGAACTCATCCGCGATCGCAATTTCGACGATGAACCGTTTCGCCGCAATGCACGACTGTCCATTGTTGATGACCCTGGCTTGTACAGCGGTTTTTACGGCTTCTTCCAGGTCTGCACTTCGCATCACAATAAACGGATCGCTACCGCCAAGTTCCAGAACGGTCTTCTTGATCCTTTCCCCTGCCCTTGATGCAACCTTGCTTCCCGCAGGCGTGCTGCCGGTCAGCGTGACGGCCTTGATCCGGTCGTCGTCGATCAACCCATTGACCTTGTCCGATCCAATGAGCAGTGTCTGAAACACACCTTCGGGAGCGCCTGCTCTGCGGAAGATGTCTTCAATCGCAAGCGCGCATTGCGGCACGTTTGACGAGTGCTTCAGCAGCCCAACATTCCCAGCCATTAAGGCCGGAGCCGCGAAGCGGAATACCTGCCAAAACGGGAAGTTCCAGGGCATGATGGCGAGCACCGGGCCAATGGGTTGATAACGGACGAAACTGCGGGATGCGTTCGTATTCGCAGCCTCATCCGTCAGGAACTGTTCGGCGTTTTCGGCGTAGAAGCGGCAGCCGCGCGCGCACTTGGCCGCTTCCTCAGCGCCGGCCTTGATAGGTTTGCCCATCTCAAGCGTCATCAGACGCCCGAGATCGTCCTTCTCGCGCTCCAGTATGTCAGCGGCACGCATCATGTATGCGGATCTCTCCGCAAACGTAGTGCGCCGGTAGAAGGCGAATGCCTCTATCGCACGCTGAAGCTTTGTCTCAATTTGTTGATCTGACAAGGAGTCGAAAGACTTCAACACCTGTCCGTTGGCCGGGTTGATACTGGCGATAGCCATCAACCCAGTTTAGCGAGCCGTCACCTTCAACATCACAACG
>JBBPYD010000191.1:0-19116 GCA_038200305.1 Bryobacterales bacterium
AGGCGCTGGACTGGTTCACTCGGAAAGTGCTGCCGCGCGTGTTGAAGGCGCGGCCGGCGGCGAAGCTGGTGGTGATTGGATCGGACCCTCCGCCGAAACATTCGCTTCCCGCGTTGTCCGAAGCCATCGAGCTGCATGGGTTTGTGGAGGATGTGCGCGTGCCGCTGGGCGAGTATGCGGTCTTCATCTGCCCGATTCTCAGCGGCTCGGGTGTGCGCGTGAAACTGCTGGAGGCATTCGCGGCCGGCATTCCGGTGGTTTCGACGCGCATGGGCGCCGAGGGTCTGGCGGACCGCGATGGCGAAATCTGCGCCCTGGCCGACGATGCGGAGGTCTTTGCGGAGAAGATCGTGCATCTGTTCGATCACCCGGAGGAAGCCGAGGCAATGGCCATTCGCGCCCGGCGGGATGTGGTGGAGCGGCGCGATATGCATATCATCACGCGGCGTCTGGAGCAAAGCTACAGGAACGCGGTGCGGATGAAGCGTTCAGATTCCGGTGCGAATACGAACAATGTAACGCCCGGCCGTCTTTCCGCAACCCAGCGGTAGCAGCGCGCATCGGTAACTTAGCTGGAGTGGGGATCGTCCCTTTAGTACTAGAGTTCGCGGCAGTTTGAGGTAATAGTCTGAAATATATATCGATGTTTTGCGCCGTCCTGCTGGCTGTTTGTGGTTTCGCCCGTGCTGAAGATTCATCTCGAAATGGTGGGGCCACTGCCGGCGTAGCGCCAGTTGCAAAGACGGACACACGTGCTGCCGGCACCACCAAAGATCCGGACCAACGCATGTTCGGAGTTCTTCCGAACTTCAAAACCCTGAACGATCCGAGTGTCGAGGTCCGATCCATTTCCGCCGGTCAGAAGTTCAAGCTGGTGGGTCATTACTTCGACCCGTTTACTTTTGGATATTTGACCATACAGGCAGGAATTGAACAGGCCACCGACGCGAAACCGGGTTATGGCCAAGGTTTGCAAGGCTACGGGAAACGCTATGGGGCGGATTTCGCGGATGGATTCACCAATGAACTGTTTGTTGCCGGTGTATTTCCCACGCTTCTGCATCAGGATCCTAGATACATCCGCAAGGGACAAGGCGGCGGTTGGGCGCGCACCGGCTATGCGCTGAGCCGCATTCTAGTCACCCGGAACGATTCTGGCAGGCACGGATTCAATTTCTCTGAAGTGCTTGGGAACCTTTCTTCCGGCGCGATTTCGACTCTCTACTATCCGAAAGAGGATAGAGATATCAGCGGAGTTTTCTCTCGCATGTCATTTCAGATTGGCTACGATGCCATGTTCAATGTGCTGAAAGAGTTTTATCCGGATCTGAGCAGAAAGCTGTTCAAAAAGCATACTGAAAAACCCCACCGGATTTGACCTGTTTGTTGTTAGAGGAACTTTATTCCGTTTTCTTCAGTACGCTGCGGGCGTATTCCTCAACGCTCGTGAGCTTGATCCCGAACTTGTCCACAACCGGCCGCATGTTGATCGCGTCTCCATAGATATGTCCGAGCATCAGCGCTGCAAAGCTCTTCTGCATCGAATCCGGTGCTCCATTGAATTGTGAACGCAGCGCCGCTTCAGGAACATGCTCGAGCTGAAACGGCCTACCATCGATTCTCTCGAAGCGGGCAGCCACCTCGAGCGGGTTAAGCGGCTCGGGTCCCCCAAACTCGATCGTGCTGCGCTCCGCTCCCGGATGTCGAAGGGCGAGGGCGCACATTTCCGCAACATCCCGGAACGAAACCCAACTGATTGGACTCGTACCCGGTCCGTAGATGCGGGCTTTTGCGTTCACGTAATCGAAACCCACCGCCGGGCTCAACCACACCTCCATGAACCAACTCGCCTGAATGACGGTAAAGTTCAGGCTCGTAATCGCCTTCTCCACCTTCTGCTTCGCATCGTCCAGCGGAAAGGACAGACCCGGTGACCGGCGGAACGAAACGAAAAGAAACCGTCCTACCTTGGCGACCTTCGCCGCGTTTACCAGGTTCAACTGTCCTGCGCCGTCGACGGATTCAATCGAGTCCCCAGCCTGCCGGGACAAAGTTGAGGATGCAGTCGAGACCACCGCATTCACGCCGTCGCAGGCAGCAGCGAGCGAAGCGGGATCTTTAAGATCGCCAATACAGAATTCGACCCCGCATGACCGCAGAGCTTCGATCTTTTCCTTTGAGCTCGTCCCGCGTACAAGCGCTCTTACCTTTTCGCCTCGCGTTGACAGCCTTTGGCAGACCTCGCTTCCTACCAGACCCGTAGCCCCGGCGACAAGAACCATATGCGTCCCCTTAGAATTTGGATGTTACGGTCGATCGTTGGGCTTCCATGATGCCGCAGTCCACCCATCTACCCACCGGCGACGGTGGCTCGCCGCTGGAGTGCCAACTCAGGCACATTGAAGATCTGGGCGACAACTGGCCGCAGTTCTGCCGCAGCCGCGTTATAGGCTTCGAGAAGAGGTTGAATCGCCGGCGTAGGCACTGTTCGGAATGGACGTTCACCGTATGGAGTTTCGATCAGCCGGATGAAACACTCCACGACCTCGTCACTTTCGAGTGCGTCAGGAGCGCTAATACCGGCCTGAAATACATCGCTTACGCGCTTCGCATACTCACCCGCATGTCCATAGCCGTCGACGCGGGCTGCATCGGCTGGGTTCAACATCTTATCGAATATCGGAGTGCGGTGGATCCCCGGCTCCACCAGAACGGAGTCAACGTCGAATGGCGAGAGTTCGAAGCGGTACGCATCTGCAAGTGCTTCAAGCGCGAACTTGCTCGCGCAATAGGGTCCCAGAAACGGAACCACAACTCGACCCGCCGCCGAACTGACGTGGATCAGCAGTCCGCTACGTTGGCTCCGCATTCCCGGCAGTACAGCCCGATTCACGCGGACAGCTCCCAGGACATTGGTATCGAGAATCTGCTTAATCTGTTCGACGGTGTAGGCCTCGGTCACGCCGATATTCCCGAATCCTGCATTGTTAATGACGACGTCAAGGTGTCCGGCCCGGTCGAGCGCCTGCTGGATCGCCTTGTCCACGGAACTGTCGTCGGTTACATCCAATTCCAGGGTTTCCAGTGCCAGTCCCTCGCGCTTCGCGAGTGATTCCAGCGCTTCGCGGTTGTTCGCATTGCGGCCAGCGGTCTCACGCATGGTCGCAAAAACCGTATAACCGCGCCGGGCCAAGGTCTCCGCCGCAGCTCTTCCAAACCCGGTGCTTGCACCTGTGATCAGAATGACAGTACTCATGTTTTCTCCCGGTCGTTTATCTACTTTCGCCCGATTGCGGTTCACGCGTACCCGGAAACAATACCACAAAAGTATAGCCCTTAAAGCGATGGCTTTCGCAGTCAACCCTCGTCTTTGACCATGGCGCCCATTCCGAGCGCGCGCAATACGCCGGCCTGGATGGGCGCGGTTTGACGATTAATCGCGATGGCTCCATAGTCCGGGCCACACACGGTTCGCAACGGACGTTTTCCGGCAGGCGCTTGGATCAGGCGCAGGATCGCATCGGCAACCTCCTGGGGATCCGGCGCCTGGCCAGATGCAAAGAACTGCTGAAAGCTCTCGGAGAACATTTCTCGAATCGAGGAAATCTGCTCATAAGAGTTCACGCGGTCCTGATCAGCCGGTCCTGGGCTGTTCGCCAGAAGGCGCGTCGGATACGGACCCGGCTCAACGAGGACCGAATCTATGCCAAAACTCGTCAACTCGTAATGCAAAACTTCGGCATAGGCTTCCAACGCAAACTTGCTGGCACAGTAAAATCCACATGCCGGAAACAACACGCGGCCGGCGATTGAGGTTACATGCACGATCAGTCCAGCCCGGCGTTGTCTCATGTGCGGTAGCACGGCCCGGCACAGCCGCACTGGACTAAAGAAATTAACCTCCATCTGTTGCCGGGACTGCTCCTCTGTGAACGCTTCGGTGATCCCAATCGCCATGTGGCCGGCGTTGTTGACCAGAACGTCGAGGCGTCCGCTATCCGCGAGTATCCGCTTCACCAGGGATTGAACTGCATCGTTCACGGTGACGTCAGTTCCACAACGCGCAGGACGAGCCTCTCGCCGCTCGCGATTTGATTCAACTCTCCGGCAGGCTCCCGACTTCTACCCTCGGTATCGCGCATCGAGGCATACACCTCGTGCCCGCTGCGTGCGATCGTCAAAGCCGCCAGCTTTCCAAAGCCTGTGCTGGCGCCCGTGATTAAGACGGTTTTTGCGTCACTCTGACTATTCATCATGACCGTCATTTTCCGATAGCGAGACCATAACCTGCAAACGCGAAAATGGCGGACGTAGCCGTACTTCCCGCCAGCGGTATGCTGCTTCCAGCGGTGACATTCGTTACGCCTCGCGGCAAGAGACGGCCAAAATCAAATTGCATGCCGTTAAACGCAACGTCAGCACTGGACTGGAGGATCGCTGACGCCGTATTCGTGGATGTGGGTCCAAGAATTGCCAACTGCTCCAGCTCTCTTGAGAACGTTGCGATTAGTTGACCGTTGGAAAAAGTGTTCGGGTCGCTCCAGTCATGTTTCGGGCCGGCCGTGAAATACACCTTGATTTCCCCTGGTTGAATCAAAGCTGGCGTAACCGCAAAAGAGCCGCCCCCCAGGTTTCCGTTTCCGGCGAGAGGTTGAAAAGACGCATCAGCTCGAAGTGTAAAGAAGGCCGTGGATTCACTCGGCGAACCAGCAAACAGCGAGACACCTGCGGGTACGCCGTCCAAATGAGTGAAATATGCCAAGATCACCGCCGAGCCAGTCTGGAAATTCAGGGTGACTCTACCTATGTAGTGATAGGCAACCTGGCTTGACGGAGTGCGGTCTCGGCCCTCTGCGGAAAAGGCGCGAGGCGCAAGAAATGCAGAAACCGCGAGCACCGAAAGGCCCAGACTCGTTAGAATGTTTTTCATTGAATATTACCTCCGCCTGTTAATGTAAGGCGCGCCAACAGATCGCTCAATGTGCGCCGGGTAAATTTTAGGTGAGCGGGAGGTGAGCGCCCATCTTGCTCAGACTGCGATGCTAAGATCTATCTTTTAGGGAACGCATGCCGTTTGCGAAGAATATTTACTTCGGTGGCTTCGAACTCGACGTCGAGAGTGGCGAATTATGGAAACGGGGGCGGAAAATGAAGCTTCCTCCCCAACCTCTGCGCGTTCTTGTGCTGCTTGCGGGCTCTCCTGGCCGGCTTGTGACTCGGGAAACGATCCGGGAACAGCTTTGGGGAAGCGATACCTTTGTCGACTTTGAGCATGGATTGAACTTCTGCATCCGCGAGATTCGATCCGTTCTCGGCGATAACCCGAAAAGTCCCCGGTTTATAGAGACGCTGCCCCGGCGTGGCTATCGATTTGTTGCGGAGACCTCGAGTGGTGTGAACCACGTGGCTTCCCCGATTCAAGAGAATGAGTGCGGACCCGTTGTTACCGGCATTGTTACCGGCGGCTCGGAAAGCACGCTCCCGGAAGCCACGCAGATCCAGGCTTACGAGTATTACTCACGAGCCCGCAAAAGCTTTACCAGGGTCGGGAAAGAAGCGCTGGAGGAGGCCCGCCAGGATTTCGAGCGCGCCCTGGCTCTCAATCCGCAGTACGCCTTGGCCCACTCGGGGCTTGGCGCCGCTTATGCCTTGCAGACGATCAGCCGCAGGGACCCGGACGGCTTGGATAAAGCGAAGGCTCATCTCCAGCGCGCACTCGAACTCGATCCGGAATTGGCGGAGCCGTACCCGTGGCTTTGTTACGTGTACATGCGGCAGAATCAGTTCGATCACGCCTTGCAAGCGGGGCACCGCGGGATCCAGCTTCAGCCTGAACTCGTGCACGCCCACTACTTCCTCGGTCTTGCCTATTTCAGCTTCTGTGAGACCGATCTGGCGAATTACCAAGCAAGCGGCGGAACACTTGCTCAACGCCGCCCGCGTAGGGCCAAATTGGCAGCCGACCTGGTTCGTGCTTTCTTTTCTCGCTCTCCTGAATGGCGATTACGAACACGCCGAGGAGTTCGCGCGCCAGCTACTCGATCGAAATAGCCGGACGGTAGGCCTGCCGTTCATTGGCGCAGAACTCGTTCTCGCGTCGGTCGAATTACGCCGCCACAACCCGAAAGCCGCTCGCAAGCTGCTGCTGGATTTCCTGGAGCGGCTGACCGTTTCGGATCACATGTACCGGGACAGCATGGAAGCGGCCGCTTGCTGTGAGCTGGGCGATACCGAGATGCGCGACGGCAAAACCGAGGAGGCGCTCGCCGCATACCGTAGAGCCTGGCACGCGGTTCAGGAGCATCCCAGGATGATCGCCCAGCAGCGCATCAGCGCTCGTGCTCAGGCTGGTCTGGCTTCTGCCTATGCAGCCGAGGGCGAGCAGGACCGCGCGATGGGGCTTTTGTTGAAGGCCCTGCAAGGCGCCAAAGAAAGCGAATCGTCCACTCACAGTGCGGCGGGAGCCAGCCTGGCCGAACTGTTTTGGTCGCTCGCGGTAGCTTGCGTCCGGATGAATGATTTGAAGCAGGCTCTCCATATGCTGAGTAGAGCCGTTCGCGCCGGATGGGGCGATGCCGCTTGGCTGGAAACTGATCCGGAATTGCGTCCGCTCTCCGGCATGCCGCAATTCTTGGCTCTGATTGACGAGGTGCGCCGTTTTCCTAAAGTTGACTTCAACGCTCGTGGCTGAGGGCTGCGCTTCTGCTTAGACAGCCGCTGCTCGACTGAGGTCTGCTCGATGCCATGTTCAATGTGCTGAAAGAGTTTTATCCGGATCTGAGCAGAAAGCTGTTCAAAAAGCATTCAACGCGCGATTAATTGGAAGCAGTCCAGACCCGGCCGCCCTTTACGTTGATGTACGCTTGTTTTCCGTGGTACGTCACTTCCGCCAAAGCACCGTGGAACGGATATGCCATATCAAATAGAAACGGAATGACTGTTTTGCCCGACTGATCGATGTAGCCGTATTTGCGGTCAAGCTGCACGGCCGCAATTCCCTGTGTGAAGTACCACGAATTTGTGTACTTTGGCGGAATCAGCCAAGCTCCCTTGGGATTGATGTAGCCGGCCCCTTTTTCGACGCCTACGCTGGCGAGCCCGCCGCAGAAGTCGCCAAAGGCGCCGACAGGCATTGGGATGACCAGCATTCCCCGCCGGTCGATATAGCCGTGCTTTCCTTGCTTGATAACCCAAGCGAGTCCTTCGGAAAAATCACCGGCATCCTCATATTGAGCGGCGATCGCCAGTTTGCCCGCCGGGTCCATGTACCCGGACAACTGTCCTACCTTCACCACGGACAAACCCTGGGAAAAACCAAGCGCAAAATCGAGATTCGGCTTGATGACAACGGCGCCCTTGCGATTGCAGAATCCGTATTTCCCACCCTGCTTGAATTTTGCCAATCCTTCGTGAAAGCCACCGATACCTTCGAAGCTGGGGGGAATTACAAACTTCCCGTGCGGGTCGATGAAGCCCCACTTGCCTTCCACTCTGACCGGCGCGAGTCCCTCTGAGAAAGCGCCGCCGCCTTCAAAAATAAGCCCCGTGACCAACTCTCCCTTGGTGTTGATGTAACCGCCCTTCTCGCCTTCTTTCACAAAGCTCAAGCCTTCGCTGAATTGGTTGGCGCGGTAATAGCGCGGAGAGATGACCACCTTGCCGGTCTGATCGATGAACCCATACCGGCTATTCACCCTAATTGGGTAGAGAGGTCCGTCCACTCTCATCTTCTCGAAGCGATTGAACTCCGGCGAAAGCAGGAACAGACTAATCAACACCGAGGCGATTTGGATCGTCACCGGCGCCACAAATTATTTCTGACTGGTTGGATCCTTGGCGGTCAAGTCGTGCTTAAGCTGCTTTACAATTGCTTCAGCAGTTTTATCTATCTCATCGGGGGTGGCGTTTTTAGGCCGCTTGTATAGAGACCAGATGACTTTTTTCGATGTACGGTCCACCAAATAGACTTCGCCCTTGCTACGCCCGAAACCGCCTATGCGAACCATCGGTTCGGTCTTCAGCGTCATGATGTCTGAGGAGGACTTGTCCGGCTTTTTATCGTCCTTGTCATCCTTCTTTTCGTCTTTCTTTACCTCTTTCTCGATCGGCTCTTCCACTTCGGGTGGCGGATACAGGTCGAGCACTTTCTTCTCGAATGATTCGCCTAGCCGGTCAGTGAAGATCGCATCGGCTATTTGCGGGTCGGTGACCACTTGGAATTGGCGATGCCGGGTCAAGCTGGTAGCCAGCGCTTGATCCAGGCCGCCGCTCATGGGAAGGATATATACATTTTGCACCCGTGATAATTCAGGATAGGAAGCACACAAGGCAGTACCCAGCACGAGGGACAACAAGAAGGCGCAATGTTTCATCTCAACCTCATCATAACGTGGAAGACCTGCGCTACAGTTGAACTTTGTGTATAAGGATCAGTCCATCACGGTCATCATTCCGTGTCTCAACGAAGAGCAGGGCATCGAACAGGTACTCCGGCGCATGCCGCCGTTTGTCGATCAGGTGATCGTGGTCGATAACGGATCCACAGATCGCACTTCCCTAGTGGCGGAGAGCCTGGGTGCGCAGGTGATCCGGGAGGAGGTGCGTGGCTACGGACGCAGTTACAAAAAAGGCTTTTCTTGCGCCACCGGCGATCTCATTGTGACGCTGGACGGGGATCACAGCTACCCTCCAGACGCGATCTCTTATCTGCTAGAGGCGTTCCTTCATCTGGACGCCGACTTCCTGAATGCCTCACGATTTCCGGTGCGCGATGCCAAGGCGATGAGCTTTAAGCATAAGTTCGGGAATTTCGTATTATCGTTTGCCATGTCGATGCTGTATTTCCGCTGGGTGCGTGATTCGCAATCTGGAATGTGGGTATTCCGCCGCTCCATTCTGCCGGCCATGACGCTGGAATCCGACAGCATGGCATTCTCCGAAGAGATCAAAATTGAGGCACTAAAAAATCCGCGCGTGCGCTTTGTGGAGATTTCGATTCAGTATTCGTCGCGTCTGGGTGAGATCAAGCTCAACCCATGGCGGGATGGCCTGCACAATCTTTACTTCCTCACGAAGAAGCGATTTTCCAAGCGGAAATGACTGTTTCAGTTGTCATCCCGAACTGGAACGGCCGCCAGCGCTTGGAAACCCTGCTGAAACAACTTCCCGCCCAAACGAGTCCTATCTCGGAAATTGTGGTGGTGGATAACGGATCGCAAGACGGTTCCGCGGAAGCCGCGGAGCGTCTGGGTGCGCGCGTGATCCGGTTTGCGAGCAACCGCGGGTTCAGCGTAGCTGTGAATCGCGGTGTGCAGGAGTGCCATTCCGAGCTGGTAGCCATCTTAAACAACGATGTCCAACTGCACCCGGCTTGGCTGGCGACGCTGATGACTCCCATGGCGCAGCCTGGGGTATGGTTCGCGACAGGCAAGCTTTTGCTTGAATCGGACCATTCTATGATTGACGGCGCCTTCGATGCGGTCTGCCGGGGGGCTTGCGCCTGGCGGTGCGGCCAGGGCAGAGCCGACGGGCCCACCTGGAACACGCCGCGTGAGATCCGGTTCCCGCCTTTCACCGCCCTGCTCATGAATACCAGCGTTTTTCGCCTTCTAGGAGGACTGGATGAGCGGCTGGAATCCTACCTGGAAGATGTGGACTTTGGGTTTCGGAGTGCGTCGAACGGATACACCGGGCGCTATGTTCCGGAAGCCTTGGCATTCCACGCAGGTAGCGCGACTCTCGGCCGTTGGAATGCCCAAACCGTTAGACAAATAGCAAGAAATCAGGTCTTGCTGGTAGCCAAACATTACCCAAATGGGTTCGTTTGGAAATATGGCTGGCCGATTGCATTCAGTCAACTGTTATGGGGAATTGTCGCGTTGCGCCACGGTGCAGGCTTGGCGTATTTACGTGGCAAGATAGAGGGGCTGCGGATGTTCCGGCAGTTGCGGGGATCTGGAGACAACGCAGTAGGCGCCTTGTTACTGGAAAGTGAACGGCAGATTTACGATCTGCAGCGTGAGACCGGTTTCGACTGGTACTGGCGAATTTACTTCGCGCTGAGCTGAGATATGGTTGGCATCGTCGTAGTTACTTACAACTCGGAGGAAGTGATCAGCGAATGCCTGGGGGCTTGTCTCCGTTTGGCGGGCGTGCGCGTGGTGGTGGTGGATAATCATTCGGAAGACGCAACAGTGGAAGAGGTGAGGCGGCATCCGGACGTACAGGTGGTAGCGAACCGGACGAATCGGGGCTTTGCAGCGGCAGTCAATCAAGGCATTGCCATGCTGAACACCCGGTTTGTGTTGCTGCTCAATCCCGATGCCGTGATTGTGTCCGGCTTGCAGGATTTGAAGGAGGCGGTGGGGGAAGCCGGTGTGGGAGCAGCCGGCGGCCGGCTGATTTACCCCAACGGAAGGACGCAGACCGGCTTCAATATCCGTGGGTTCCCTACGGCGTGGACCCTGAGTTTTGAGGCGCTTGGCCTCAACCGGTTATGGCCGGGAAATCCGGTGAACCGGCGCTACCGCCCCTTTATCGCAGAATTGGAGCCGCAGGATGTGGACCAGCCGGCAGGAGCGTTTCTGATGGTTCGAAAGGCTGCCTGGGAGTTAGTTGGAGGATTCGACGAGCAGTTTCATCCGGTGTGGTTTGAAGACGTAGACTTTTGTAAGCGGTTGCATCGGGAAGGCTTGCGAGTAGTTTATGCGCCGTCTGCAATCGCACGCCACCGCGGCGGACATTCGGCGGACACCATTTCCTGGTCATCGCGCCAACTTTACTGGTATGGTAGCCTTCTTAGATACGCGGCGAAGCACTTTTCGACGTCATCGCGCAGTATTGTTAGTGTAGCCATTGCAGCCGCTTGTATTCCCAGAGCGATTGCCGGGGTGTTGACTTGCCGGACTATGACGCCGGTTACCATCTATAGTAAAGTAATGTGGCTTGCAGGTAAAAACCTGTTCGCCACTCAAGCCGGAGACATGGGTGCTCCGCACCAGGCTTTTACGGGCCCTGCCCTGGATTCACCAACTGTTGAGAAACATGTACAGCACTAAGCACAGCGGTACAGCTTGATCAATTTATTTCTAGACCGGTTGCATGGCCTATAACGACTTTGTATCTGTCACGATTGTGACCTATAACAGCGGACGATTCATCAAGCGGTGCCTGGAATCGGCGCTTGCTCAGAAGTACGAAAACAAAGAGATTATCGTCATCGATAACAATTCGACTGACGGGACTATCGACATACTGGAGCAATTCGAAGATCGCTGCCGCATTGTGTACAACGATACGAATATCGGATTCGCAGCCGCCCAGAATCAAGCCATTCAACTGTCCGACAGCACCTGGGTTTTCACCCTGAATCCGGATGTTCTGCTGCTGCCAAATTTTATTCACGCGCTGGTGGATGCGGGCCGAATCGATCCAAAGGTTGGTTCCGTGTGCGGCAAGTTGCTGACCATCAAGTCCACGTTCGACCATCTGGAAACGCCGCTGGTGGATTCCACCGGGATCTACTTCACGCCGATGCTGCGCCATCTGGACCGTGGCAGTCAGGAAGTGGACAATGGGCACTATCTGAATTTCGAGTACGTCTTCGGCGCCACCGCCGCCGCCGCGCTCTACCGGCGGAAGATGATTGAAGATGTGGCCATGGGAGGCGACTTCTTCGATCCCGATTTCTTTGTCTATCGCGAGGATGCCGATGTTGCCTGGCGCGCGCAACTGCTGGGTTGGCGCTGTATCTATACACCGAATTCGCGCGGGTATCACGTGCGCACCGTTCTTCCCGGAAAGCGCCGGGCGCTTCCCCCTGAAATTAACATGCACTCAGTGAAGAACCGCTTCCTGATGCGCATCAAGAACATGACGGGGGATCTTTACCGCCGCAACTGGTTTTCCATCACCACGCGAGATGTTGTGGTGGTGGCTTGCTGCCTGCTGCGGGAACAGAGTTCTCTGAAAGCATTCGGGTATGTTGCGCTGAATTGGCGCCGCGTGTTGCAAAAACGCCGCGAGATAATGAAGCACCGCAGAGTGAGCGACGAATACATGGCCAGTTGGTTCTCTTACGCTCCCGTTAGCCACCCCGCTCCGAAGCCGTCCTCTCGCGTGCTGTCGCGCCACTAGGTTCGCGCTGGAATGAAAATCGCCATCCTTGGCACGCGCGGTATTCCCGCGCGATATGGCGGGTTTGAAACCTTCGCGGAAGAGTTGGCCGCCAGACTGGTTCAACGCGATCACCAAGTCACTGTGTATTGCCGGGAGCGGTCTAGATCGCCGTATTTGGGCGTGGATCTCGTGTACCTGCCTACCATCCGGCACAAATATTTGGACACTTTGGTCCATACGTTTCTGTCGACTGTCCATCTGATATTTCATCGCCAGGATGTGGCGCTTTACTGCAATGCCGCGAATGCGATTCTTACCTGGATACCGCGAGTGGCGGGCACTCCGGTTGCACTGAACGTGGATGGCCTGGAGCGGAAACGCAAAAAGTGGAACACATTGGCCAAAGCCTGGTACCGGGCTTCGGAGTGGCTTGCCACTTTTTGTCCGACCGCTGTGATCTCCGATGCGCGGATGATTGCCGAATATTACCGGCAGCGCTACAGCAAGACGACGACCTTCATTCCGTATGGCGCCGAATTGGGGAAGGTGCCGGGCACTGACATTCTTGCAAAGCTGGGGCTTGAGCCTGGTGAATATTTTCTGTATGTCAGCCGCATGGAGCCGGAGAACAATGCCTTGCTGGTGCGGCAAGCTTTTGAACGTGTTTCGACTACCAAGAAGCTGGCGCTGATTGGCGACGCTCCCTATGCGGACGAATATATCCGCGCCGTGCGGGATACCAAGGATTCCAGAATCGTGATGCCGGGTTCCATTTACGGTCAAGGTTACCGGGAACTGCAGTCGCATTGTTTCGCCTACATTCATGCAACGGAGGTGGGCGGCACTCATCCGGCGCTGATTGAAGCGCTGGGCCGTGAGGCGCTCACACTGTACCTGAACACCATTGAAAACGCGGAAGTCGCGGGTGGCGCAGCGATCCCGTTCGAGGCCGATCTGGCTCAACAAATGCAGGCAGTGCTTGCGATGCCTCCGGTGGAACAGAATTTGTGGCGCGGCCGAGCGGCCGAGCGCGTGCGCGAGCGTTACAGTTGGGATGCGGTTACATCTCAATACGAGACATTGCTGGCCCGTCTGTGCCACCGTTAATTTGGCACGGTGTGTCTGGGTGTGTTTCAATATCACCCCATGACGAAACCTTGCTGGACCCAACTTCAACTTCTCGAATTTTCCGGCCCCGATCTTGCGCATTTGACCGCCGAAACACAGCGGCTTTCCACTAGCGTTCTGGCCTTCCACACCCTTCGCGCGTACGACGAAGGATGGAGGCACTATCTCGCCTGGTGCAAGGAAATGGGAAAGAACCCGGTGCCTGCCTCGGGCGAGACAATCGCCCTCTATGTTACGAGCATGATCGATTCCGGGTACAGCACCGAGACCGCGAGAATTCGAGTTTCTGGAGTAGCCTACGGACTCCGGCGCGATGGCCATCCGCCGGTTGAGATGTCCATCGCGCAAAGAGTCCTCCGTGGAGCGCGCCGGGAAAGAAGCTCGGTAGGCCGTGGCAAGACCGCGATCACGATCCAACAGTTGAAAGACTTCTTCGAATCCGTCGATCCGTCTTCCCTTGTCGCCGTGCGCGACCGCGCTCTTATCCTGCTCGGCTTTACCGGCGGCTGCCGCCGTAGTGAAATACGCGCGCTCACGCTGTCCGACGTTACTTTCGTCACGGAAGGCGTCCGCGTCTTGCTGCGCCGCTCGAAGACCGACCAACAAGCCAACGGGCGCGAGATTGGATTGTTCGCCGGCCGAACCAAAATCATCTGCCCCGTAAGAGCGCTGAAGGCGTGGATCGGGAAGCGGGGATCGAGCGATGGAGCGCTCTTCCCGCCAACGCTTAACGGCGAGATATTGCCGGGTCACTTGTGCGGCGATTCGATCAACGAAATAGTGAAGCGCGCTCTGAAGCGAATCGGCGCCGATCCCGCCAAGTACGGCTCCCACTCGCTGCGGGCGGGTTTTGTCACCGCCGCGGTCGAGGCTGGAGCTTCCGAGCTGGCCATCATGCAGCGGACCGGACACAAGAGCGTGCAGATGGTCCACCGTTATGTGAGGCCGGCGAGCGTCTTCAGCGTGAACCCGCTGCGGAATGTGCTCTAGGAAACGACTGAGAACTGGGCGGGTTGAACTGTTGCGGGCGAGACTGCTAGACTGTGATTCGATCATCGGGCGTTTATCCCGTCCTTTGGTTCATCGGGCGCTTATCCGTCCGTTGGTTTGATCATCGGGCGCTTATTCCGTCCTTTGGTTTTACTCGTTGTGGGGACTGGCCGTCTCTCTGGAAAAAAAGATCAGCTAGTCCCCGCTTAAAACTTTTCTACTTTAGCAAATTTCTTAACTGCTAATAGTACTAAAGTCACGCCACATTCCCCTTAACTCGGGCCACTAAAGTGGAATCGGACGGCAACGCCTCTAAATCCCGCAGTAAAATCACGTATCCACCCCGCTTGGTGCGCTCGTGATTTAACCGGCCGCTTGCGCATTGCTCGCGCACCCAAGTCTCAGACCTGCGCTTCCACTTCGCGGCCTCCTTAATAGTCAAAAACGCGCCGCCTGGAATGGCCGGTAATTGCGGAGGATATTCCGCGTTCAATTTCGCGAGGTGTTCCGCCATTGCCGTGAACGCGTCGATTTGCGCCGAAGCTAAGGAGGCTTGCTGCTGCGGCGGCGCGGCCACCGATGCGATGGCGGCCGAAACAGCCGGCGTTAAAAATCCACCAGGCGGTTTGAGCCCGGTCCTTCGGCGCTCCAGCTCGGCATTTACGGACTCTTCGGTGTAGCATTCGTTGCGCGGCTTGGGTCCACCGGTGGGCTCCCCAGGCAGATTCCGCTTCACCAATCTCCGTTGCTTGACCAGCACCTGAAGCGTCCGGACACTTCCGATGCCCAACGCCTTCAAGGCTTGCTGCCGGTTCAGTAGTGTTTCATTCTGCATGTTTACTCCCTTCACAGGTAGTCGCGACTAGCTTAAGAAGCATACCCCTACCTGCTCTCCGAACGCAATAGTCCTACAGAATAGTCCGGCTGAGTGCCTCCTACCAGGGCCTTTTCCCATCAGCTACTAAGCATTGAGGGCGCTATTAGCGGCGCTGCTTTCGGTCGATTGCCGGACAGTGACAAAGAAGCCTGCTCCGAGGAAGGCCGTTGTGAAGACAGCGCGGCGCAAAATCCTCGCGGAAAAAATCGCCGCCGGTGACAAGATCTCGGCCATCGCGGAGGACTGCGGGATTTCGAGGGAGCACGCCTCGCGCGAAATCCGGGAACCGGAGACGCAGGCGCTGATCGCCGAAATGATGGACTCGCGGCGCGTGCTCGCACTCAGCCTGCTCGATGAATCGCTAAAGGTCATCCGCGACAGCTACAAGGCCAAACGCTTCGTGGTGGTGGACAAGACGCTCAAGGATTTGGGCGCGGATCACTTCGCGCGCTTGGCGGGCGTGCAACGCTACACCGCTCTGATGCTCGCCGGCCGCATCGTCAAGGCCGAAGAGAAGAAACAGACGCACGGTCCGATCACCATCCAGGCGATTGAAGCGGCCATCCTCGCACACCGGGCGTCTCTGTGAAGAAAGCGGTTGCGAAGCTCTCAAAGGCCGGTATCGCGAGGCGCGATGCCCTGGTGGTCGATCATCTCTCGCTGGTTGCGCCAATTGCGCGGCAGATCGCGGCGCGCCTGCCACGCTCGTTCGAACTCGACGATTTGATCCAGGCGGGCAATCTCGGCCTGATCGACGCTGCGAAGAAATTCAAGAAGGAGCGCGGTATACCGTTCGGCGCTTACGCGCGGTTCCGTATCCGCGGTGAAATCCTTTCGAGCGTGCGGCGCCACGAATGGGACAACTCGACCACCGAGGAGCTTACCGAGCACCATGAGGGCATCCCGGATTTGTCCATCGCACCCGAGAATTTCATGAATCTCAAGGAACTGCGGAAGATCGTCGAAGATACCATCGGCCGGCTGCTGCCCGACAAAGAACGCACCGTACTTGAAATCAAATATCTGCAAAACTCCGACCTCAACGAAGCGGCGCGCCAGCTCAAGCTGTGCCCGTCGCGGGCCTCGCAACTGCACCGGGAGGCGCTGCGGAAACTCAGCAAGTCCGCGCGGCTCCGCAATCTTGCCGCGTGACGCTTTTGGCGACACCCGGTTAGGTGAACGAACTCCCACACATAGTAGACACGCTACGCCGGTTCAAGGATCACGCGGCGTTTGCGCGCGAATCGCTGACGATCCGCGACAAACGCGGCCGGGCTGTGCCGTTCCTGTTGCAGCCGGCGCAGATCAAGCTCAACACCCTGATAGAAAGCTGCAGGGCAAAGCGGAAACCTGTACGGATCATCTGCCTGAAGGCGCGGCAGGTGATGGTCTCAACCGGCGTTGCCGCGCAGTTCTTCCATGGGTTCGCCTTCAACACAGGACAAAAGGCGTTGGTGGTGGCGCATGAAGAAGCCGCCTCGAAAAACATCTTCAGCTACTACCAGCAGCTCCACGACGGCTATAAGGACTTCGGCGATGCGCTCCAATTGCAGCCGGTCAATAACAACGCACCGGCAGCCGGCAAACTCGAATACGATGGCGGCAGCTACGTCCAGGTAAGCACCGCCAACAATCTCAAAACCGGCCGGTCTTTCTCGCTCCGCTATCTGCATCTGTCCGAATACGCCTTTTGGAAAGACGCCAAGACGCTGATGACCGGCTTGATGCAAAGCGTGCCCGACGATCCCGACACCATGGTGATCATCGAATCGACGGCGTGCGGCGTCGGCGGCGACTTCTGGCAGCGATGGCAGGATGCGTGCGATCCATCGTCGGGTTCCGAGTGGCTTCCGATGTTCTTCGCCTGGTGGGAGCATCCGGAGTACTTCCGTCCCATCGCGGACAAAGCGGGCTTCCAGGCTTCTCTGACGCGTGACGAGATTTCGCTGATGGAGTTGCACCCCATCTCGCTTGAACAGATCCATTGGCGGCGTTGGGCCACTAAGAATAAGTGCGGCGGCTCGCCTGACAGCTTCAAGCAGGAGTATCCTTCGAATCCCGAAGAGGCGTTCCTGTTCAGCGGGCGTCCGCGCTTCGACTATAAATCGCTCGCGCGCATGCCCATCAAGCACGACGGCCTCGTAGGCGAACTCTACCAGGACACCGAGGAGCGCCGGCAGCGGCTGCTCTTCCAGGTGAACGAGGACCGGCGCGGCGCGCTCACGATCTACAAGAGACCGCAGCCGAACAAGCGCTACGCCTGCGGCATCGACGTTGCCGAAGGCAAGACGATCTCAAAGACGGGCGAGGATCCCGATTACAGCGTGGCGATCTTCCTCGACGCCGACACCGGCGAGCAGATAGCCAAGCTGCGCGGGCGCATCGAGCCAGGACCGTTTGGGGAGTATCTCGCGGCAGTCGCCGAATGGTTCAACTGGGCTTATCTCGTGCCCGAGGCGAACGGTCCTGGGATAGCGCTGCTCGAAGAACTACTCCGGCAAGGCTACCCTCCCGCGCTCATTTATCATCGCAAACCAACCGCCGACATGCAGTTTGTAGACGGGCACGGAACGCTGTTGCAGGAACTGGGATGGCGCCAGACGGTCTCGACCCGGCCGCAGCTCATCTCGACGCTCGACATGGCCATCCGCGAGATGTCGGTGATCATCGTCGATCCCGGCACGGTGCAGGAGTGCAAAGCGTTCGTCATCAAGCCTAACGGCAGGATCGAGGGCCAGGACGGCACGCACGACGACGAAGTGTTTGCGCTCGGTCTTGCCATCGTCGGCCTGCAACACATGCCGATGGATAAGCGGCTGCATGGACTGGGCATTCAGCGCACCGGCCGGCCGGTCCAGGGGGGCACTGTTCGGCAATACGGGAAGCGGCGACAGGAAGAGCGTGGAGAGCTACTCCGCTCAACCTGAATGCAAACGTATATCCGCGAAAAGATCTTTCTACTAAGAAAAAAGAACTCAGACCCGGTTGCGTTCGGCGTGAAGCTCGAACGGGTCCAGAAAAAACTTCCACAGCCCGTATTGACCATTGCGCAAGAGCGGCTGCAGGGGCTCGCGCATGCGCTCGCCAAGGAACGCTGCAGGGTTTGCTTTGGCAGCGGCCTGCACATCACCGTGACCGGCCAGCCTCCCTCCCTTTGCATGTGCGTCAAGCGCAAAGTCTTTCAGATTGTGTTCAGCCACTATCAGGCGCAGCGGTTCCGCAATCCGAACCCGCAGTTCGAGCTAACCTCGTCCGGAATCGTCTACGGAATCCCGGCCATGGAATTCCGCGCCGACTTCGAGTTGACGGCGCGGCGCGTGCTCGACAGCTTTCACCACAAACTCTTCCGGATTTATTGCCTCGAAGGACGCGACATGCGCGATTCAATCGCGGCGATGGGATGCGACAGAGGGCATTTTTTTCACTCTTGGTACCGCGTGCAGCAACAGATCGGCGAGGAGCTGTTGACGATGAGCCCAAGCCTGTTCCCGGTCTCCAATTACTTCCACTCGAACCACGAAATTCGCCGATTCCAATTCACAAATCAACCGAGGACCAAATGGCCACCCCAGAAACACGCAAGAGAACTCCACGAGCCCCTAAAAATGGCGGCGTAATCGCAGCGCGCGAGCAAGCCGAACGCGCTCTGAAGATTGACGAATTCGGCGGTCTGGATATGGAGATTTCGCTCGGTAGCCTGCGTCACCAGACGGAGTTTGCCGCACGAAAGGGACGCAAGGCCGAACTGCAAAAAGAGATAGCCTCCTGGGCCGCGGAAATGAAAAGCTCCGAGGCTCTGATCGCCGATGGCGCCGGCTACAGCGTGCATATCTCACCGCAGGCGATGAAGCGGTCCATCGACGACATGAAAGCGCTCTTTGCCGCACTGGGCGAGGAGAAGTTTTTCGCCAATTGCTCGTTTACGCTCGAAGCGCTCGACAGGCTAATTAGTCCAGGACGGAAACCGCAGTTCATTACATTCCTCCGCTCCGGACCGCGGACGG
>JBBPYD010000192.1:0-13404 GCA_038200305.1 Bryobacterales bacterium
AGGTTTATTTGCGCATTGGCGCTCGTATTAGGTCTCTCCAGCCAGGCAGCAACACAATCCCCCTCCGTACAAAAGAAGAACACTCCTAAGAAAGGCGCCCCGGCTCCGGTGGCCAGGAGTTCGTCCACAGCCAGGAAGTCCGGCGTACACTCCAACAAAAAAACTGTGGCGGCGCGCAGTAGAAAAGCATCCCCACCGCGGCAGCAGACCCCCACTTCCGATCGTTATACGGAAATTCAACAGGCGTTGGCCGCCAAAGGCTATTACAAAGGCGAGGCCAACGGTGTGTGGAGTCCGGACTCTGTAGCGGCATTGAAGCGTTTTCAAGCCGACCAAAACTTGCAGGCGGAAGGGAAGATCGGGGCGCTGTCGCTGATTGCGCTGGGGCTTGGACCGAAGCACGAATCCACGGGAGAAATCGCCGCAAAACCAACGGCCAAACCGCAGGGGCAACCATGATTATTGGCGTTCCGAAGGAAGTGAAAGACCACGAGAGCCGCGTGGGACTGGTTCCCAGCGGAGCACTGGCGCTGGTGGAGGCGGGGCACCAGGTATTGGTGGAGACGGGGGCGGGACAGGCAAGCTCATTGCCCGATTCGGAGTATATAGAAGCCGGGGCAACGATGGTTTCGAGCTCTGCCGAGGTTTGGAGCAAGGCGGATCTGGTGGTGAAGGTGAAGGAGCCGCAGCCATCGGAGTATCCGCATCTGCGGGCCGGGCTGACTCTGTTCACGTATTTACATCTTGCGCCTCTGCCCGAGTTGACCGAACGTCTGCTGGCCGCGCGGGTGAGCGCGGTGGCGTACGAGACCATCCGGGAAGAGGACAATTCGCTACCACTACTGACGCCGATGAGCGAGGTGGCGGGCCGGATGTCCGTGCAGGTGGGAGCGCAGTATTTGGAAGCACCAAACGGAGGCCGCGGAATTCTGCTGGGTGGCGTGCCAGGCGTGGCTCCGGCAAACGTGGTGATTTTGGGCGGCGGCGTGGTGGGCCATAACGCGGCGAAAATCGCTTGCGGATTGAGCGCGCACGTCACGATCATTGACCGCAACCTGGACCGGCTGCGCGCTCTGGACGATATCTACAACAGCCAAATTGTGACGCTGGCATCGAATGCGTGGACGATTCGCGAAGTGCTGCGCCAGGCGGATCTTGTGATTGGCGCGGTGCTGATTCCTGGGGCCGCGGCGCCGAAGCTGGTCCGGCGCGACATGATTACGAGCATGAAGCCTGGCTCAGTGGTGGTGGATGTGGCGATTGACCAGGGCGGGTGCTTTGAAACTTCCCATGCTACAACGCATACCGACCCGACTTACTACGTGGACGGCGTGCTGCATTACTGTGTGTCCAACATGCCCGCGGCGGTGCCACATACGTCTACCTTTGCGCTGACTAATGCTACGCTGCCGTATTTGCTGCAGTTGGCGAATCGCGGTTTAGAGAAGGCGTGCGAGGAAAGTGAGGCGATCCGCGAGGGCGTGAATACGTACCGGGGTAGCGTGACGTATCCGGCGGTGGCGGAATCGCAAGGGCGCGAGTGGAAAGAGCTTAGCGCGGTGATGTAGGGTGTAGAAGTAGCGGAGCCACCGAGGCGGCTTTCCAGTGCAAAGAAATCGTCATCTCCGCTCTGTCACGAGCCGCCTGAAGTCAAAACTCATTTCTATATTTCTGTTGCCGTTGCTCTCCTTGCCGGCACTCGCACAAATGCAATCGGCGCGAGGGGTGATTCGTGGAACGGTTCTTGACAGCACTGGTTCGGCTCTCCCCGGCACCCGCGTGACCGCCACGCAAATTGAATCCGGTCTGGTTCGTGAAACCAGCACGGACAGCGAAGGAAATTTCCGCCTCACGGCTCTTCAGGTTGGCTCTTACCAACTCCGGCTTGAGCATGAAGGCTTTTCCAGCGCCATCGTAAAAGAGATCAGTGTCTCGGCCGGTCAAACGGTGGTTCAGCGTGTCGATATGAAGCTCTCGCAGGTAGCCGAGCGCCTCGAAGTGGTGGATCAGGCGAATTCTCTGGACACCACCGCAACCAGCACCAGCGTTGCTCTCGGCAATGAGCGGGTAGAAGAGACTCCATCTCAGAATCGAAACTATCTCAACATCGTTTTGACCGCACCAGGCGTGGCCTCTTCGGCTGGTTCTAACGCGCAGCGTTCCAGTTCCGCGGTGCGCAGCGCATCCACTGACAGCGGTTTCAGTTTTGGCGGAATGCGCGGCCGGAACAATAGCCTCTCCATTGATGGCGTAGATAATCGCGATGAGACCACCGGAGGCAACCGCGTTGCCGTCGGCCTGGAGATGGTACAGGAGTTCCGTGTCTCCGGAACGTCGTTCTCCGCCGAGACTGGAGGGGCGGCCGGCGGCTCGGTCAATCTAGTGACGCTCTCCGGTACGAACAGATGGCACGGCGATGGAACCTTCTTCACGCAAAATGAATTCGCCAACGCGCGAAATCCCGAAGTGGACGTAAAAGTAAATCCTACGTACCGGCGCTACCAGCCCGGCACGTCCTTGAACGGCCCTATTCAGAGGGACCGCACGTTCTTTTCACTGGCGCTTGAGCAGGAGTGGGAATCCAGTGAAGAATTTTCAGAATCGCCGAAGAGCCTGGGTTCACTGCTGAGGCGCGGTCTCTTTCCGGCAAGCTCGTCACAGACGGAATTCTCGCTCAAGGTAAATCACCAGATCGGATCGAAACACACGCTCTCTGGCCGCTATGCGTTTTCCCGAGGCCAGGCATTGCACGACGTACAGGATGTAGAGAATTACACCGACGCCTCTGCACGCGGCAGCAGTCTCGCTCACGATCACTCGGTTGTGGGCGACTGGATCTACGTGATTTCTCCATCGCTGGTGAATGACCTGCGCGGGCAAGTCTCCGAACGCTCCGTCGGCATCACGCCCAACTCCACCGGCCCTATGTTCGATATTCCGGGCGTAATCACTTTCGGCCAGTCGTACCGGTTGAACGCTGCGCGAACCGAGAGGCACACGGAACTGGTGGATAGCATTCACATCATCCGGGGGCACCATCAGATCAGCTTTGGCGCGAGCGCGCACACCGTGCGCTTCAACGCAAATATCGCGAACCGCTTCGGAGGCATCTATATTTATCCGACTCTGGACCGCTACCTCGCTGCCTCACCCGATCTGTACATTCAGGCGATGGGCGGCTCCAGGACGCACATCAACACTCTGCCTCTGGGACTCTGGGTGCAAGACCGGTGGCAGATCACCAGCGGACTGAGCCTGGATCTCGGCCTCCGCTACGACCGGCAGTGGCTGCCCGAACAGATCCCGCCGAGCAACCGCAATCTCGCGCCGCGGATCGGCTTGGCCTGGCACCCGGCGGTGAACTCGCCATACGTTTTTCGAACTGGCTTCGGTCTCTTCTATGACCGCTATCCGCTCGCCTATTTGAACGATGTGATTCAGAAGGATGGCATTCACGGCTATGAAGTCTTCCAGTACGGCAACGGGCCTCTGCTGCGAGCACGCTATCAAGCCGCGCTGGAGTTTCCCGCTACCTTCAGCCGGAAATTCAGCGCCGGGGTAGAGCGCAGCTTCGGCAAGGACACCACGCTCTCAGTAGAATACTCCTCCGTCGCCGGACGCCATCTTCCGCGCACCCGGAACATCGGCCTCGAAGCACCCGTGTTCCAACTGGAGCAGACCGCGAAATCGGCCTTCAACGGGGTTTCATTCTCTTTGAACAGAAGGCTCACTAAAGAACTCGCATACCTGGTCTCCTACAACCTGGCCACCACGCACGACGATGCATCCGACTACGACGAGCAGCCACTCAACCCTTGCAATCTGGCGCAGGAATGGGCGCTATCCAGGCAGCACCAGCGGCACCGCTTCGCCGCGAGCGGGCTTTTCGAGATCATGGACCATTTGACGCTTGCACCGATTTTCACTTACGGCAGCGGCCGGCCGCTGAATGCGCTGGACACCACGGACAGCTTCCGCACGGGAGCTTACCCCATCAGCGCGCGTCCATTCGGGCTTGGACGGAATCCATTTTTCACCCCTGGCAGCACATCGCTGGACGCTCGATTGATGAAGACCTTTCCGGTACACGATAACCGCGCCGTGCTTCAAATGGGCGTGGAATCCTTCAATATTCTGAATCATACAAATCCTCTGAGAGTGAGCCCGTTCTATGCCGCTGCCGGACAAAAGCTGAGCTCCTACGGAGGCGTGGTGGAGACTTTGAATGCCCGCCAGGTTCAATTCTTCATGCAATTCGAGTATTAACGGCGAACCGGATTATACTCGGGTCATGAACCCAACCGGTAGCGCCTTAAAAGGAACCGAATGAACTCTCTTGCTTACGAAGCTCTGCGGCAACACGCGGCCTGGATCGATCTTTCCGGGCGCGGCAAGATTCGCCTGACGGGAGAGGACCGAGCGCGTCTGCTGCACGCCATGACTACTAATCACGTTCAGCAGCTCACCCCTGGAACCGGCTGCTATGCATTCTTTCTCACCGCGAACGGCAGGGTCTTGAGCGACGTAAATCTGTTCTGTCTTCCGGAATACTTCCTGCTCGATACGGAACCGGAAACGGACCGGCGTGTTTTTGAGCATTTGGACAAGTTCATCATTGCCGACGATGTCACGCTGGAAGACGTGACCGAGACCACCGCAACCGTGAATCTGGAAGGTCCCGAAGCCGAAGAGATGCTGGAGTTCCTAAAAGCTCCCATTCCAGAGCCGCCCTACGGAATCGTGGCTTGGGCGGACCGCTTCATTGCGCGTGTCAGCAGCACCGGAGCCGATGGCTTTTCGATTTTTCTCCCGGTGGAGCAGAAGGCCGATCTCATCGCGCAACTGGAATCGGCTGGCGCCGTGGAAGCCGACAGGGATACCGCGGATGTGATGCGAATCGAGAATGCAAAGCCCCGCTATGGCGTAGACATCACCGAGGCTCTTATTCCGCAGGAGACGCAACAAATGCAGGCGCTGCATTTCTCGAAAGGCTGCTATCTTGGGCAAGAAATTGTGGAGCGTGTTCGATCCCAGGGGCATATAACCAAGCAACTGACGCCCATGGAGATCGATACCGAAGAAGCTTTTGACGGACCCATCAAAATTATTGCGGATGGCAAGGAAGCCGGTGAAATTACATCTTCGGCGTTCTCGCCGGCGCGCAACAAAGTGGTTGCGCTTGGTATCTTGCGGGTAAAAGCAATGACTGCGAAGGATCTGACCGCCAACGGCGCTCCGGTTACGCCAACAACGGCTTCAACAGCTTCTTTGAAATGTTGAGATTGTTCCCGAAGCCTGTGCCCAGTTGAATGGATGGCTTATTCGCGCCGTGGAAATCCGATCCGCCAGTCACCAGCAATCCGTACTTTCGCGCGATAGCCAGATAGCGCGCGGAATCCGCCGCAGTCTGGTCGGAATGGTAAACCTCAATCGCACGCAGGCCCATAGCGGCAATCTGCCCGATCAAAGCTTCTTCTTCGTCGTGATTGCGCTTGCCTAAACGAATGGGATGCGCGAGCGCGGAAATCCCTCCGCCCTCGTTCACCCGGCGAATCACGTCTTCCAGACCCGGCTCCTCACGGTCGACATAACCCGGCGCGGACTCGTCCAAATACTTCTTGAATGCATCCTGAATGCTGGTGCAGTAACCCTTCGAGACAAGGAGCCGCGCGAAGTGCGGACGTCCAGCCAGACTGCGGCCCAAGGCGTTCACTTCTTCTATGTGGACGTCCAGACCCAGCGACTGAAGGCGCGCGGCCAGCCGCTCATTGCGATCCCGGCGCGCTGCCTGCATCTTCAATATCCAATTCTGAAATTCAGCGGATGGCGGCCCCTTGAAGAAGTACCCCAACAGGTGGACCGTTTTCGTTTTCGGATTGCCAAGCGCGGTGCTCACCTCAATGCCGCAGAGCAGATTCAGATTCACAGCATCCGCAAACGGCCGTGCCTTCTGGTACCCGGTAAAGGTGTCATGGTCCGTGATGGCCACCGCATCCAGGCCGATTTCATGCGCTTCGGTCACCAATTCTTCCGGCGAATGGGTGCCGTCGGATTCCGTGGTATGCGTGTGCAGATCAATCATAGAAGGCCCAGTTCTTTCAGCTTCGCCCAGACCTTCTCGACGCTGCCGTTAATTTCTTCCTTTGAGGAATCAATGGTAACTTCAGGGTTCGCCGGCGGCTCGTAAGGATCGGAAACTCCGGTGAACGACGGGATCTCGCCCGCAAGCGCCTTCTTATACAGGCCTTTCACGTCGCGCTCCGCCAATACTTCGATTGGGCAGTACACGTAAACCTCAATGAAGTTTGGAATGGCTGCGCGAACTTCTTCACGCACGTCACGATACGGCGAAATGGCCGCGACAATTGAGATCACTCCATTTTGCGAAAGGAGTTTGGACACGAAGCCGATGCGCCGGACGTTCGTATCGCGATCTTCCTTGCTGAACCCGAGGCCTTTCGATAAGTGCGTGCGGACAACATCGCCATCCAGCAGTTCCACTTTCGCGCCGGAATCCTTCAATCTTGCGTACACCTTTTCAGACACGGTGCTTTTACCCGAGCCGGAAAGGCCGGTAAACCAAAGCGTAAATCCTTTATGCATTCTGTAGATCGGGGCGCCGGTCCAGCAGGATATCGCGAATCAACACGTCCACCGTGCGCTCCGCTCTTCCATCCGGCGTAAAGTGGATGCCACACTCTTTGTTGGCGTCCTGTTCCCACCACCAACGGCCTGCGCGTTCGTCTTCGCCCGGCTTCGTAGCGCGCGTGCAGGGGCCGCAGCCGATGCTGGTGTACCCCTTGCCGTAGAGCGGATGCCGGGGAACCCCATTGGAGCGGATATACTCGTCTACCTGCTGCCTGGTCCAATCGGCGAGAGGGCTGATCTTCACGCGCCCATCTACCTCTTCCACTTTCGCCAGCGATTCCCGCGTTTCCGATTGCGAACGGCGCAGGCCGACAGCCCAAGCACTGAATTCCTGTAGCTTGCGGTTGAGGGGCCGAACCTTGCGGATGTGGCAGCACAGTGTACGGTATGGCACCGATTCGTAGAACAGATTCGGACCATGCCGGGTAACCAACGACTCCACTTCCTCACTCGCGGGCGACACGGATTCCACCTGAATGCCGTAGTGCGATCGCACGGTTTCCATCATTTGGTAAGTCTCTTCCGGAAGACGGCCGGTATCGAGCGTGATGACGCGAATATCCGGCGAAATCTTCGCAGCGATATCGACCACCACCATTCCTTCGGCCTGAAAACTGGTGGTAATAGCGAGCTTGTCACCGAACTGCCGAATGGCCCAAGCGAGGACATCAACGGGCGGTGACGAGTCGAAATGAGTGTAGGCGGACAGTGGAATATCCCGAAGCGGATCTGGCTTTAATTCGATAATACCATTGGAAAATCGAAGCTGGCTCCCGCGGCCCTGACAATCAACTTCCCTGCCCCAAGCATTTTGCCACCATTCGGATAGAAAATAGCGCCGTCAGTAGATTGTCCTGGGGCGAGCCGGGTCTGCACAAAGGCAATTGCCGATGCCGCCGCCGCGGCTTTGATTTTGGCCGATGAAACCTCAGCCAAAGCCGATTGCCTCCGCTGTTCATAGCCGTTGCTCGACTTATAACGGTTATTGCCGTAGAGGCTCGATTCATAGGCAGTCACTAACTTGACCACATCGCCCCGGCTCGCCTTCTCAACCAGAGAATTCACCACTTCCCTGGCAGGTGAGGATTCCAGTGCGCTGCCATCCTCACGGTAGTACACAAAGTCTTCCGGCTTCACCGTGTAGTAGATTTTCGATCCATTGGAAACAGCCACTTGCAGGATGGAATATCCACGCACGTGGGATGGCAATTGCGCGAACATCACAGTAAGCCCGTTCTTGGTGAGAGTCTGATATTTATAGCCGCCAGATTCAAACTCAATGATCTGCGCGGAGAGCCCGAAAACCATGCTCGCACACAGCGCGGTTATGCACAGAAATCGGATTGGGCTCATATCTACATGATAAGCTGTAGTGTCTTAAAGAATACCCACTATGCAAACAGCGGTTACCGGTCCGATGGGATATGACTTGCACGGGTACGGTCTGAAGAATTTAGGCACAGCGCAGTTGGTGGAACATGCCATTCAGCGCCAGGAAGGTGCTCTTACCGCGAACGGAGCATTCGCCGTGAAAACAGGCCAGTTCACCGGCCGCTCACCGAAGGACAAGTACATTGTGCGCGAGCCTGGGACGGAATTCGCCGTAAACTGGGGACCCGTTAATCAGCCGATGTCACCCGAATCCTTCGACCGCCTGTACACCCGGCTTACTGAGTTTTTGGAAGGGAAAGAGCTATTTGTAGAAGACTGCTTTGGCGGCGCCGACGTGGCGTACACACTGCCGATTCGCGTGATCACGCAACGCGCCTGGCATGCATTATTTGGACGGCAGCTTTTCATCCGCCGTGATCCGCAAGACACCAGCGAACACAATCCCGATTTCACGTTGATTTTCGCTCCGGATTTTACGGCGATTCCTTCCGAAGATGGAACGGCTTCTGAAACCTGCATTGTGGTCAATTTCGCGCGCCGGTTGGTGATCATCGCCGGAACCAAATACGCAGGCGAGATGAAGAAGTCGATTTTCACAATTCTCAATTTCCTGTTGCCTGCGCGTAACGTGATGCCGATGCACTGTTCGGCGAACGTGGGTGACGACGGAAACGTTGCGCTCTTTTTCGGACTCTCCGGCACCGGCAAAACAACGCTCTCGGCCGATCCGGCGCGCAGATTGATCGGCGACGACGAGCATGGCTGGAGCGATAGGGGCGTCTTCAACTTCGAGGGTGGCTGTTACGCCAAGTGCATCCGGCTCTCGCACCAGCAGGAGCCGCAGATCTGGAATGCGATCCGGTTCGGCACGGTGCTGGAGAATGTGGTTGTGGATCCGGAAAGCCGCATCCCGGACTACAACTCAGACAAGTTAACGGAGAACACACGCGCGGCGTACCCCATCGACTTCATTGAGAATGCGCTGATTCCGGGCGTCGCCGGCCATCCGGCGAAGATTCTGTTCCTGACGGCGGATGCGTTTGGCGTGTTGCCCCCCATTTCACGCCTGAACCCTGAGCAAGCCATGTATCACTTCTTGAGTGGCTACACGGCGAAGCTCGCCGGCACCGAACGCGGGCTGGGCAAAGAACCCCAGCCCAATTTTAGCGCCTGTTTTGGAGCACCGTTTCTGCCACGCCATCCACAAGAGTACGCAAAGATGCTGGGCGAAAGAATGCGCGAACACAACGTGACCTGCTGGCTGGTGAACACCGGCTGGGTCGGCGGCGCATACGGCACCGGCGAGCGGATGAGCCTGCCATATACTCGCGCGATAGTGAACGCGGTGATTGAAGGCAAGCTCGACAGTGCCGTAATCGAGCCTCACCCTGTTTTTCGCGTTCAAGTACCCTTAAGCTGCCCCGGCGTGCCGTCCGAACTACTGGACGCTCGCGGCATGTGGCAGGAAAAGGCCGCGTATGACCGCGCCGCCCTCGACCTAAGCGGGCGCTTTCGAAAGAACTTTGAGAAATTCGGCGCCGTGGCACCGGAGATTTTGGAAGCTGAACCTCTCGCGGTGTGACGACTGCGGCTTTCACGTTAGGAAAGGTCTATATAAACAGATCCACGGGAACGTGAAAAACCTCGGCAAGTTTTCGCGCGTGCTTCAAATTGCTGAATAAGGAGGGTCATCAGTGCGGCGAGTTGTTGCTCCTTCCGGCATTAACGCCCGTCCAAGCCTATCCAGCCGCTCCAGTTCGGCCGCCATCCGCTCGTCCTCTTTCCCGGTCTCAATCACTTTTGGCATCGCGCGAGAAAGGAGCTTTTTGTACCTTATCTCGTTCAGAGTTATTACAGCCATTTTTTCCAACCTCCCTTGTCGTATTGGGCGTGGGTGAGAAATTCTTTAATGTACACACGCTGACTCCGGAATGCCATTGGTACAATCAGACGATAGTTGTTTCCTTTGATGTTGAAGATTGCCAAATCTCCAACCATGTCGGTTGCCGGAAATGGAATACCAAGTCGATTTAACGGCAGTAATTGCGAATTGCGATCCCGATTCGCTTGGACATCAGCCAAACAGCCGTTTGAAATACTCGCGAGTCCGGTGCTGTATTTCCACCAGTTTTACGGGCAGCGGCTGGTCGTGTAACCTCTCGGGCGTCCATCGGTACACCAGATTGGTCAAAACTTCCAGATGGACATCCAGATTCGGCAGCTTGCCTTCGGCGTGCCCGGAGTACACGCGTAGGCCGTGATCGATAGCCCTGTAGAACGTCGCGGCATCCTGAAGGAACTCCGCGTCAGACCTCTCCAGATGCCCCATTTTCTCGATGATGTCAATGCGCTCGGGCGTGTTCAGCACTTTGAAAAAGATTCCCGCGCTCTTCAACCGCAGGTACATCATGGCGAAGTCGATGTCGTAATATCCGCCCATCCCCGCCTTCAATGGGTTCTGCGCGCCCTGTTCTTTCTCCAACCGCGATCGCATATTGCGAAGATCGGTGCGGGATCGCCCGCTTTGGCCGTAGCGCCGCCAATCCACTTCTTGCAGTTCATGAAGAAACCGCATGGTCTGATCGTTATCGCCGACAATCGCTCGCGACTTCATATAGGTAATGCCTTCCCAGGCTTCGGCCGTATTCGCCAGGTACTCCTTATATGCCCCCACCGCCTGCACCAGCGCGCCATCGCGCCCGTTCGGCCGCAGGCGCGTGTCGATGGCGAGCAAAATTCCTTCACCCGTATACGCAGTCAGCAGGTCAATTATGCGCTCGGCCACTCGCGTCCAATAGAAGACTTCCGGTGAGTCTTCGTCCGGCAGGATAAAATTCAGATCGGCATCCGATCCCAGGTCGAACTCACGCATCCCCAGCCGGCCCATCGCGATCACCATCATCTGGTCCGTAGGCCGATATGCCGGAGACCTCGGACGATTCGTTTCCATCACCTGCTGAACCGCCATTTTGTACGCTGCGGAGACCACCGCATCCGCAAGATCGGAGGTACGTTGCAGAGTGGTGAAGATAGGCACGCTCAGGCAGATGCTGGCCGCCTGTACGCGCAGCATCTCACGGCGGAAGAACCGCCGCAATTGCGTCGCATCCGCAAGCGAAGCCGAAAGTGAGCCGTAATCCGGATACACACCATCGCGTATATTCGCTAACTCTTCAATCAGATCTGGATTGCGAATCAACTCTTCGGCGAAGTGCGGGCTGTTCTCAAACAGATCCACAGTGTCCGCCGCAAGCGCGCGATTCTCATCCAGCAACCGCAGCAGGCCGGCGTTGGAGACCACTTTCTCCAGAAAATGTTCGAACGACTTCTGCCCCCGGCGAAGCTGACTCTCCGCCAGCGATAACGCCAAACCCGGCGCGCGCTGATCCAGATAACGCATTAGATTGCTGGCCCCTGATTCCGGAAACGGAGCTACTTCCACCGCCGCGGAAACGTATTTCGGCGGGTTAGACGGCAGCGTACTGTAATACAGCGGCTGCTGCGAGTGGATCACGCGGTCGTACGTTTCTTGCACTTCCTCAAGATGCGTGTTCAACTGATGCAGCAGCTTGCCGGCTGACGGCGCCCGCCCTAATTGACCCACCGGCATGCGCCGCGCCAGCAGTTCCAACTCGTCCGGCTTCGAGGGCAACGTATGGGTTTGCCGGTCTTCCGCAAACTGCAGCCGGTGCTCCAGGTGTCTCAAGAATTGGTATGCCGACGCCAGGCGCGAATATTCCGCATTCGATAATAGGTCTTTGTCGCGCAGCCGCAAAAGCGCCAGCAACGTGCCGCCATGCCGCACCCACGGTTCCCTTCCGCCGTGGAGGCGCTGCAGACACTGCACAAGAAATTCAATATCGCGGATACCGCCGCGCGCCAGTTTGATATCTAGATCCGAATCGCCAGTGCGCTGTTTGCCCGCCACCCTGGCAGCCAGCTTCTCACCGATGCGTTCCCGCGTAACCGACATGGATTCGACCGCCGAAAAATCCAGCGTCGTCGAATAGATTCTGGACTCCACGAACTCCAGCAGCGTGCGCCCCGGCTCCGGCTCCCCCGCGGCCACCCTGGCCTTGATCAACATCTGCAGTTCCCAATCGCGCGCCCGGGTTTCATAGTAGCCTTTCGCGCCATCCAGAGATAGACAGACCTCACCCAACCGTCCGTCGGGCCGCAGCCGCAAATCCACTCGATAACACATGCCTTCGGACGTATAGGTGGAGAGCAGGTCCGTATACCGGTTTGCGATCTTCTTGAAACATTCCTTGTTGGTGATGGACTCCGCTCCATCCGTATGGCCGTTACCCGAATAGATAAACATCAGGTCGATATCGGAGCTGTAATTCAGTTCGCTGCCGCCAAGCTTGCCCAGGGCTAAAACCGAAAAGCCACAGGACCGGCCCTCGAATTGCGGCGTGCCATAACGGAGAACAAGCTCGGAGCGAATCCGCCGGTAGGTGACTTCCAAAATCGCATCCGCCAGGCTGGATATCTCTTCGGTAATCTCAGAGAGTTCGCCATAGTCGAGTACATCCCGGACCAGAATGCGCAGCAGTTGCTGCCGTCGAAAAACCGCCAACGCGAGCGCTGAGGGAGCTTCCGTGGAATCTTTTCCTAGAAACGTTTCCAGCCGATCCACGTATTCTTCCGCCGACAGCACGCGAAACAGATCCGGCGACGCCACCAGCGCATCTACCCAGTCGGGATGCTGCAGGATCTCCTCGGAAAGGAACCGGCTGTGCGAAAAAACCGTAATCAAGATTTGCAGTGCCGCATCCGATTCGGAAAGCCGCGCGAACGCTTCGGGCTGTTCGTGAGAAAGGCGGACTAGAAAGTGCCGCGGCCCGTCCGGGTCCGCCGAGGAACCAAGCAGGAATTTGATCTTTGCGTTAACTTCATCGCCGGTGAGCAGACTGTGCATGGTCTACGAGGTGATTATATCGTGCGGTCTAATGCCACTGTCCGTCATTGGCCGTCTCCAGCCTCCAAGCCGGAGACGAACTCATCGCTCGCATCGAAAAACGCCAAGCAATCCGGCGATCTGAAGCAACGCCAATCAGATACGGCCGCGGAGACTTCGACTTACCTGAAGTCAGGATCATTCCGGAAATTTTTGGCGCTAAGGAGTCCGTTAATGCGTCTAGCAGGATGCTGAAAAAAGGCTTGCCGAAGGTGTTACGCTCTGGAACAGATTTGCGTCTTAATGTTTCAAGCTATGCGCGGCCACAACACCCAACAAAGCACGATGTTCAGTTATGTTTCGCCGGAGGAGCGAGTACCTGCAGAGCATCCGCTGCGGCGAATGCGGCCCATGGTGGACTTTGCTCTGAAGGCGCTGACTTCTTCGTTTGACGAGATGTA
>JBBPYD010000193.1:0-22045 GCA_038200305.1 Bryobacterales bacterium
AGCAACTTACACCGGTCCACACCCGCACCCCGCACGCCCTTACCTCACCCTGATCCCAGGGAGATCGATTTATGTCGTCAAAACAGAAACGGAATCAGGCGCGCCGGAACGGCGCCAAGGCAGCGGGAACAAAATCCCCGGAAGGAATCAAAAAATCGTCGATGAACGCCCTGCGCCACGGACTCACATCCAAAGCCCTGGTCCTCACCAACGAATCCCAATCTCAATTCGACGAGCTTCAGCAAAGCTACATCCTCAGATTTCAACCGGAGGACAACGTGGAAATGGACCTCGTCGATCAAATGGTCGCGGCCCAATGGCGCCTACGCCGCATCTGGTGCATGCAGACCGCCGCCCTCGACCTCAAAATGGACCGTCAGGAAGAAGAGATCGCAAAAACCTTCACCCACATCGACCAGGCCACCCGCACCACGGTAGCTTTCACCACCTTGGCAAACGAAGAAAAATGCCTGGAAACACTCCTGCGTTACGAAACCCAATTCACCCGCATGTACCAGCGTGCATTGAACATTCTTCTCCGCCTGCAACGTGAAATTCCAAAATTACGAAACGACCCCAAACCCGGAACAGATCCCGAAATCGAATCCGAAATGACGCCCAGTTCCGGCCCCGAACTCCCCGATATGACCAACGATGTGTCCAACAACGAGCCCGAATCGCGGCCAGACTCCGATTTTCAGGCCCTCTTAGCCCTCAATGCGCCGCCGCTCTCGCCCTGGTAGCATGGGCCGGACTGCCAGGTTGACCACGATCATCAGGATGGAAGCGGCGGGCAGAATCAGCAGCGCGGTTTTCAAGTTCGACGATCCGGACCCGGCGATGGCTCCGATTGTACGGGAACTGGCGGCAAGGCCAATCCAACCGAAGGTGATGACAATGCCCATCGCGGTCGCAGTCATTACCGGGAAGGCGTCGCCTACTATTGCGAGCGTGGTTGGGAAAACCGGGGCCATGGCGAGGCCGGCGCAGAATACGGCGATCCAGGCGATGGTGGGATCGCTGGTTTCGAGCATCAGGTACGTGGTGATCGCCATCAATGCCGACGCGGCCAGCGTTACGGTGGGTGCGCTGATCTTGATGAGGATGGCGGAGACCACTACGCGCCCGAGCAACAGGCCGAGGGCAAAACCGAGTGAGAGAATGTTGAGCGCTGTTGTTTCATTGATGCCGCGCGAGATGAGATACGTGGCGAGCCAGTTCCAAACGCCAACTTCGCAACCGACATAGAGGAACAGGAAGAGCGCTAATAGCCAAAGCGCCGGCCGCCGGAGCACCTGACCGGCCTCCGCCCCGTTGAATCCGCGTCTGCCCACGGGGGGCGGCATGGTGATGCTTGCGTGGACCAGAAGCGTGATGGTGGCGAGGATGGCAGCCACATAGCAGAGCTTCACGGCATCGCCCTTCAGCAGGTTCGCGGCGGCCAACGGCGTGGCGAGTCCGCCGAGTCCGAAGAATAGATTGAGAAAATTCAGCGTGGATGCGCGGCGCTCTTCATTGATGTCGCTGACCAGGGCGTTGGCTGCGGTGACGATGACGCCGCCGCCGAACCCGAGGGCGAACAGGCACAGCATGATCTGGTTGTAGCCCACAGCATTGGGCAGGGCATATAACCCGGCGGAGATGATCGCCAGCCCTGTCACCAGGGCTGTCTTTTTTCCGCGGTTATCGATGATGGGGCCGGTCGAAAGGGACGCGATGACCAGTCCGATGGCTTGGGCAAGAGCGACGTTGCCGTTCTGCTCCATGGTGAGGTGGAAGGTGGGCATGATGGTGCCCAGCATTGCCGCGATCATGCCGTAGACCAAGATCGCCAGGATGGCGGCAATTATGATTTGGCCAGGCTTCGGGGTTTTCATAAAAGTGATCGGGCTCGGCGTCCCGATGGTGCTCTATTATCCCGGATTAATCGAGCGTCAAGACCAGCTTGCCTACGCCGTCTTCGTAGCGTTCCAGCATCTCAAACGCGCTTTGGATTTTGTCTAGCGGGCGGGTGTGGGTTACTATCGGCGCGAAGAGTTTTGGGTATTCGCGCAGGAGGCGGAGCGCTTCATCAGTTTCGTGGTTGGAACGGCGGACACTGTAAAAATAAAGCTCCTTGCGCCGGAGCACGTGGAAGTTCAGCTTTACCTGAACCTCTGAGGGAATGCCTGTAATTATGACGCGGCCGGCGCTGCGGGCCATGTCCATACTTTGGTTGATGGTGTCGCCTTTGCTGGCGCAATCGAATACCGCATCGGCACCGCGCTTGCCGGTGTCGGCCAGCACCTGCTTGACTGGATCGATCGCTCCAGGGTCGATCACCGCGTCGGCGCCCATTTGGGTGGCGAGTTCCCGCCGGCTTGCGATTGGCTCGATGCACCATACGCGGCCTGCGCCTGCCAACTTCAACGCCGCCACTGTGAGAAGGCCGATGGGGCCGCCGCCGATCACCGCGGCTGTTTCGCCGGCCTGCACTGAGGCGAAGCCGAGGGCGTGAAGAATTACCGCCAGGGGTTCGAATAATGTGGCTTCGTGCAAGCCGAGAGATTTCGGAATCGGGAGCAGGTTTTTCGCGGGTAAGTTTACATACTCGCGGAAGAAGCCGGGGGCGCCCGCGGAACTCAGAAATTGCAGATTCGCGCACACGTTGTAATGCCCGGTCAGGCAGTATTCGCAGTGATAGCAGTAGATGGCGGGCTCCAGTACGGCCTGATCTCCAGGGACCCATCCGGATACGCCTTCACCCACCTTGACCACTTCGCCGGTGGGCTCGTGACCTAAGACGGAGGGATAGACCGCTGCGGTATCTCCGATTCCACCTTCGGCGAAATAGTGCAGATCCGATCCGCAGATTCCGACGGCGCGAACGCGCGCCTGCACCTCGCCGGGACCGGGATCGGTGATTGGTGCTTCCGCCATGCGGAAGTGGCGGTGCTCGTAAAGTTCAGCGGCTTTCATCATCAACCTAGCAGTATCATGTACTATGTCTCGAATTGCAATTTTGCTCCTTCTGACCAGTGTGTCCACGCTTGCGCAGAATGCCGTTGTATCCGGGAGGATTGCCGACCAGCAAGATGCCGTTATTTCCGGCGCGGCTGTGGAACTGGTGAATCGTGCGACCGGGATCCGCACCAACTCGACCGCGAACGGGGATGGCTACTACGTTGCGCCGCCGCTACCGCCTGGCGTTTACGACGTAACGATTTCGGCTCCGGGCTTTTCGCCGTCGAAGATCGATGGCGTCACGCTCGAAGTGGGGCAGTCGCGGACGCTGAATACGCAACTGAGAATCGGCGAGGTGCAGAACACGGTCACCGTCAACGACACTGCTCCTTTGCTGACCGCGAACCGGGCGGACCGGGGCACCGTGATTGAGAACAAATTCGTGACCAGTATTCCGCTGAACTTACGCAATCCGCTGCTGCTGCTTACTCTGGCGCCGGGAGTCACAACCGGTCTCAATGCCGGGATCAATACCGCGAGCCAATCCACGACGAATAACTTCCGGATCAATGGAGGCCGGGGCGCAACGAACGACATCCTGATTGACGGGGCGGCCAACACGGGCACCTACAATAACCAGGTCTCCTCCATTCCGCAAGTGGATGCGCTGCAGGAGTTCAAGGTCAACACCAGCCCTTACGCCGCCGAATTCGGCCGCACGGGCGGCGGTGTGATCAGCTTCGCCATTCGCTCCGGCACAAACGGCTTCCATGGATCGCTGCATGAGTTTTTGCGCAACAGCGTACTGGACGCGAACGGGTTTAATTCTAACCGCGCCGGACAGGCGAAGCCGAGTTTCAAGCGGAACCAGTATGGCTTCACTTTCGGTGGACCCGCGTGGGTGCCGAAGCTGTACAACGGGCGGAATCGCACGTTCTTCTTCGTCGCGTATGAAGGGCTGCGCGAGCGGAGCCTCGCGTCGTTTACTGGAACGGTTCCTACTGCACTCGAACGCACAGGCGATTTCTCGCGTTCGCTGGACGCCAGCGGGAAGCTGATTCAGATCTACGATCCGCGCACTACGCGCCTCGATCCGAACCGGCCAGCGGGCACCACGCGCTACGTCCGCGATGTGTTTGCGGGCAATGTTCTGCCGTCCACGCAGATCGCTTCGCTGGGGGCGAATCTGTTCAAGTACTATCCGTTACCGAATCAACCCGGCCAGGGATTGGGCAACACAAATAACTACTACGTTGCCGCCGCGAACTCGATTGACGCGAACCGGCTGGACGCACGCGTGGATCACCAGATCTCCGCAAATCATCAGATTTTTGCGCGCTACGACTGGTTCAGCAACCTGAACGCGCAGCCGCTGGTTTTCGGGAACGTCGCTTCCCCGGTGCAAACGCCTAACCGCATTCCGGGCACTAACTGGATTGTCAATCATACGTGGACGGTGAATGCCGGCACGATTCTGGACCACCACTTCTCTTTGGCCCAGAGCGAAACGAACCGGATTCCGCTGAGCTTGGGCTTTGACCAAACGACGCTGGGGTTGCCGAAGTCCGCGACCGATGGGCAGAGGGTGGCTTACTTTCCGCAGGTCAGCATTGGAGGCATCAGTGGACTTGGTCCGCAAGGCACCGCGGCAAACATCGTGGTTTCGAAAACGATGCAGTATGCGGCATCGGTGACCATGCTGCGGGGGCGGCACACGCTGAAGGCCGGCGTGGACTGGCGCCGCTTTCCTGTCCGGATCGACAACTCGCCCGCGCTCAGCCTGAGCTCGGGCGGCGCATTCACGGGTGGGCCGAATCCGCAAGCGGCAACAGCGTCGACCGGCGCCGGAGTTGCGGATCTATTGCTTGGAATCGTTAGCCTCAGCTACCAGGTTCGCCCTGTGGAGCAGCATGTTCACGACTACTACGCCGGATTTTTGCAGGATGAAATGAAGCTGACGCGAAGCCTTTCGCTTACAGTGGGCCTCCGATACAACCTGGAGATGCCGCGAACGGAAGCTAACAACGAATACGTCTTTTTGGATCTCAACAGCCCGTCTCCGTTACGGAAGCAGGTGCCGCAGTTTCCGAACTTGAGCGGGGGCGTCGGTTTCGTTGGGGTGAATGGCGTGGGCCGCCGCACGCAATTGGCGGATACGAATAACTTCGATCCACGGCTGGGCCTTGCGTGGCAGGTGAATACGAACACGGTGATCCGGAGCGGGTTCGGCATTTTCCATCATCCGCTGGTGCCCAACACCGACCTGGCTCAGGGCTTTAACCGGACCACTACATCGCTAATCAGTGGGCCAGATGGCGTGACGCCATTGTTCAACCTGAATAATCCGTTCCCGGACGGACTTCTGCAGCCGACAGGCAACACGCTTGGACTCAACACGCTGTTAGGCCAGGGCATTTCAGGACCATTGCGGCAGCAGCGCCTGCCTTATCAGATGCAGTGGTCGATGGATATTCAGCGGCAATTGCCATGGTCGTTTGTGATCGATGCCGGTTACGCGGGAACCAGCGCGGTGGCTCTTCCGTCGAGTGTGAACTACGGCCAACTGCCGGATGCGCTGCTGGCTCAAGGTACGGGGTTGCTGCAAACAACAGCGAATCCGTTCTTCGGAATTATCACGGACCCGACTTCCACGCTGAGCCGCTCCACGGTTCAACTGGGACAGTTGCTACGGCCGTACCCGCAGTTTACGGGCATGTCCGCGTCTCAAGCGCCCGTGGGGCACTCCACCTACCATGCACTGCAGCTCAAGCTGGAACGCCGCTTTTCCCAAGGGCTTGCCATGCTCTTTTCTTATACGCACAGCAAGACGATGGACAACACGTCCGAGTTCGGCGGCTTTCTTGGACCTACGCCTGGATTCCAGAACAACAACTGTTTTTCGTGCGACCGCTCACTGTCCTATCAGGACATCCCAGACGTGGTGCGAATCAGCTATCGCTATGAATTTCCTTTCGGCATCGGCAAAGCCCATCTGAACCATGGATTGCTTGCGCGGATCGGCGGCGGATGGGCAATTGCGGGGTTCATCTCCGCCGATAACGGCACTCCGGTGTCACTGACGTCGCCCAACGATTCGAATTCGTTCGGCGGCGGGTCAGGCATGCGGCCGATGGCGACGGGCCAGAAGGGAGCGCTCAATGCCGAACGGCAGTACGTGGACGGCGCGCTCTACTTTAATCCGGCGGCGTTCGCGCGGACGCCGCAATTCACATTCGGCAACGTGAGCCGAACGCTGCCGGATGTTCGCAATCCAGGGAACGTGAATTGGGATGCGCTGATTGAGAAACGAATCACTTTAACGGAGCGGGTGGGGCTGGATTTCCGTACCGAGCTCTATAACGCGCCGAACCAGGTGATCTTTGGCGGACCGGTGACGTCCGTTACATCGGCCGACTTCGGCAAGATCCGGTTGAACCAGGTGAATACGCCGAGGCAGATTCAGTTTGGCATGCGGCTGTCGTTCTGATTTGGTTCCTGGGAGATTCGGACGGATAGCTTATCCTTTCTCAGAAAATTCAATTCCAGGATGCCGCCGGCGTCTGTCTCTTCTTCAGCGAGTTCCTCGTCGTCTACCTCAATGAGGTACTTCTGGTGGGGCTTGAGTCCAATGATAAAGTAGGTGGCCGGACTGTCGGGAGTGAGGTCCAGTTTCATTTTGCTCTTGCCTAACAGAATTGCGTTGTCGCCGACGATGGTGGGGCCTTTTTGCGATTGCAGGGAAAGCGGCTGTATCTTGCCTTGATCGAATAACTGTACCTTGCCATCGAAATATCCCAACCATTCGGCATCGTCGTCCCAACCGGATCGCATGAACAGCCGTCCGTTTTTAGCATCGTGAAATTTCAGGGGCATGTGGAAATAGCTTAGCCCCGGCTGATAGGGATTGGCCCATAGGAATTCATAGGTAATACCTTGCGGGCCTCGCATCAGAAACTTGTCGTGGATCAGCCAGCCTTGCAGAAACTGGCTTTCGATGGCGTTTGCGTCGAAGGCTACAATGCTGAGCTCGGCGGCACGGGAAAAGGTGGCTGCCTTCAGATCTGGCTCGGTGGTTCCGGAATAGACCGGAACGCGATAGTCGTTCTCGGCGGCGGGGAAAATCGCAGGGTAATAACTAAGCAGCAGATAGCCTGGGAGTTCCTGGAAGTATTTCGCGGCGTCCTCCCGCATGTCGATATTTACACTGTCTCGAACTGCATGAAACAGCTCGAACATGGGATACACCTCCGGCCGCACGAGCGTTCTGGACCCGCTTTTCAGAGCGGGAGCTAACTCGGCGCGCCACCAGGTACGGACGATGTTTTTTAGCGCGGCATCGTCACCAGTGGCTATGGCGGCAAACGTGCGGGACCGCACGGAGGCCACATCGGATGTCTGCGCTGTCTGGCCGGCAATCTTCTGAATTTTGGCGGTCAGGGTCTTGGCTTGTGCTTCGGAAAGAAGCGGCTGGCACCAATCGAACACCAGGGCCAACTGCCGGAGGTCGGTGGCCGGACCCAGCGCCCAGTTTACGGCCTGACGGCCAATGCCCTCATCGCCGCCTACCTGGTAAAACAGAGCCAGGGAGAAGCCCGGTTCCGGCATCTGCACTTTTCCGAGGATCAGCGTTTCCAATTGCTGCCAACGCTGAGATCTTCGTTCGCGTTCCCGCCGCAGAAGTTTTAGCCGCTGGGGCTTGAGCAGGAGGCGCGGATGATCGGTGTAGATTTTGTACTCTTCCTCGGCAGTCTGGCCGCATAACGTCCCCGCCGCGAGGAGCGCCAGCCAAATTTTAACTTGCATCCGGCAATTGTGTGTCCTAACGACAGTGTGTCATAGGGACACACCAGACGCATCCCGGCGCCTCAGCGGCAAGACGGCTTTGCGAGTAAAGATTAATGCTATCAACGGCTTAAATTTTGGTTGCACTCGGCGGATTGATTGCTATATTAGAAGACGAATTGATGGAGTAACTCTTTTAACCTGCCCCTCTGGTGCAGCAAGCAGTCGGTAAGAAGCGAGTGGGCTGAAGGAAAGCGTGCTTGCGGGAACGGGTGTTTAGGTTTCGTACCGCTCATTCGTCCGACAGCGAGGTGGACCAGAGGGCATTTTTTCGTCTTTTCGTGTGATATGGAATGCAGTGAACGATCTTCTTCTAGATTCGGAATTCTGTGAACGTTTGGGCCCTGCTGGTCAGGAATGATGGACGCGGGCCTGGCCAGTGAAGGTTTGTTCAAACGAGCCGACGCCGGATCTATAGCCCGAAGCATGGGCGCGGCCGCATCAAGGAAAAGCCCCCAATCCTCTAAGCGTTTTCCTTGATGCGGCTTCTCTATCTTACTCATACCTGTGGCTTGTTCGCTTGGTAGTATAATCGCGGAGCCACGTTATGAATCGTAGAATCTTTCTGAAAGTCACCGGGGCCGGTTGCGCCTCTGCCTTTGCGCAGAACGGCGCTAAGCGCCCCAACATCATCCTGATCCTGGCCGACGATATGGGTTTTTCCGATATCGGGTGTTTCGGGTCGGAGATCGCGACACCCAATCTGGATAAGCTGGCCGCGGGCGGACTCCGGCTGACCAGTTTCTATAACACCGCGCGCTGCTGCCCTACGCGGGCCTCCTTGCTGACAGGTCTTTACAGCCATCAGGCTGGAGTGGGACACATGATCAAGGACCGTGGCACTCCCGCCTATCAAGGTTTTCTAAACGACCATTGCGTGACGATTGCGGAGGCGATCCGGCAAGGTGGCTATCGCACGGCAATGGCCGGGAAATGGCATGTGGGGGAGAAGCGGCCGCACTGGCCTACGGACCGTGGATTTGAGAGGTACTTCGGACTTATCAGCGGAGCCGCTAACTATTTCCATCCGGAACCGGGTACGCAGATGGCGCTGAATGACAAGCCGTATGTGCCGGGTCCGGAGTTCTATATGACGGACGCGTTCACCGATCATGCGGTGAATCAGATTGACGAGTTCGGCCGCGGGAAAGATCCGTATTTTCTGTATCTCGCTTTTACGGCGCCTCATTGGCCCCTGCACGCGCGTCCGGAAGATATTGCGAAGTATGAAAGCAAGTACATGCAGGGCTGGGACGAGCTTCGGAAGAAGCGGCATGAGCGGCAGATTCAATTGGGGATTGTGGATGCGAAGTGGCCGCTGACGCCGCGCGATTCTCATGCGCCGGCGTGGGACACCGTTGAGGACAAGAAAGACCGCGGCCGGAAAATGGCTGTGTACGCCGCGCAGATCGACCGTCTGGATCAGAGCGTTGGCCGGGTGTTGGCGAAGGTGAAGGAACTGGGGCAGGAAGAGAATACGCTGGTCCTGTTCCTAGCCGACAACGGAGGCTGTGCGGAAGAGATCAACCGGGGCAAAGCTGGGGCGCCACCCGGTGGCGTGGATTCCTACATGAGTTACGGCCTGCCGTGGGCGAATGCCAGCAATACTCCGTTCCGGTTGTATAAGCATTGGGTGCATGAGGGCGGGATCTCGTCACCATTTATTGCGTATTGGCCGGCTGTGATTAAGCAGCGTAATGCCATTTCGCGGCAACCGGCGCATCTGGTGGATTTGATGGCGACGTGTCTGGATGTGGCGGGCGTGGCGTATCCGAAGACTTACAAGGGGAATGCGGTGACGCCGCTGGAAGGGGAAAGTTTGTTACCTGTTTTTGAAGGCAGGCAGCGGAAGGGCCATGCCGCGATTTACTGGGAGCACGAAGGCAACCGGGCTGTTCGCGAAGGCAAGTGGAAGCTGGTATCGCGCTTTCCGGATCAGTGGGAGCTTTACGACCTTGAGGCGGATCGGACGGAGTTGCACGACGTGGCGGCCGCAGAGCCGGCGCGGGTGAAACGGATGTCGGGAATGTATAGTGTGTGGGCAGAGCGGGTTGGCGTGGTGCCGTGGAAGACTTAGCTTACTGGCATAGACAGGAGCGCGATTAGGGCCGCGATATCGGTTTCTTGCGTCCGGTAATTTGTGATGCAGGCGCGCAGGACGGTCCGGGCACCGGGTAGCACAGTAGTGGAAATCCAGGCTGCACCGGAACGCACAATCTTCGCCACAATTTCCTGGTGCTCTTGTGCGGTGGCGCCTGGCTTGGCGAAACAGATGACAGGCAAAGGCGTATCGTTCACGATCTCCCAGCCCGCCGCGGCAAGTCCCGCGCGCAGAAGCGCTCCCATTCGCGTCTGGTGACGGATCGCTTCCGCGTAGCCGTCCCATCCGGCGGTGAGCATCGAGAGAAATACCTTCAGCCCGATGAATCGGCGCGACCATTGCATGGAGTGCAAGTGAGGATCGACGATATCCAGACCTGAGGCGTCGCGCGGCATGTAGTCTGTTGCGATGCGGAAGGTGCGGTCCAGAATGTCTGCGTGCCTGGTGAGAAACAGTCCGGCGCCCATGGGCGCCGAGAGCCATTTGTGCGCATCGAAGGTGATGGAATCGGCGCGCTCTATGCCATCCAGCAGGAATCGCAGTTCGGGAACAAACGCGGCTCCCCCGCCCCAGGCTGCGTCCACGTGATACCAGAGCCCCTGTTCGATAGCGGCGTCCGCGAGCGCCGGAAGCGGATCGATCACGCCTGCATTGGTTGTCCCCGCGGTGGCCACAACCAGAAAAGGCGCGAACCCATTCTTGTGGTCCTGCACAATTGCGCCGCGTAGCGAGTCTGGATTCATACGCAGATTCGCATCGACATCGATCCGCCGAACTGCATCCGTGCCGAGTCCGCACAATCGGGCGGACTTCAAGAAGGAATGGTGACTTTCAGACGACGCGTACAAGACCGGTTGGGCATCCAGGGCACGTAAGCCTTTGGCGGCGAACTGCGGGAACCGACTCGTCAACGCGGCCAGCACCGCTGTGTGATTCGCCTCCATACCGCCGGATGTGAAGGTCCCATCCCCGGCTGACGGCGAGTAGCCAAACCGCGAGCCGATCGCGCGAACCAGGTGATGCTCCACTTCCACTGCAAACGGACTGTGGCTCCAGGCGGCTAACTGCGGATTGAACCCGGCCACCAGAGCGTCCGCTACAATTCCCATGGTGGTTGGAGCGGGGTTGAACAGCCCGTAATACCTGGGGTGCGGGGTGTGAACCTGATAATTTTTCAAGCCGTATGCCGCTAATTTCAGTGCCTGCATGGGATCGACTGCGGAGGAAAAATCGCAAGGAGCCAAGAGGGCGCGAATCTTTTCCGGATGCAGTTCTGGTGTCACCGGCCAGTTATCGACCTCGGTGCAGTAGTTTTCCAGGATGCGAGATAGTTCATCCCAGACCGCTTTCCGCTCCTCACGTTCGAGTCTGAGCATGAACTATTTTCGTACGGCCAAGATGGATCCGCCCGGATCGAGGAGCACTCGCAAGGGAGATTGCTTGAGATCCACGCTGAACGGAGTGGGCTCGCTGGAAGTATGAACCCATCGGATGGACGTCTGCTTGCCCGTGAGTTGGACTTCGACCGGAACGGAAGCGCTGAAATCCTCGTCTACTCCGGTCTGCGTGACAGTGCCACGGACCTTTACGGCCGGGGCCTTTCCGGCGATCGTGTAATTGAGTTTCAAGGTAGGTACGCCGGTCCCATAGACCCACTGCTCGAAGAAGCTTTCCAGTTTTGGGTCATCCGATTTCGGAGGAACGAAGGCTGCGGCGGTCTCGCGGAACTGCTCTGTTGTGAGGGACCGGTACCGGTAGCGGCGGGCCAGTTCCGCCAGCATCTTCAAGAAGCGTTCGTCTCCCAGGCGGCCTCGCAGCATGTGGACGATCCAAGATCCCTTTTCATACGTGATCGCTCGCCAAGCCGTTGGGGCCTGCGATGAGATCAGCCGTGTGCCCCAAATGATGGGTCCGGCGGATTCCAGTGTGTGACCTTCGGGGGTCTTTTGCAACAGATGCGCCTTGTATTCCGTCAGAATCGCATCCACGGCCTTACGGCCTTTTTTCTTTTCCAGAAACAACAGCGCCGAGTAGTTGGCAAGCGATTCCATGATCCAATCGTCCTGGTAATCCGCTGAGGTCACGATGTTGCCCCACCACTGATGAGCGACCTCATGAGCATGGAGCAGATCGGAATAAAACATTTGTTGCTGCACGCCGCGCGGTTCGTTCGGACGCTCCTTGGGATTGAGATAGCTCAGCGTCGAAATGTAGAGCAGGCCTGGGAAGCCTTGGCCGAAGGTTCCGGGAATAGGCGATACGGTGAGAGTTTTGAGCGGGGAGGGTCCGAAGGTTGCGCTCATAAACTCCATGGCGGATGCGATCTCAGTGGCCAGTTCCTGCAAGCGGGCAGTAGGATTACGAGGCGGAGCGGCGGCCGTAATGCCCTGCAAATCGGCTGGCGGGCGCGCTCCGCGGGACCACGGTTGTTGCGGCAGGACGATCAGGTCCCTGGGCGGCTTTCGCTCCAGGGCCGCTTCAATCTTCCGATTGGCATAGACTTCAACGGTGGTGCCAGCCCTGGTCACACTCGCCCGTGCGTACTCGCCGAGATTGAAGCCGGCAAACCGGATGGGCGACGAAGTCTTGCGGCGGGTGATGCGCGAATCGCCGTCGGTTTCTTCACTCACCACATCGCCCGTCGCAACCAGATTCAGCGCCTTCGGATATTTGAACGTCAATTCGTATTGGGCGAATCCGCCGCCGCGATTGGGATACCAGTTGCCGCGGGAACCGACGAAATACACTCCATTTCCCGCGGAGGAGATCACATCGCCCTCGTGTGAAAACTCGATCTCATGCGCTCTGCCCGGTTCGAGCGGGCGGGCGCTGATCAGCAAAAAAAGCTCGTTTTCACTACCGCGCACGGCGTTGGCCCGAAGAGATTCCCGCATGAAAACTTCCGCGGGTTCATTGTCCACCTTCGCGCCCGTCACGCGCATGCTCCTTGAAATCTCAAACGACATGGCCGCATTCGTGGCCTTGGATGGCGTCAATTTCATTCGTGTGACCGCCTTCAGATGAAGATCTGGTTGCAGCACGGCGTTGATGCGCACATCGCTTATCGCGAGATCGTCCGTGAACGGCGGCCTGCCCTGGGTCCGCCAGGGGCGTGCAAGAAAGCTTGTCCAAATATTGAAGTATGCCCGGTTATCGCGGGCGGCAAGCTGACCGACGGAGATCTGTTCGCGCGCGCGGGGATCATAAGATAGATCGAAATTTCCGAGTTGCTTCCCGCTGACGGCTGCGTACAGGAAGCCCTGTTCGCGGTCCTGCGAGAAATGATCCTGCACCAGCCGGATCTCAAGACTGCTGGACAAGTTCTTCACGACTGGATTCCACTTGCCTGCCATTAGCAACCCCATATCGGGAACCTTTTTAGCGGCGCCGGACCGGAGCTGGGCCATCAACTGTTCCGCCGTTCCATTGGTGAACAGAAACACGGCTGCTGTCAGATGTTCGTCAAGGTTTGGGGTGCCCGCGAAGGAGGAGAGCGACAAACGTTCACTTCGATGCGGCGGAAAGACCAGCACTTCTCCATCGCCGCCATCTACGGCCGCAGTGAAAACGGCCGATACACGGCGCCCGTCGATTGGTTTTCCGAATATTAAGAATCCATCGGTCAAGTAAAACCGGATGTCTTCCTGGTTGAAAACGAGGTCGCGGACGCGATAACACTCACGATCGTCGAGACCGGCATTTTGAATCGCTCTTGCGGCTTGCGCCGCGCTTCCAGTATCGTTTCCGAAGACTAAGGAAGAAACAGTTAGAAGCAGCGCGGCAAATCGGATCACGCCCTTAGTCTAACGCCGCATTTGGTATCGATCAATCAGATGAACATCTCATCGTCTTGAGTGGCTTGTGCCACGCTTGGACGTCCCCCACGCATGAAGACGGAAACGGCGGTCTTCACCCCAGCAGCTACGCCCTGCACCTCACGGATGGGCCGAATGATGCCGTTATGCACGGCAGCCACGGATTGATGGACACGGCTAACCGTATCGTCCACCACCATTTCAGCGCGCTCCAGTTGCAGCTTCGCGCGAGCGCTGGCATCCGTGATTACCGAATCCAGTTTCACCAATTGGGCCTTGCCCAGGTCCATCATCTGGTTTGCCTTCTCAGTGATCTCGACGATATTCTGCTTGCTCTGGTCGATGGTGGTTTCCGCTTTGGCCAGGATGGACTTTGTCTGCGGCATGATGGACGTGACCTGGTCCTGCATCACCTTAGCCGTCTTGTAGATTCCAAAAAGAAGGCCCGCTTGAATGCAAAGGGCGATTGCGCTGATGATCACAAACGCCGTCATTATGTACAGCAAAGTTTCCTGGTTCATGATATTTCAGGTCTCCCGAGTAGTGCTAGATCGCCTCCGATCCGCGTCCTTCGTTCACGTTTGTCACCGCTTCCCGGTATGCCTGCTTGCCTGCGTCCACGGCGGCGGATAGCTGGTCCTTTTGAGATTGGATTACGGTCTTGCCCTTTTCTACCAGATCGCCGGCATTGTCCTTGATTTCTTCGGACCGGCGCTTGAGGTAATCACCGCCTTCCAGTGCCTTGGAACGTAGCATATCCCTGGTCTCTTCCCCTGGCGCCGGCGCGAACACGATTCCAACCGCTACGCCAATTCCCAGGCCGAGCATGAAATACGATAGACCTTTTTTATCATCCATTTGACTTACTCCTCCTAGATTGTATGTACGTTCTCAGAATACCAGTACAACCACTTCTACACAGAAACGGACAGATCGCAGGTTACAATTTTTCGCCGCGTGCTAGAATCTGGCCAATGGTCAAGCGTCCGCAACGTTTGTTAGACGCACAAAGGCTGTGGGATTTCGCATTAAAATCGCTTGGCATGCGAGCACTCACGGTTTCGGAACTGCGCGAGAAGCTTCACAGGCGGGCGGAAGACGCGGCGGATGTGGACGGAGTGCTTGCGAAACTAAAGGAATATGGCTACTTAAACGACGGCCGGTTCGCAGAAACATACTCAACCGCTCGCCGTGACAATCAGGGGTTTGGGAAGCGAAGAGTGTTGCAGGACCTTCGCCAGCGGAAGGTCGAGTCAAAAGTTGCCCAGCAAGCGGTGCAGAAAACCTTCGACGGCGTGGACGAGACTGTGATGATTGAGCAATTTCTTGCGCGAAAGTACCGGGGAAAGGTGTTGCCGGTGTTCTTGCAGGAGCAGAAGAATCTGGCGTCGGCGTTCCGGCGGTTGCAGTATGCGGGATTTGGAGCTACGGCCGCGATTCAGGTTCTAAAACGCTATGCGGCGCAGGCGGAGCAACTGGAACCGGAGGAAAGTGCTCCGGATCTGGATATTTGAAGAATTTTCCGGGCTATTTTGGGCCGAGACGCTCGTCGATCTCAATGAGGTGCTGTTCGATATCGTGAAGGCGGATTTCCACGGCATGGGACCGGGCACCTTCACGGCGGGCGTAGGTGTGGAAACCGGATAGAAGGGTGGTTTCCGCGCGTTCGAGCCGCGTTGCTAACCGGGCAATGTCTTCGTGAACGGACTTAAACGATTCGTCAACGGATTTAAACGATTCGTTAATGGACTTAAGCGATTCGTGAATGGACTTGAGTGATTCATCGAAGTGACGTCGGGTGACCGGCTGTTCGTCTTCCGGCAGGCTCATGTGTGTTAGCTCCTCTTTCAATGTAGCAAGCCCGTAACAGGCGCGCTCTGCCACGTTTTAGGGGTCACAAACTGAACCAGGCGCGCAGCACGCGGTTGCCTTCCACGATTGCGTTTGCGGTGAAGCCTCCACCGAACCGGAGATCCACCGCCTCCACGCGAACGGCGTTCTCCGAATCGGGTGCGGGCGTTGCCTGCCAGGAGACAAAGGGTGCAAAGGCGAGGAGATCGTGAAACACCTCCGTCCGGCTTGCCGCCTGCATAGCCGGGGTCTGCTCCGCTTTAAATAGAATCTTTCCCGAGGCCGGATCGAATTCAGTGGATAAGCTCACCTGATTGATGTAAAACGCCGAATCGGTTTCAACGATCCCTTTCCAACTGAGGGGATTGACAGCACCCGGCAGGGCTACCACCCGGCGGGGTGCCTGGCCGTTGTACAAACGGGCTGCCTGAACCGCGACTGCCCGCTCATGCAGAAATGCTCGGCCCCCGTCATAGAGCAGAATGAACAGCAGAGCGCAGATGGGAGCCGCGCGGCCGGTGGTGTGCTTTGCTCCGATTTCAGAACTGACCAGGCGGGAAAGGACCGGCCCCAAAAACGCCAGCAGGAGAGCGGCCCAGATCCACACGTCCACGACGCCGGTGAGATCCAGCCGCAGCCAGGCGTCTGAGAAAGGCAGATATAGCCGGATGCCATACATGTTGGTGAAATCGAGCAGCAGATGGTTCGCCAGGCCAATCAGAGCCAGCAGATATCCGGCGAACCAGGCGATCGGCTTGCGCACGGCGAGCCGCACAATCGCCAGCGGAATCAAAGCCATCACGGGCGCCGCGATCAGGGCGTGTGTGATCCCGCGATGGTAGTGAAGGTAGGGGCCCGCTCCGGCAAAAAGGCTGACGGCATCCACATCCGGAATGTTGGCGGCCAATATCAGGATCGCGGCGGACTGCGCGTGAAAACGGTTCAGTCCAGCGCGGCTGAGCATCAACCCGGTCAGCGTATGGGTCAGGTTATCCATTGCGAAATGCGGCGGGCATCAGCAAAGTGAGGGCGTGGGGCACAATGGACAGACGCGCGGGGAGATGGCCGGCGTACTCGCCGTCGATTTGAAGGTAGACGCGAGGGTCAGTCGCGTTTGAGAACTCCACTTCCTGTGTCCGTACCAGACTCACTCCTTTCATTCCGGCAAGCCGGTTGGTCAGCACGCCGGTCATGTACTTGAGATATGGCAAAGAGCTCGCGCCTTCAAAGAGCACCAACTCGAAATGATCGTCGAGCAAAGAAGCGTTCCGGGCAATGTTCAGGTCGCCACCATAGTTACGGACGCGGCTGGCGAGCGCGAAACTGCAACGAATGTTTCGATCTCCGATGCGTACATTCAGTTCGGTAAGCTGCCGCCCGAGCTGGCTCAATCCAGCAACCCAGTAAGCCACCTTCCCCAGCGCGGCTTTGAGACCGGCATTGATCTGGTAAACAATCAGCGCATCCAGACCCGCACCGGCCATCAGAACGAAGTGGCGGCCATTGTGTTCGCCGGCTTGCGTGAGAAGACCAACAGCAATCCGTTGCGGTTCATACGAGCCGATCTTCTCAGCCACCGCAATCATTCGAGTGCCAAGCCGCATTTCGCACGCAAGCACGTTGGCCGTTCCGGCGGGAAGAATGCCGAGGGGAACATCGGAATGCACCATGCCGTTCAACACCTCATTGATGGTTCCATCACCTCCAGCGGCAAGAATGAGGTCGGCTCCATGGGCGATGCTTTCACGCGCAATTCCGGCGGCAGTGCGCGGACCGGTGGTGGCGACCGGCGTCACACGATGTCCGTGGCGGGCCAGAACATCAATGGTACGTTGGAGTGAGTGATCTTTCTTCCGAAGCTTTCCAGCGATTGGATTATAGATCAGGAAAGCATTTTGGTAGATTGCGATAGCTGTCAGTCCCCTTAGGCTCCCCTATTATAGAAAATTGAACGTGAACGACAGAGAACAGATTGAAAAGCTGCGCGAGGAACTGCGGCGGCACGAGCACTTGTACTACGTTCTGGACCGGCCGGAGGTCGCCGACGCCCAATACGACGCGATGATGCGCGAACTGCGGGCGCTGGAAGAAGAGCACCCGGAGCTGGCGTCGCCAGACTCGCCAACGCAGCGGGTGGGGGGGAAGCCTCGCGAGGGATTCGTAAAGGTGCGGCACAGCGCGCCGATGCTGAGTTTGGATAACGCTCTTAATGAAGAGGAACTGCGTGCGTTCGATCAGCGCGTGCGGGATCTGCTGGGTGGCGCCCCTTACCGTTACGTGGCTGAACTGAAGCTGGACGGACTCTCACTGGCAGTGCAGTATAAGAACGGCGCTCTGGCAAGGGCGGTGACGCGCGGGGATGGACGGATTGGCGAGGACGTCACGGAAAATGCGCGCACCATCCGGTCACTGCCGCTGCGCGTTAAGCCGAACTGGCCCGAGTGGGAAGTGCGCGGTGAAGTGGTGATGAACTCGAAGGGCTTTGAGAAACTGAACGCGGAGCGAGAGGAAGAGGGTCTTCCCCGATTCGCGAATCCACGGAACGCGGCCGCGGGATCGCTGCGCGTACTGGAAGCTTCGATAACGGCCACGCGGCCACTTGAGTTTTTCTCATACTTGCTTTTGGTGCAAGGCGCCTCGGCATTCGAGAGTCATTGGAAATCTCTGGAAGCATTGCACGCGATGGGATTCAAAGTGAATCCGAATCGCGCGATTTGCCACGGAGTGGAAGAACTGATGGATTTCTGCAGAACATGGGAAGCCAAGCGCGGCGATCTTCCGTATGAAATCGACGGTGTGGTAGCGAAGGTGGATTCGCTTGCACAGCAGCAAGCGCTCGGGTGGACGGCGAAGGCTCCGCGATGGGCGATCGCGTTCAAGTACCCTGCGCGTCAAGCGGAGACGTTGCTCGAATCCATTGAAGTTCAGGTGGGACGGACAGGAGCGCTGACTCCGGTGGCGCATCTGAAACCAGTTGCGGTGAGTGGCGTCACAGTCTCACGGGCAACGCTGCACAATGAGGATGAGATCGAGAGGCTGGGCGTGCAAATCGGCGACACCATTCTGATTGAGCGCAGCGGCGATGTGATTCCGAAGGTTGTGCGCATAGCAAAACAAGGAGCCGCACGCAAGCCGTTTACGATGCCCAAGCATTGCCCGGTGTGCCACGGCATCGTGGTGCGCGAGCCGGGCGAGGCCGCGAGCCGCTGTATCAACACCAACTGCCCCGCGCGGCTGAAAGAATCGATACTGCATTTCGGGGCTCGCCCGGTGATGAATATTGATGGCATGGGCGAGTCACTGGTGGACCAGTTGGTAGATCGTGGGTTGGTGAAAAGCGTCGCGGATATTTACAAGCTGACGGATGAAAAACTAATCGAGCTGGAGCGGATGGGGAAGAAGTCCGCCGAACGGATCACGACGAATATTGAGGCGTCAAAAAAACAGCCGCTTCCGCGCGTGCTCAATGGGCTTGGCATTCCGTTCGTGGGTGAGCGTACCGCCACGATTCTGGCGGAGACGTTCGGCGGTCTCGACGAAATAGCGGGCGCGGATATGGAAACACTACAGCAGGCCGAAGAGGTAGGGCCGAAAGTAGCGCACAGCATCCGGCGGTTCTTCGACGAGCCCCGGAATCGCGAGTTGGTGGAGCGATTGCGTGAAGCCGGCCTGACGTTCACGCATGAGAAGAAGGAACGGCACGCTGGCGCGCTGGAGGGATTGGTGTTTGTGTTGACGGGCGCCATGCCGGTTTGGAGCCGTGAAGAGGCCAAGCAGAAGATTGAAGCGGCTGGGGGAAAAGTAACCGGATCGGTTAGCAAAAAAACCAGCTACGTGGTGGCCGGCGCGGACGCGGGCTCAAAGCTGGATAAGGCGGTTGCGCTGGAGGTTCCCGTCATTGACGAATCGAAGCTGAAAGAGCTGCTCGGCGAATGAAGGAGATCATTGCATTCTTGGTTGGTATGGGGCCGGCCGGTCTGTTCATGTTCGCCGTGCTGGATGGCGCTGGGGTACCCATGCCGGGCGGGGTTGACGCGCTCCTGGTTTTACTGGCAAGCAAGGCTCCGGCATACGCGTATCAACTTGCAGGGTTCGCGGTAGCGGGGTCCGTGCTTGGAAATGTTATTCTCTTCTCGATTGCCCGAAAAGGTGGAGAGATCTATCTGAACAAGCGGTCGGCATCCGCCAGCGCAGCACGTTTTCGTAGTTGGTTCCACCATTACGGTCTACTGACAGTTTTCATCTCCGCCCTGGTTCCGCTCCCCATCATGCCGATGAAGATTTTCGTGTTGTGCTCCGGGGCGCTGGAGTCGAGCCTGATTACATTCGTCGTGGTCTTTTCCATCGCGCGCGTGCTCCGGTACGGCGCATTGGCCTACCTGGGATCGCAACTCGGCGGCCAAGCCGTCGATTATTTACGCCAGCACGTTTGGTATCTGGTGTTGTTTGCCGGTATTTTGTTTGTGGCTCTTTACGTAGCGATCAAGATCGCGGATCGCATGCGCGGCGATGTTACTGCGTGAGCGTGAAATTCACTTCGATGGGTGTGATGACATCCACTGGCTCGCCATTCAGCAAAGTGGGCCGGTAGATCCACTGCTTGACGGCGTCGAGCGCGGCTCCGGCGAGCAGCGGATGTCCATCCAGAACGTCCAGCTTCTGAATTGTGCCGTTCTTCGCGATGATTCCGATCAGGTGAACCCTTCCTGAGATCCGGGCGCTCTTAGCAAGCTGCGGATAGATGGGCGTCACGCGCTTTAGAATCTTCGCTTCCATAACCCCGATGCTTACGCGAACGGGAGCGGAGGATTTTACGGCAGGCGGGTGCGTTACCGTGGGCTGAGCGGGCCGTGGAATCGCATGTGGAGTGGCGATCGCTCCCAGGATGCTATCGCCAAAAACGGCGCCGGGAGCAGTGCCTGAGTTCAAACTGAGAACCGGCGCATCTGAGCCGATGTCGTTTATTTCGGGGACGCCGTCTGGAATTCTGGAAGGCATGGTGAACGGCCGCACTGGTAAAGCCAATGAAGACGGCCGCGATGCAATCGGTGTACCGATTACTTTCACGAACTCCGGTTTCGGAGTAGCTGGGAACGGCAGTTCCAGATGCCGCGCGATATTCAACGGCATCATGTCGACGTGCAGCGCCGAGTACAGCACCATGCTCCCGACGATAGCGGCTTGCAGAGTGATGGAAGCCCCAAGCGTCCAGGGCTTGTTGTGGGTGGCTGGCATCAGCGTTTGTTCAAACATGCTGGGTTAGACACCACATGCCGGTTCGCAGTTCCAATACAATGTTTACGTGCTATCCAATCCGATTTCACGCCGGCACATTTTAGGAGCTGCGCTGGGCGCTCCCATGCTCAGCCTTGCGGCAGCCCGCGCCACCGACATTCGCGTTAACGCGGTCAGCTTTGGCTTTGAAGATTTCCTGTATCGCACGCCGTACAAATTCGGCGGCACCGAGGTGGATCGCGTTACTCTCTTGAACGTAAACTGCTCAGTAAGGAATGCAGCCGGCAAAGTAGCAAAGGGCTTTGGCTCCATGCCGCTCGGCAACGTTTGGTCTTTCCCCTCAAAAACGATGTCCTATGAGCAGACGCTCAACGCGATGAAGAAGCTCGCGGAGCAACTGTCGCGGATCACCAACGATTATCAAGAATTCGGACATCCTATCGATATCAACTGGGCGCTGGAACCCGAGTATCTGAAGGCTGCCGAAGCGTTGTCGAAAGAATTGAAACTGGACCATCCGATCCCGAAGCTGTGCACGCTGGTGACGATGAGCCCGTTTGATGCGGCCATTCACGATGCGTATGGAAAGCTGCATAACCGGAACAGTTTTCAGACCTGTGGTCCGGATCTGATGAGTCACGATCTGTCCTACTATCTTGGCCCCGAATACAAAGGCGAGTATCTCGACAAGTACATATTGAAACAACCGGCGGCTAGTATACGGCTGTATCACTCGGTCGGCGCGTCGGACCCGGTGACTGAGGCTGACGTCAAGAAACGCATCGGCGACAAGCTTCCTGAGACGCTGCCCGAGTGGATCAACTACAACGGCCTGACCGCTTTCAAGATCAAGTTGAACGGGGACGATGCGAAGTGGGATGTGGACCGCGTGCTTACAATACATCGCGTGGCGGCGGAGACACAGGCCAAACGCGGCGTCACCGGGTGGGTGTATTCGCTCGACTTCAACGAGAAGTGTCCGAACGTGGCATATCTGCTCGAATTCCTGCGTCAGGTGAAACAGAAGGAACCCGATTGCTTCGCGCGCATTCAATACGTTGAGCAGCCGACAAAACGCGATCTGAACCTGGACCGCGGGAATGTAATGCATGAGGCGGCGAACCTCCGGCCCATTGTGATTGACGAATCGCTCACTGGGCAGGATGCCCTGATGCTGGCCCGCGAGATGGGCTACACCGGAGCAGCGTTAAAAGCGTGCAAGGGACAGAGCCAGGCGTTGCTGATGGCGGCAGTGGCG
>JBBPYD010000194.1:0-6500 GCA_038200305.1 Bryobacterales bacterium
GATTTCCACATTCCCACCGCCCCTACGAAGCAGTGGAAAAGTGGAAAACCAAGAGCAGGTTTCCCACTTTTCCACTGCAGTGTTTCATTGATGGGAAGAACTTTCAGAAAGGAGGCCCGGCGGCGGAGCTTCGCTCCTCCACCAGGCTCACTGTTCGATTAGAAAATGCTACTATTGCACGCCCTTTCGATAGTGCCGGAATAGAAAATCACTTCATCGCCTCAGCACCGTGTTAATCGACAGACTATAATTCGAGTCTTCGAAGTGGACAATTGATTTTACTTAATTCAGAGCGTTGCGCGGAGGACCCATGTGGAAGAAAGTGACCGGCTACGGTGTACTTGCAGTTGTGCTGGCCGGGTTACTCGGATTTGCATACTTGTACTTCAGGAAGCCTGCAATGGCCGCCGCTTCTGGAATTAAAGTGGAATCGTCTGAGGCCCGCATAGCGCGTGGCAAGTATATCTTCGCCGCCGCCGATTGCGATGGCTGCCATTCCGAACATGATGAAACCCGGTATGACAGTCCTGTACCAAATGGGAAACGAGCGGCAGGCCGTCTGTTTCCCGATCCCGCGTTGCCTGGCCGGGTGGTTGCGTCCAATCTTACGCCCGACCGTGAAACTGGGATCGGCCAATGGACGGATGGTGAAAAAATCCGGGCCATTCGCGAAGGAATTGGCCGCGATGGCCGGGTGTTGTTCCCGCTAATGCCTTACACCAACTTCCGGTATATGAGCGATGAGGACGTACAGTCACTGGTGGCGTATTTGAACACGCTGCTGCCCGTCCACAACGTTTTACCGCCGACCAAAATCGATTTTCCAGTCTCGATGCTCATCAAAGGCGCTCCGAGCCCGGTCGAAGGCGAGGTGAAGACTCCAGACCGCTCGAACAAGCAACTGTATGGCGAGTATCTTGTGGTGATAGGCTCCTGCGAAACCTGTCATACGCAGATGGGGCGGGCAGGAATCGACACATCAAAACGGTTCGCGGGCGGGCGGCGGTTCGGAGCGGGCCAAATGCTAGTCGTCAGCGCCAACATCACACCGGATCGCCAGACCGGAATCGGCGATTGGACCCTGGAACGCTTTCAGCAACGCTTCTACAAGCACAAAGAGCATTCTGGCAAAGAGCGTGTGAACACAGATCCCGAAAAGTTTACCGTAATGCCTTGGGAGAACCTGTCGCAATTGCCACCGGAAGACTTGGAAGCCATCTTCATTTACCTGCAATCGCGTCCGGCAATTGAAAACAAGGTCGATTCCCACCCGGTGGAAACCGCCGGCAAAACTTAAGCTTTCGCTTTTTTCACTTCTTCCACCAGTGCGGGAATCACCTCAAACAGGTCGCCGACAATTCCGTAATCGGCGACTTCAAAGATAGGCGCATTCGAATCCTTGTTGATGGCGACGATTGTCTTGGCGCCTTTCATACCCACCAAGTGTTGAATCGCTCCTGAGATGCCGACCGCGATATACACCTTCGGCGAAACGGTCTGGCCGGAGCTGCCTACTTGCCGTTCCATTGGCAGCCATCCGTTGTCGCAGATGGGCCGCGATGCGGCTAACTCGGCGCCCAGCACCTTGGCGAGCTCTTCGACGATCGGGATGTTCTCTTTTTCGCGAATGCCTCTCCCTACGGATACGATGATGCCGGCGGACGCCAGATCCACAGCGCGTTGCGACTCACGGAACGGCGCTTCTGAACGGCTCCGGATTTTCGCTGCGTCCAGATGAACCGGAACCGGCTCGACGGCAACGGGGGACTCTGCCGGTACGGCGTTATCGGCGCGAAAGGCCCCGGCCTGGATGGAGGCGAAAAAGGGCGCCTCTCCGCCAAAGCTCACGTCTGCATTCAGCTTGCCCTGGAATAACTGCCGAACCATCACAACCGATCCATTCACGATGCGAAAACCCACCACATCACTCACTAAAACCTGATTGAATCGGGTGGCCAGTTTTGGCGCGAAATCGCGTACTTGATAGGTATGGGGGAACAGCACATATCGCGGGTTCGTTCGCCGAATCAACTGTTCAAGCGCATCGGTGTACCCATCGGCGGTGTATGACTTGAGCAGAGGGTCGTCCACCGCGTAAATGCGATCGAGCTTCTTGTGCGCCAGGTCCCCGGCATCGCTGGTTCCCACAATGGCCGCGCTGACGGGAAGTTTCAAATCGGCGGCAAGCTGTTGCGCCGCAGCAATGGTTTCCCATGACATGCGGTGCCAGACGCCATCCCGCTGTTCGGTGATCGCCAGAACGCCGCTCATATCGCGCGTACCTCGAATTTCAACTTCTCCACCAGCTTCGCCGCTGCTTCTTTTGGACTCCCGTCCAGAATCTGCGTCTGCTTGCTCTTTTCAGGCGGGTACACGCGATCGATTGCGATCGTAGCTTGCAATGGAACCCCAAGCCCGGCAGCCGTCAGGCGTTTGACCTCTTTCGTTTTTGCCTTCTTAATGCCCATTAAGGTGGCGTAGCGGAGCTTGCTGATTCCGGATTGAATGGTGAGCACCGCTGGAAGCGGCAACTCGACGTACTGGAACCAGCCATTTTCGAGTTCGCGCTTCACACGGACGGAGGAATCTTTCCTTTCCACTTCCATCACGATAGTAGCGTGCGGCATGCCAAGTAACTCAGCCACCACGACACCGGTTTGCCCGTATCCAAGATCCTCCGACTGCAGACCGGTCAGAACCAGGTCTGGACTTTCGGCGGTGGCAGCCTTCGCCAGCAGCCGGGCAATTCCCAGCGTATCCAGGGTGTCCAGATTGTCTTCCTCGATATGCAGCGCGCGGTCCGCTCCCTTGGCCAACGCTTCCCTAATGGTCTGGCCGGCACTCGCCGGGCCGGCGCACAGGGCAACCACCTCGCCGCCGTTCTTCTCTTTTAACTGCAGCGCGGCTTCCAGCGCGTAAGCGTCCGGCTCATTGATCTCAAATGCCAGATCGGAAGTTTGTATCCATTTGCCCTTGCTGTCGATTCGCAATTGCGAATCCCGCGCAGGCACCTGCTTGATCGCGACGATTATTTTCATAGGAACTGGCAAGCCTCAAGCTCGCCGTTATGCTTCGTAACGTTTAAAGATCAGGCTGCCGTTGGTACCACCAAACCCAAAAGAGTTCGAGAGAGCGTAATGGATCGCCATGCGGCGCGCGTGATTGGGAATGTAGTCGAGATCGCACTCCGGATCCGGAGTTTCGTAATTGATCGTGGGTGGCGCAATCTGATCCCGAATGGCCAGAACAGTAATACCGGCTTCCAGTCCGCCCGCACCGCCTAACAAATGCCCGGTCATCGACTTGGTTGAGCTGACCGCCACCTTATACGCGTGATCGCCAAATGTGCGTTTAATGGCGACGGTTTCCATTTTGTCGCCGATCTCTGTGGATGTCCCGTGCGCGTTGACGTACTCGATCTGGTGCGGCTCTATCCTGGCGTCCTTCATCGCGTTCCGCATCACCCGGAAGGCGCCATCGCCGTTCTCAGCAGGCGTGGTGATGTGATAAGCGTCGGCGCTCATTCCGTAGCCTACTATCTCCGCAATGATGGGAGCGCCGCGCCCTTTTGCAAACTCCAGTTCTTCCAGCACTACAATACCGGCGCCCTCGCCTACAACGAAGCCGTCGCGATCCTTATCCCACGGCCGTGAAGCTCTCTCGGGCTCGCTGTTCCGCTGGGAAAGCGCCCTCATGGCGGCGAATCCACCAATGCCCATTGGGGTGATACAGGCTTCGGTGCCGCCGCAGATCATCGCGTCGGCGTCGTCGCGCTGAATGATTTTGTAGGAATCGCCAATCGCATGGGCGCTGGTGGTACACGCGGTCGCGGTGGCGGAATTCGGCCCTTTCGCGCCCGTCCGCATGGAAACGTGACCCGAGGCCAAATTGATGATGGTGGCCGGAATGAAAAACGGAGAGATACGGCCCGGCCCCTTCTCAAGCAAGTTCCGGTGCTCACGCTCAATCACTTCAAATCCGCCGATGCCGCTTCCGATATAGACGCCGACCCGCTCGGAGTTTTCGTCAGTCACCTGTAATCCGGAAGCCTTCATGGCGAAATCCGACGCGGCGATTCCAAATTGAATGAATCGCCCCATCTTCTTAATTTCTTTCTTCTCCACCCAGTTGCCTGGGTCGAACGATTTCACCTCACCCGCGATTTGGCAATTGAAAGCGGTGGCGTCAAAGGCGGTAATGCGGCCGATGCCGTTCTTGCCTTCCTGGATCGCCTGCCAACACTCCTCTGTCCCCGACCCAACCGAGCAGAGGAGTCCTACCCCAGTTACGACTACTCTTCGAGACAATATGGAACTCCCCGCAGGCGATTATTTTTTGCCGCTCTTGGATTCGATGTAGGAGACTGCGTCTTTAACGGTTGTGATTTTCTCGGCATCTTCATCCGGAATATCCAGATCGAAAGCCTCTTCAAAGGCCATCACCAATTCTACGATGTCGAGTGAGTCCGCGCCGAGGTCGTCGACAAACGATGCGGTGCTGTCTACTTGCGCCTCGTCAACTCCCAACTGCTCGACAATAATTTGCTTAACCTTTTGCTCAACGGACATGATCCTCCAGAATCTCCTTCCAAACTCATTGATTCTAGCGATCATCTGCATGTGACGCAACTTGAAAACGCGGCCGCATGTGACGTTACACTCTAGACATGCGCAAAGCCGCCGGCATTCTGGCCGTCTTCTCTCTCCTGCCCGCGGCGATGGCACAAAGCGCGGAAGCACGCCGGATTGTAATGGAAACTCTTGAGCGGGAAGCAGATAAGTTCGCCGGCACGGTTCCGCAAATCCAGGGACGGGAGGTTCTTCAACAGACGCGGCGGCCCAACATTCAACGCCAGATTGTGTCCGATTATGGATTTTTCGCCATGCAGCCGGGAAATATTCACGAGATCCGCGTAGTTCAGTCGGTGGACGGAAAACCGGTAAGACAACGAGGGGATGGGTTGAAGGATGTCGCCCGGAATGTGATGGCCGCGGACGATAAGCAACGGCGAAGGCTGCTGGAGAGCTTCGAAAAACATGGACTCCAAGGCGTCGCAATCGATTTTGGCCCCACCATTCTCTTATTTACCAGCGCCAATATTCAAAAATTCGAGTTTGCATTCCTGAGGATGGACGCAATGGATGGATCTGAGGTGGCCGTGTACCGGTATGAGCAGGTGGACGGAGCCGGAGGAATGACCATCTTTGCCGAGGGAAAGCCGATTCGTCAAAGGGTGCAAGGGGAACTGTGGGCGCGGCCGGCCAGTGGAATGCCAGTTCGTATCGTGCTGGACACCGACCATCAGGAGGGGCGGGATAGAATCCGTGACTTCACGTTTGTGGATTACGCGCGCAGCGAATTCGGCCCTCTGCTTCCCACGCTTGTGGTGCATCGGCAGTTCCGCGATCGTACGTTGCTGGTGCAAGATCTGTTCCGGTATTCGGCATACCGGAAACTGTAAGGAAGACGCGCGGCGCGAGTCCAACAGATTGGAGCCCTTTCGTATGAAGGCAATAATACGGATTACAGGCGCGCTGCCTGTCCTCGCGATTCTGCTTACAATAGCCGAATGCTCTCCATCGCCTGAGCAGACGCGAACAAGGAGTGCAGGCACAACAATGCCCGCCCGGGTTTCGCCGCCGCTTGCAAGTCTTGGGGAGTCCGCGGAAGGGATTTACGATTCCGCAAAGACCAGCGATTGGAAGAAGGCAGATGACGCTTTAGCCACGCTGAAGAAATCGGCACAGGAACTCAGCGGACAAACTTCAATTTCACAGCCGAATCGCACAAACCTGGAAGGTGAGATCGCGAAAATCCAAAGCGGCCTGCAAGCGCACGATTCGCTTACTACTATGAAGCATGCGAACCAGGTAACTCGCTTCGCGGCCCTGCGTAGCGCGGAGTTCCATCCGAAGGTCCCATCGGAGATTGCTCTCCTGGACTATTACGGCCGTGAGCTGCAAATTTGGAGCACAGCGAAAAATTTTGGGAACCTGCAAACTACCCGGTTGGATATGGAACAGACCTGGCATGAGGTGCGTCCGTCCGTTGTGCAGCACGGAGGGCAATCCGCGGCTGCGAATTTCGATGAGCTTCTTAAAAAGCTGGAGAACGCGAAAACCCCGAACGATTATATGAGCGAGTCCAGCGCTATCCTGGACGAGGTGGATAAGCTAGAAAAAGTCTTCACACCGTGATTGGAATGGAGTTCGTCTATCTGCACGGATTCGCGTCTGGTCCCAGGTCCCGCAAAGCGGAGTTTTTTCGTGAGCGGTTTGCCGCGCGTGGCGTGCTTCTCCGGGTGCCCCGGATGGATGAAGGCGATTTTGAAAATTTGACCATCACCGGACAACTCAAACTTATTGAGAGGCTCATTGGCGGGAAGCCGGTGGTGTTGGTCGGCTCCAGCCTGGGCGGATATGTGGCGGCGTTATACGCGGCCCGTCATCCCGAAGTGCAGAAACTGATTTTGCTGGCTCCAGCGTTCTACTTCCCACAGC
>JBBPYD010000195.1:0-19104 GCA_038200305.1 Bryobacterales bacterium
AGCGGCCAATAGAGGATAAAGATCGCTGTCAGGAATACAAAGTAACTCGACGAGAAGAGCAGCATCGGCCCGTTCGGAGAGAATATTCCAATATACCGAATGCCGGGGGTGGTGCGGAACAGATGCCGTTAAATTATTCCTTAGGGCGCTGCCGCTCATAAGGCTTACTGGTGTACTTCGCCGCTTCTTCCTGGGCGTTCTGCGAATTATCTTTCGTCCGGATAGCAAGTTTGTATTCGTTCACCGCCCGGTCGCGCTGGCCAGTCACATCGAAGATCTTGCCCAGGTTGATATGGCCCCAGACTTCGGTCCATTTCGGCTCCAGATCCCCATTCAACGCTTCACGAAACTCGTTCGCAGCCGACTGATAATTGTTCTGCAGCATGAACACTTCAGCCACCCGGTAATGCGCCAGTGAACTATTCCGGCTCACATCCAGAGCTTTCTGATATTCTTTCAGCGCTTCGGTAAACTCGCCCACTTCGGCGAATTGCTCGCCTTTACGGATGGCCACAGCAACCCGCACTGGGTTGCTGTAGCGAAGCATGTTATTACCAGGATCGATAGTGACCCGCTTCGGCTTTCCGAACGTGTCCACTATGAATTCCGACGACGTCCCCACCACTTCCACACGCTTCTGCTCCGGGTTTCCTTCTGTTTCGATCTTCAGATCCACAGGCATGCGGAAGGTATCCAGATCCTGAGAGATCTTGCCCATCACGCGGAACCCTTTTTGCGTGCGGAATACGGTGTATTCCAGTTTGAACTCTGGCGCACCGTTCGATTCGATCCACTGCAAGAAGAAGTACTGCAAATTCTGACCGGATACCTGCTCGGCCACGTTACGAAAATCGTCCGTAGTAATCGATTTCCAACTGAACTTATCCGGGACCGTGCGGACCAACTGCCCGAACTTGTCATCTCCGATAATCGTGCGGAGCATGTGCAGGACAGCCGCGCCTTTCCCGGCAGTGGCAGCCCAATACTCGGGCGAATAATCCTCCAACCTGGCTGCCTGAATCAATGGAACGTTGTCTACTGTCAGAGCCTCAATGTAAGTATCCCGGACTTCCGCTTCCAGAGCCGCCGCGCCAGCGGTATGTTCTATGTACAGGAACTCCGCATAGCGCGCCATGCCATTCTGCAGCCACATATGGTTGCGGGTTGCAGGCGACACCAGCGCGCCCCACCACTGCCGTGCAATCTGGTTCGTCAATACACGGGAGTTCACCGTCTTCGTAATCGCGCGGGGCGAAAGGAACACCATGCCTGGAGCGGAGTAGCCGTTCGGAGTCCCATTCTCCGTCTCGATCACAGTCAGACCGGCTTGCGGCGGCAAACCGAAAACGCTGGTGAGGTAAGACATGATCTTACCCATCTCATCGCCATACGCCTTCGCCATGTCCTTCTGCTGGCGGAAATACAAATTGGTGGTGACGCCTTCCGATGTCACGCGAGTGGCCTCGCCCTGGACAACGGCGATGCTGCCGGGAAACGATTGCTGTGCAAACTTGAAACGGTACGCGATCTTGTCGCCAGCCGCGCGATCCGGCTTCTCTTCGTTGCCACTGGCGATCACGCGATACGATGCGGGCACCACAATCTTCATATCGGCGCTGAAACGGTCCGTTGTGTAATCGCCGATCGGAAACCAGCGGGCCGGGTACATCAGGAAGGAGGCATCCGCGTTGATCGCCGCAAACTTGATTCCGTAGACCGGCGATTCTTCATTACCCGTAAGCCGGCCGTCATATGAGAACGTAACGGTGCTCGGCTTGCCTTTGCGAAGCTGCTCGGGGAAGTTGAGGTGGATTGCGAAATCCTGCTGCGATCGCGACGCTGGCACCTGCCGGCCGCTTTCATCCACCACCTTCGACACGTTCAAGGCGTTGTTCAACTCAAACGACGCCGATGAGGTGTCGTCCAGAGGGACAAAGCTCACCTGCACGGTCGCGGTCAGCGTTTGCGTCGCCGGGTTGATCTCCGCGTCGATTGTGTAATGATCCACGTCGATCCGCGATTTGCGCTCCTGCGCTGCTACCGGAAAAATACTTCCGGCGAGTAAAATCGACGCCACTGCCAATCGCAAATTACCGGCCATCTGCCTTGCCCTCATTCAAAAACTTATGTACCAACTGCGCCGCGTGTTCCATGGGATCTTCGCGCGTCGAAAGCTTCGCGGCCACTTCGGCCAGATCCTGCCGCATCAGTGTGCGTGCAGGCTCGTTATTTAGTAACTCGGAAACGGCTTCCGCCAGGCGCGCACCAGTCATCTGATTCTGCATAATTTCCGGCACAATCTTCCGTCCCGCCACCAAATTCACCATGGAATAGAAAGGCACGCGAACTAGAAACTGGCCCATCCACCAACTCACCCCGGCCACCCGGTAAAACGTCACCATTGGGGTCCCCAGCAACGCTGCCTCTACTGTCACCGTACCACTTGCGGCCAACGCCACATCGGCGTGAGCAATCGCATCCCAGGTTTCGCCTTCCACTATTTGGATGGATGCGCCGCCAAACCGTTCCTTAAAAAATGTAGATCCTGCCCTGGCGGAAAAACCGGCAGGCGCCGCCAACAGTAAAGTAGCATCCGGAAAACGCAACGCCGCGTCCGTCAAGGAGGGCAAATGCCGCGACACTTCGCCAACCCGGCTTCCTGGCAGTATCGTAATTACAGGACGGCTGCCATCGATTCCATGTTTCCGGAAAAACTCTTCCTTTGACAGACTTGGCTTCACGATCCGGGTTAGCGGATGGCCGATGTAGGCTGCCGGTACACCGTTCCGCCGGAAATACTCTTCTTCAAAGGGGAAAATGCAAAGCAAAAGCTTGAGCGAGCGCCGCATCTGCGCCACGCGGCCTTCGCGCCAGGCCCACACCTGGGGGGCAATCAGGTAAATGACCGGAACGCCAAGTTTATTGAGCTTCCGCGCGAGACGCAGGTGAAAATCGGGGCTGTCCGTCAGGATCGCCAGGTCGGGTTTCTCGGCTTTGGCCGCTCGAATCAGCTTTCGGAACTCACCGTAAATCCTGGGGATGTGCAAAATCACTTCCACAAGACCTACTACGGACAGGCTGGTGGCATCCACCACCGCCTTCACGCCGCATTTCCGCATACGTGGACCCGCGCACCCGAAGAACGCGATCTCCGGGGAATGCTTGCGCAGAGCCTGCACAATTTCCGAGGCGTAGAGGTCCCCAGAGGCTTCTCCAGCGGAAATCAGGATTTTCAGGGGCACTACCGCTTAGTCTATCCGAATAACTTTGCTAGAATTATGGTCGTTTCAATGCCCCCCCAACCCAACCCGAATCTTAGCGTCGGCCAGTTTGCCGAGCGATACCGGCGCGAGATGATCCCGCTGAGTAAACCCTTCTCCTATTTTTTCACAGCGCTGCCGCTGACCGAGGAAGATATCAAGGAGTACCTGGAAGAGCCCATCGCCGCTTTGCCGCCATCTATTTCAACGCGGCTTCCGAAGATTTCCATTTTGCTGGTTCCTTATCTCGACAAAGGCACGCCCAAGGCGGGTGAGTTTGTGTGCCTGGAAAAACCATCGAAGGACCGGGTCTCCTGGAGCTCGAAGTTCGTATCGAAAGAAGAAGCGGTCTTTGTATTCGCCCTGAAAGATCAGGAAGTTGCCGATTACCACTATCGGTTCTACCATCTGCTGGCGGGGCTGATTGCAGACCAGTGGAGCGACGAGGCGCAGAGACAGTATCACGGATTATTGCGGGAAGAGCTCAACGCAAACATACACGGCGAGGTGGACGATGAGAGTTGGTATCTGAAGCAAGGGCTGGTCCGGCGGCAGAAGAATGTAAGACATGAGACGAAGGTCTTTCGGGACTATGCGCGGCAGTCTTTTATAGATACGCTTACGCTCTTCCTCCATGGGATCTGTTGCGATATCGATGTGGAAACCGGTCCCCGCCAACTGCAGAGCCGATTTCTACGCAAGAGATTGCAGCTTATGCAGACTCTTTATCCACCTCCGCCAAGCTATGTTTTGTTTCCCGAAGACGTGAGCAAAAAAGGCGTCAAAAAGATCTAGTGTGGCGCCCGCCGTACCTGCCCCAGGGCAACCCTGATTGCACAAGCTGCCCGCACGGCTTACGATTGTTGGAGCACAAATCGTAGGGGGAATTGAGCGGCATGACAAGAGAAGATGGCGAACAGCGGAAACGGAAACCACGCAGCATTCTCGCGCCGGAGCCCAAATCCCTGCGCGTAGTAGAGCGGCGCGCCCCATTGTCGCGCGAAGATCAAGCCGCGTATGCTGCAATAGTGAGTCAACTAACCGAAGAGAAGAAGCCCGGCAGCCTTCGGGAAACGGCGCTGGTGGGGGATATTGCCCTGAATTATGTCCGGATACAGCGTGCCCGCCGGCTGGAGACGGAGACGTTAAACGGCCATATCCAAGCTCTTCAGCGAACCTCTCCGGCACCAGTCGAGCCGGGCATGGCGCTGGCCATGGTGTTCATGCAGCACGGCAAAGAGCTCGAAAGATTGCAGCGCAAAGAAGAAGTACTTCAGAATTCCTGGTATCGCGCTATGGGAGATTTGAATCGTGAGCAGTCCGCGCGTCGCAAGAGCGAAAAGCTGAACCACGCACCGGCCCACGATCCGAAATCCAAACGCATCCATCTGGTTAAGGCAAAGAACGAAAATTGAACCGGTCTACCGCGATTGTTTGCGCGGCATTTGCCGCCGTTTTGCTGCTGGGCGTCCCTGGCCACGCCCAGCAGGCTACACGCGCCCTCATTATCCTACATACCAACGATCTGCACGCTCGTTTGTTGCCCGACACCAAGAACCTGGGTGGCTTCGCCCAGTACGCGGCCGTAATCCGGCGCGAGACAGCGGGTTGCCATTCCTGTATTGTCATGAACGCCGGCGATCTGGTCCAGGGCACGCCGGTATCCACCCTCTTCCGTGGAGCGCCGGTCTATCAGATAGCCAACAAGTTGGGATTTGACGTCTCCACTCTCGGCAATCACGAATTCGATTACGGCTGGCAGACGATTCGTCAATTCTTCCGGCTCGCGAAATTCCCCACCGTCTTGGCCAACATTGTCGACGACGGCGGAAATCTGCTGGCACCCCGGCCCTACCTGATCAAAAACGTGAACGGAATCCGGGTCGCGGTCATCGGGGCCGTAATGGGCAATCTGGTGACGAATTACCTGGCCGCGGGCATCGCCGGCCCGTGGCATCCGCTCCCGGTCGTCCAGACTGTTCAGCGCTATGTTGACGAGATCGGTAGCCGTGCGGATTTCATCGTTGTCCTTGGGCACATTGAGGCAGGCGAGCGCATGGACCTGCTGCGCAATGTTCCTAAAGTGGCGGTCATCGTGACCGGGCATAGCCATAGAGGGCTGGAAAAGCCGGAGGTGGTGGATGGCCGCGTTGGGGTGGAAGCGAAGGCGTACGGCGTGGAACTCGGCCGCCTCGACCTGGAGGTGGATGTGGCGCATCATTCCATCGCATCCTGGGATTGGAAGAGAATTCCAGTGGATGCCAGTACCGTCACGCCGGCGGCAGACGTCAAAAAATTGGTAGACAAGTGGGAGGCAAAGGCCTCAAAAGTGGTCGACGTACCCATCGGTGAATCCAAGCGGGAGATTGCCGGTCCGGAGTTGAAGCGCTTGATTGAAAGCGCCATGTCGGAAGAAATGCACGCCGATTTCAGTTACATGAATCAGGGTGGGGTACGCGATCGTCTGCCGAAAGGCAAGCTACTGGCCCGCAACGTCTGGAACATCATGCCGTTCGACAATAAAATGGTGACCGGCAAATTCAAGGGATCGCAGTTCTCGCAGAAGCTCACCGGTGGGCGGGCCGTCGACCACGCCCGGGAGTACATCATAGCGATGAGCGATTTCAGCGCCGGAAATGAAAGCGAGCGAAAGCTGCTTGGCATCGAGGATTTGCAATTTCAAACGCACACCACTCTCCTCCGGGATCTGCTGATTGATTGGATTAAAAAGAAGTCGGTGCTGGAATAAAAAGGCAACCATGAACACAACACGTCGAGCATTCTTTGCTTTCGCCGCTACCGCCGCAACTGCTCTTGCAGCGGGTTCGCGCGGAACGGTAACCCTGGTTGAATTCGATGAGAAGGGAAAGAAAAAAGGAAAGGTAACCGTGGAAAAAGTCATCAAGACCGATGAGGAGTGGAAAAAGCAACTGAGCCCGGCAAGCTACGAAGTCGCCCGGCACAAAGGTACCGAGCGGGCGTTCACCGGCAAGTACGATAAGTTACATGAGAAAGGCATTTTCAAGTGTATCTGTTGCGGTAATGCGCTGTTCAGCTCAGACACCAAGTTCGACTCCGGTACGGGTTGGCCCAGCTTTTGGGCGCCAATCGCCGAAGAGAATGTCAAGACGGATGTCGATACCAAGTACGGAACGCGGCGGACCGAAGTGTTATGCCGCAAGTGCGATGCGCATCTCGGCCATGTTTTTGAAGACGGTCCGAAGCCAACTGGTTTGCGTTATTGCATGAATTCGGTTTCGCTGGATTTTGACAAGGCCTAATCGCTCTTTCGTGGACGTTCACGGAAGCGTGAACTCGCCAGGCACAAACCCCTTAACTACCGCGCCGAAGACACCCTGAGAGCGCCTGAGGGGATTTGCGATGTTTTCTCAAGCCGGGTGCCTGGTGCTCGAGCTTTAACGAGCGCTTTCCCCGGTATGGGGCCAATCATTACAACTGTCGTGCTGGCATCTGCGCCAACTATTTAGTGGACCATCGGTGTGGCGTATGCCCATCCCGCAAACACACCCGTAGCGGTCAACTTAGACACGGCACCGCAGAATTGGATTTAGCAAGCACCGAAGCTATTGCGGGCTTGCGACCGGCAGCGGCCTGCTCGATTTCACTGCCAATCCCAGGGCGCTCATCACGACGCCGATCATCGCCCACGCGACCAGCATCCTGTGGTCAATCAAAATGCCGGCAAGGAATGGCGCCCCAATCTGCGCTACGGCCATCAGAGATTGGGTGAGACCGAGCACCGATCCCTGCTCGGACCGGCCGGCATGTTGGGTGATAAGGCTCGTCAGGGCCGGGCGCAAAGCTCCGGTCCCAAACGAGCATAACGCGGCGGCCACTAGCAGCGTGGGTACGCTGTAGCTGAAACCAAGTCCCAGGAAACCAATAATCGAAACGATAAACCCGGCCCGCACCAGCGCCCGGTCTCCAAACTTCTTTGAGAGGCGTCCCAGGAGGCCGCCCTGCAGGATGATGGCCAGGAATCCTACGTACGCGTAAACGAACCCCACCTGCTTAGGGCCGAAAGCCTGGCCATTCCACGTGTAGCGCCGTTCCGCAAACAACGCAAAGCCAGACATGAATGCCGAGAATCCAAAAATAAAAACCGCAAACTGCAATAGCAGCGGAGCGAGCCCCGGCTGCTGGAAGTAACGTACGTAGTTGCCCCAATCCAGTAGGGATAATCGCCGGTTGCTTGCGGCAGCCTCGGACACGTAATTCGTGGAGGGCAGCAGCCGCCAAGTGGTCAGGATGCTTGTGGCCGAGAGTAGAGCAGCCGCAAAAATCGGATATTGATAGCCGAATTGCACCAACAAGCCGGCCAGCGCCGGACCAATCAGAAATCCAATGCCGAACGCAATCCCAATCACGCCGAACGCTTTCGTTCGCTCCTCAGGCTTGGTAACGTCTGAGATATACGCCTGGGCCAGTGAAATGTTTCCCGCCGTCAGGCCATCGATGATGCGCGCCAGGAACACTACCCAGAGCGTCTGTGCATAGGCGAGGATCAGGAAACCCAGCAACGTTCCAGCCTGGCTAACCAGCAGCACTGGCTTCCTGCCCACCTTGTCTGAAATGCGGCCCAGCAGCGGCCCCGCAACCAACTGGCAGGCCGCATACGTTGACACTAGCAGCCCTACCACGGTCGGGCTCGCTCCAAGCTTCTCCGCGTAGAACGGCAACAGCGGGAGAATGATCGCCAAGCCCAGGACATCGACCACAACGATCAGGAAAATAGGAATGAGCGGAGAATTACGTTGTAATGGCAAGTTTCAATTTGATCGTACCAGACCTGCCGCTCGTGAACTGCTTCATTGAGCCTTTGGCACCGCCGCAAGCGCCGGCTTGCCGATCTTGGCGACTACATGAATTTGCGGGTCCACCAGTTCGGCAATGTCGTACTGGATAGCCGTGCCGAGTACGATCGCGGCTTCAGCGGCGTTGAGCTTGTAATCTCTCATCAGCCACTTTACCAATTCCGAAGTAGCCGTTTGCAGCGCATCCTGCAACGATCCGCCGATCCCCGAAGCCATGAAGTACTCTGCGTTTTCCGCGCGCGGCATTCCAGAGGATTTGTCACGAATCACATCCACGGTGAATTCGATATCCATTGATGTTTCGAGCGCATCTCCAGTCAGCTCGCCGTCGCCCTGTGCCGCATGACCATCTCCAACGAACAACAGCGCGCCAATTTGGAACACAGGCAGATACAGTGTAGTGCCCTCGCGGATCTTGTTGTAATCCATATTGCCGCCGTAAGGTCCCAGATAGCCGGAACGGAACGCCTGCTTCGCGGGCGGCGCGGTGGCCACGCAACCGAGCATGGGGCGCAGCGGAACGGTGTAGTTCTTCAGCTTCTCTGTTGGATTCGCCAGCATCGCAATCCCTTTTTGCCGGTCGAGCTTCCAATGGCTGTCGAACTTTTCCACCCGCTTCAAATCGGCGAAGTGGTAGGGATTCAACATCGTTCCTACAATGGAATCTCACTGCCCGCGCTGTCTCGATTGAGTTGAATCTTGTTGAAATGGACCATGAGCGTATCGCCCGGCAAAGCCCCGTCCACGTAAAAAGGACCGGTCAGCGGATTGCCGCCTGCCGATCTGCGAACCCCCTTCGCATCGACGCCCCCTGCGTCCACGCTCCACGTCTTGACCGTGTCTCCCGGTGCTATGTGCAGGGCCGGCGGAATAGATCCGGAAAATTGACGATGAAATTGTACCGGTTCAAAAACGCGCGTCTTGCTTCCGCTAGTCTTTTCCGGCGCGCGGGTTGCTTTCCAGGTGCCCTGATCGTTTCCGAACGTCACCGAACCGGTCATCACCCCGTTTTCGAGAGTGCCCGTAAACTTCCGCTGCGGCTCCGGCTTAGGAGCAAACTCGATACTTCGCCCCTGAACCGAGCCTTCCAGCTCTGTGGCCCCGGATTTGGTCGTCAAAGCACTGCCTTTCATTTCCACGGAGAGGCGGCGGTAATCGGGCTCGCCGAAACGCGTCACTTCCAGAACCCAGTTTCCGTTTATGTCAGACGGTTGGATCGATTGCCCGCACAGGGGCAGCACACAAGTCACGATAGCCGCAATGAGTACTCGCATGAGCCTTACGACGAAGCATTCGGCCTTCCAGTTCGTTGTTTATCTCACTCAGGCCGAATATTTCTGAACTCCCCGGTGCAAATCGCGAAGCAGCTTCGGCACGGTTACCGCGGGAGTGGCATTCCCCTCATACTCAAGCGCCAGCCGCCCTTTATACCCCGCTTTCGCGAATATGGCGAACAAACGGTCCCAGTCGGCCGGCTGCTTCTGCCCGCCTTCTCCAGAAATCTCGGTCTTGAAATGCACATTTACCGCATACGGAATACACATCTCGGTCTGCTTGTAGCCATCCACGCGGAAGTTCCCGATATCCAGGTTGATGCCGGCCCATGGCGAATCCACCATCTTGATAATCTTCACGGTTGTTTCCGCGCGATCGGTGATGCCGCCGTGCGTTTCCATGCCGAGCACAATGCCCTTCGTTCCCGCATATTCACTCGCTCGTTTCAACGTTTCCGCGGTCCACCTAGCCGCCTGCTCCTCCGTTGCGCCCGTTGGTATCTTGCCGCCGAATACGCGCACATGGCCCGCACCCAACTTCTCTGCGACATTCACCCACTTTTTAATCGACTCTACCTGCGCCGCGCGGGCGTCTGCGGCCTGCTGGCACATTTCCGTGCGAACCGCCACGCTGTAAAGCTCCATTGCCATGCGGTAAGCGTGCCCTCGAAGCGGAAGCAGAAACGCATCCGAAGTATTCGGGAACCAGTAACTGGTCACATCGATGCCGTCCATGCCAGTTTCAACGGCGATGCGAACCACGTCGTTGTAAGTCATGGTCCCGGCCTTCAACGCATCACGATAGGAGTACGCGCACAAAGCCGCGCGAAGACGCGCCTTGCCGCTGGTTTCGCCGCTTGGCGCGGCCCGCAAGGGTGTATGCAATGCGATACCCAGCGTAGGGAGAGTCTTCAACAGGTTCCGTCGATTCATGGCGGAATTATATCCTGTAGCGCGGCGAACTTGTTGGGGAAGGCTAGAAAGTCAAACCAACAAGAAACTGCCCCTCGTTCCTGTTGAGGTCGAATATATTCGTGACCCCTTGCCGGAACGTGTTGGTTCCCCATCGCGTGAAGCGGATCTCCGGTGAAATTTTCAAAAATGCTATCTTCAATTCCAAACCTCCGCCCACCACGAAGCCAGTCCCGAAATCATTGGATAAAGACCCGGATGCCGGACCCGTGATGAATTGCGGTACTTGGTTCAAGTTGTAAAGATGGCGGAAGGAAGCCCCCGCGTTCACGAATGGCCGGAGTGCTCCACTGATGAACCGGTATTTGAGCTGAAGCGGAAACTGCCACTGATCGGAGCTGGTGAGAGCATTCGCAATCGTCTGCCCAGCCTGCGTTCCGGCCACGGACCGGTAAGTGAAATTTCCATATAACGCGTCCAACTGCACGGAAAATCGTAGCGGAAGGTGTAGTTCTATAGTAGGTCCGACCAGATAACGCTGATCTTCGGAAGAGAACTGGGCTGGATTACCCTGTGCGGTTTCAATAGCCTCATTTAGAGGCAAGCCCCCGCGCACACCAACTGACAATGGACCTGCCGCGAAAGCACTTGTGGATAGGAGAATAGCAAGTAAGAATCTCATCGCCTGTAGGACGCCGGGAGCGGCAAGAATGTACGTTCTTAACGTGACTTTAACTTTTTGCCTGTGTCTACTGCTCTTCTTCGATAGGCGGCGGCTCTTTATACTTGGGCTTCTTGCGTCCGGCCTTGGGCTGGATTATCTTTGCCGAGGGTACCGGGCCGATCCGCTCCCGTGCCAGTTTGCGGACCTCCTTCTTGTGATCGTATTTCGGTTTTTTAGGCATAGCCGCTCATCGCCATCACGGTGAGACAACAAGCATCAAGCCTCACATTCGCTTCAGTATAGGTCCATCTGCCCCAAGGGTCGAGTTGACTGTGATCCAGCCTGGTCCATACAATGAAAGTGTTACGTGGACAGTTCACGGACGAAGGAGACCGCATGAGATCCATTGGTCCTATGGAACTCGTCATTATCCTGGCTGTTTTTGTTCTGCTGTTTGGCGGAAAGAAAATCCCAGAGGTGGCGAAGGGTTTAGGAGAAGGCATCAAGAACTTCAAGAACGCTTTGAGGAGCGAAGATAAGGAAGACGAAAAGAAGCAGGCGTAAGCTTCCAGAGCTGCCCGCAACTCAGGGCGGAACTCCATCGTACTCACGAAAGCCACAAACCCCGTCGCAAGATGACGGGGTTTTTACTTTAAAATGATAAAACGAAAAGCCACTGAAATGTTTCAGAGGCTTTTTCGTCGATCATTACCCGGCACCGGACTACTTCTTAACTTTGGGCGGAACGATGGCGTCTTTTACTGACTTCGCGACGCGGAACTTGAGAACCTTCTTGGCTGGGATCTTGATGGCTTCGCCAGTTGCGGGATTGCGTCCCGTTCGGGCCTTGCGGTCCGTGCGAACCAGCCTTCCTAGACCGGGCATGATGAATACGCCCTTCTTTTTCGTTTCGCGGACAGCGATCTCAGCGATTTTGTCCAGAAACTGCTTGGCGACTTTATTATTGACCTCCGTGCTTTCCGCCAGTTCCTTGATAACCTGCGATTGCGTCATTCGTGTCGGTTCAGCCATAGTTCTCCTTTTTGATTCTCCCTATTAAAAAGCGGAAGCGGGCCCGTCTCCAACGCTCACTTCTGCTTTCTGATTTGCAACCTCATCATAAGGGAACCCGCATACGTTGTAAAGAGAAAATGTTAAAAAAGCCCGCTTTTGCGGGCTTTTTTAAAACAAGCCTCCTTGAGAGGCCGATGGATAGGGGGCTTTTCGAGTGTTTTTCAGTTCTTAACAGATGCCGTAGCCGCGAGAACCTGTTCTTCGCCACCGCTCGGAACGCCCAGTTTCTTCCGAAGTTCTATGTCGATTTGAGCGCTGATTTCAGGGTGTTCCTTCAGGAACACTCGTGCATTCTCGCGTCCCTGGCCAATGCGCTCTCCGTGATAGCTGTGCCACGATCCGCTCCGTTCCACAACGTTATTTGCAACTCCCAGGTCCACCAGGTCGCTCTCGCGCGAGATGCCTTCCCCGTGGATCAAATCGACTTCCGCCTCTCGAAAGGGAGCCGCTACTTTGTTCTTGACGATCTTGATCTTTGTCCGGTTGCCAATGATCTTGTCCCCATCTTTAATCGCTGCTCCCCGGCGCACTTCGGCCCGCACCGACCCATAGAACTTGAGTGCGCGGCCACCCGTTGTAGTCTCCGGGTTGCCAAACATCACACCAATCTTTTCGCGCAACTGGTTGATGAACACCAGGCACGTGTTGTTGCGGGCCACATGTCCAGTTAGTTTCCGGAGCGCCTGCGACATCAGGCGAGCCTGCAGGCCCATGTGGCTGTCCCCCATTTCGCCTTCCAGTTCCGCCTTAGGCACCAGTGCCGCCACTGAATCGACAACCACCAGATCTACGGCCCCCGTGCAAATGAGTGCGCCGGCGATCTCAAGAGCTTGTTCGCCGTGATCGGGTTGCGACAGAATCAGGTTGTCTATATCCACGCCAAGACGGCGGGCATACGTCGGATCCAGTGCGTGCTCGGCATCTATGAAGGCGGCGGTCCCGCCTGCTTTCTGCGCTTCCGCGATGAGGTGCAGCGTGAGAGTAGTTTTACCGGAAGATTCCGGCCCAAAGATCTCCACCACGCGGCCACGCGGGAAACCACCAACTCCCAGTGCTGCATCAATCGCCAACGATCCGCTGGAGATGACGGTAACCGGGAGTGCATTTTTCGAGCCCAGCAACAGCACGGAGCCCTTCCCAAACTGCTTATCCATTTGCACCAACGCGCTCTGTATCGCCCGCTGCCGTTCCTGAAGATTCAAAGTGAGACCTCGCTTCCGGAATAATGGTGGGACGGAGTTGTGGAAATTCTCAGTTCCCTTTTGCGCGAGGCTCGACAGGACGCTCCCTCAGAACGTCAGCTTTAGCTGCATCTGCAGGTTGCGTGGGGGATAGGCGTTCGGGAGAGTGCCGAACGCGGCGTTGCTGCGGTTCACGTTCAGCCCGTTGAAGTTTGCCACGTTGAACGCATTGAAGAAATCGGTCTGAAATCGAAAGTTGAAGCGCTCACGATAGCGGAAGTTCTTGGCGATGGAGAGATCGTAGGACTGGAGTCCGGGCGCCTCTACGTTGCCAACAAGCGTATTGCCGAATCGGTCATCCGGAGCGCTGACAAAGGCGGCTTTGTTGATCCAGTTGTTATTGTTTCGCTGGTCTGCCGGCGCCAGGACGTCGCCGCCTCCGATGAGATCCGCGCGGCGGTTTCCAATTGAGGTGTCGCCCGTGACTGTATAGTATTGGCCGCTCTGGAGCCGGATAATACCGCTCAACTGCCAGGAACCGAGCGCATTTCTGGCAACCACGTTCCAGTCCGTCGGACGCGGGAGCGCCCACACGTAGCTGCCGACCAGTGCGTGCCGCCGGTCAAAGCTGAGCGGGCCATAGTTGTAATGGCGGTCCAGATAATTTTCCGGGTTGTCGCCCTGACCGCTCGAATCTCCTGATGCTTTGGCGTAGGTGTAACTGAGGGTGAAAAAGACTCTGCCGGTCCGTTTCGACAATTTGGCTTGCAGGGCGTGGTAATTCGATGTCGAATCGCTCAGATACATGGTGATGTTTGAGAATCCCTTGTACGGGAACAGAGAGGCGTTGGGCAATCTCTGGGCAGTGGGCAACGCTGCATTCGCCGCATTCAGCGCGAACGGAATCTGGTTGATGTTGGGCTGGCGCAACAGATGGCGTCCGAGATTGCCGACGTAGGAAACTTCGGTCAACATTCCCATCCCAAGCTCGCGCTGGACTCCCAAGCTGAACTGCTCGCTGTAGCCATTGGTCACATGCGGATCGATGGCGGTGATGTTTCCGTTGGGAGCGAGGACGCCGGCGGCTCCGCCCGGATTGGAGAGATTTCCATTCTCAAATTGCGAGACCTGTAGTATCGGCGGAACGTTGACCTGCGAGAAAATCATGTTTCCCTGAGGCCGGTTGAAGAACATGCCGTATCCGCCGCGAAGCACTGTTTTGGGCGTTATCTGGTAGGCGAAGCCGAAGCGTGGAGAGAAGACATTCTGCGTCTGGAAGAATCCGCGAGGCGCACCAGCGGGGATCGATTGGAAGAGAGTGCTGGTGCTGCCGGGAACGCGGCCTTGCTCATCGGCAGGAATGCCGTCGCCGGCGCGGATCAGACCATTGTAGAGATTGCCGGAGTTGGGTACGACGGTTCCGGCGGAGGTGATGGCGACCGCCTTTGAGGGATCGTACAATGCGCGTACAAAGTTGGCCATGTTATTTGCCTGCGTGTTCCAGGGCTGAAGCATTTCCCAGCGGACGCCAAAGTCCATGCTGAGACGGCGGCTGACTTTCCAACTGTCCGAGACGAATGCACCAGGCTGCCAAAAGCGGAAGAAGCCCATTGGGTCGGCGCTCGCTTCACTATAAGTTCGAAAGTTGCCGAGCAGCGCATCTGCAAGTGCATTGCCTGTGGTATTGATGTTGCCGCTAGTACTGAAACTGAGATTGCCGGTATAAGCGGGCCGTCCGTTCTGATCCACACGGTCGCGGATGATAGCGGCACCCGCTTTCAGGATGTGCCGGCTGCGAATATAGGAAACACTGTCAAATAGCTGAGCGTCGGTGGACGGCGAGTGCAAGGCGAACGCCGGCCCCTTGAAGTTCGAGAATCCGGAAACGGCTACGTCCGGGATGCCTTGCCGGAAGTTGCCTGTTCCGTTGGGGTAGACCTGCGGAAACTGGAACCCGTAGGAACTCCGCTGCCAGGCATCCCCGTAGGGAGGAATATTCTGCGATGCCCAGCTCGCGTTCACGCGGAATTCGTTGATGAAGGCCGCCGAAACCAGCCACGTGTGCGCCATTAGGAAACTCTCGCCCGGCCGGCTGCGCAGGGTTGGGGTGGTAGGCAGGTTTGAGCCGGAAAAGGTGCCATAAGGATCGATCAGACTGTTGCGGTCTTCCACCCAGCGTCCGTAAATGTTGTGCTTATCGTTGATGTGATAATCGATGCGGAGCAAGTGCTGGCGGTAATTCAGAGGATTGTCGGGTTGCAGAATCCCGTTATTTGCCACGGCTGCGTCGTTGAAGAAGGAAGCGCGCGCTTCCATCAGGCGGTAGACGTTCGCGATCGCCTTACCGTCGGTGGTTATCAGCGAGGCGATATTGTTGTTGGGAATGGGATTCTTCGTGCCGGGATAGAAGAGCTGAGCCTGTCCAGCGAAGTTGCCGCTCAACAGCGCAGATGACGGCATGGTGACGCGAGAGGGGTTCGCGTTCTGGCGGAGGCGCTTCCACTCCTGGCCCCAGAAGAAGAACAGCTTGTCCCGCTTGATTGGGCCGCCGAGCGTGTAGCCAAAATCGTTGTAGCGCAGCTTGGTCTTCTGCACCGAAAAGAAATTCCTGGCATCTAGAATGTCATTGCGGAAGGTCTCAAAGCCCGAGCCATGGAACTGATTGGTGCCGTTCTTGGTGACGACATTGAAGGCGACACCGGCGGCGCGCCCGTATTCGGCCGAAGCATTCGAGCTTTGAATCTTTACTTCCTGGATGAAGTTGGAGTTCACGTTGTTCATCAGGCTTCCGTTGCTGCCTGCCACCAGGTTGAAGGCTCCGTCTACGGTCAGGTTTTGCGTATCGCTGCGATTGCCGTTGATGACCTGGTTGGTTGCAGAGAGGCTGGTGGTAACGCTGAACTGGTCGGGATTCGTAACGACCGATCCTGGGATGAGGGTCAGGAGCTGAACGTAGTTGCCGCCGTTGAGGGCGAGATTTTCAATCTGCTTCGTGTCGATCACGTGAGAGAGTTCTCCCGACGTGGTGTTGAGAGTTTCGCCGGCTTGCGCGACCACCTCAACGCTCTGACCAACCTCGCCAACCTGTAGCTTAAAATCGACCGTCAAGCGGCTATCGGCCCCGACGTTGACGCCGGTCCGCTGCTGGTGCTTGAATCCGGGCGGATCGACTTCCACTGTGTAGGGTCCAATTGGCAGGTTGGTGACCACATAGAATCCGTTCTCATCCGTTTGGATGGTGCGGGTAGTCTTTGTTTCCATGTTGGAAATAGTGACTTTCGCACTGGCGATAGCGGCCTCAGTCTGGTCGGTTACCGAGCCGGCGATGCGGCCAAAGCTGGTTTGCGCCATAGCGGGAGCGCAGGCAACGGCCGCACACAGGAACGCCGTAGCGATTGGGGACACACGTAGTCTACAAGACATACTTACCTCTATAAAAATCTGCACAGCCGGGGAGGCTGGGTCACACCTGAAGTTCGGTTTGAATCATATCACAATGGATCAGAACTGCAGCTTACCGCCGAGTTGGATATTACGGTTCCCGGAAGCGCCGGTAATGTTGCCGAACGAACCCGTGTTGATGGTCGCGGACGGATTATTGAAGTTCGTGTGATTGAATAAGCCGAACGTCTCAAAGCGGAACTGAAACTTAAGGCGCTCTTTGATGGGGAAGTTCTTGAACACGGAGAAATTGACGGTCTCAGCGCCCGGGCCATGGAGCAGGTTGCGGCCGGCATTCCCGTAGGCGTAGTTGGTTGGCGCGATGGGGTATAAATTCGCGACCGTGAAAGCGGTTGCGTCAATGCACCCGACCAGATGCCCACGTCCACAGTTTGAAGTCGCAGGGTGAACCAGGTTCGGCCGGTAGGTGCCGCTGGAAGAGGTGTTCGCGGTGTCGGTTCCAGTGGGGACGTTGAACGGCAAGCCGGTTTGCAGCGTGACGATGCCGTTGGCCTGCCACTTGGCGAACGCGCCTTTCAACAGCGGGTTAGACACTGAGAAGAACGGGATGTCATAGACGAAGGAGGCGACAAAGCGGTGGCGGATGTCCCAGTTGGAGTTGCCGTAATCGGCTTTCCACAAATAGGGGTTCATAGGCGTGCCTCCGCCATTGGAGTCGGTTGTGACGTCCAGTGTGTGCGCCCACGTGTAGCTGGCCAGCACCTGCACGCCGCGCGTCATCCGCTGGCGGAAAATCGCGCTCATGCTCTCATAATTCGCGATCTCATCGGTGTTGATGGTGCGGATGGGGCCAAACAGCGGATTCGGCCGGCGCGAGTTGACCGGCCCCGGCCCAGGGGACAGAGGAGTGTTGTTATAGAAGCTGCGATCCAGGTGGTACGAATGCGAGCCGAGATATTGCAGTTCGAAACCGCCGCCGCTCCACAACTGCCGTTCCAGGCCGGCGCTCCACTGATTCATGCGGCCTGTGGGCTGGTGCCAGGGGTCTGTGACGATCAGGGCGCCACTATTACTGCCGGGAAGCGGGCAGGCCGCCGGAACGCCGCACGGGTTAGACAAACTGACCGGCGCGAGACCGGAGGACCAGGTGCATTGAAAAATGGGGCTGTACGGAGGGTTCGTGGTGAGGAACGTGTAGCTGTTGGTCTGGTTCGGATTGTAATAGATGCCGCCGCCGGCCCGGAACACGGTCTTATCCGAGATTCGATAGGCGATTCCAAGGCGAGGCGCCCAATCGTTGTGGTTGGGCGCGATAAAGCGGTAGCCGGGCGTGCCCCCAACAAAGGCGGTCTGGTTCTCATTCAATAAAGTGGCGTTCCCGTTTATCGAATACGGCACCGTGGGCAGTTCATAGCGGAGGCCGTAATTGAGCGTCAGTTTGCGCGACACCTGCCATTTGTCGAGCACGAAGAAGCCGTCGCGCCATTCGGCGACGCGGCCGCGGACTTCCGGCCCTGCCGTGCCGAAGCTTTGCGGCAGTCCAAGAATGAAATCGGCCGGCGCGTAACCGCTCAACGTTCCGTTAAAGGTGAAGGTGCCGCGCGGGCTGTTGACGGCGACGCGGCCAGTTGCCAGTCTGCGGAACTCCATTCCAGCCATGATGTTGTGCGAACCCCGGCTCCAACTGATCTGTTCGGAGATTTGCACCGTGCTGTCGTTCTGGTACCAGTTGGACGCGCCGTTGGCCAATCCGTTGAAGCCGGTGATCGCGAAGTCCGGAATGCCGGGATTGTTGTAGACCGAGTCTCCGTTGAAACCAGGGATACCCAAGTCGGTCCCGGCGGTTTTCTGGTTGTTGACGGTGAAAGGATTGACCGTGGCGGTGTTGAAGTAATTCCGGCCCACCCGGAAATCGTTCACCAGAGATGGCGTCAGCGTGTGGGTGTAGCCGAGAGTGTAGTTGGTCACCGTCGTCGGCGTAGTAGACCCGTTGACCGGGTTCGCATTCCCGCCAAAAACGTTCCAATTCTGCCAGTGGGCGCGCACGTACAACCGGATCTTCTCGCCGATGTTCTGATCGATGCGGTCCACGGTTTGGTCATATTTCTGAGTGCTCGGCACGGGCACGGAGAAGTTGCTGGCCAAGCCTGGCAGGTTTGGCGCCAGATAGTACTGCTGCAGCTTGAGAGCAACAGGCGAGATGCGGGCCGTTGGGATAATATAGCCGGGAAAAGGAGTGTTGCCGTTCAGCGGGTCCTTGATTGCGCCACCCGTAATTGTCGAGGCGGGCACCGACGAGAAATTGCCAGCGAAAAAAGCTGCCGGCATTTGGGTCGACAGCGATGTCGACTGCTGCACTAGCAGCCCGTGTCAGAATCCCCAGTTTCGGCATTGGCTGAATTTAGGCGAACGGGGTCGCGTTTCGCGAGTGGGTAAGGCGTTGCCAAGGAAATTTCCTGTGAGCTCGTATTGGGCTCGTAAAGCGGCGAGAGAGCGGCCAGA
>JBBPYD010000196.1:0-41400 GCA_038200305.1 Bryobacterales bacterium
GTGGGTCCGTTCATCACCATTCCAATTCTGCTGAGCAAAATGAATGGCCCCCAGGCCATGCTGGGCTGGTTTATCGGCGCGCTGATTGCGCTATGTGACGGGATGGTGTGGAGTGAGTTGGGAGCGGCCCTGCCCGGAACTGGCGGACCCTATCACTACCTCTCTGAAGCGTACGGCCCGAAGGGCCTTGGCCGCATGATGAGCTTCCTGTTCATCTGGGAGACAATCTTTCTGGCGCCGCTTTCCGTTGGATCCGGAGCCGTTGGGTTCGCGCAGTATGCAAGGTTCCTCTCAAAGGACATGCTCTGGTGGCAGGAGAAACTCATCGCCATGGGGATTTGCCTGCTGATCACAGTGCTGCTTTACCGCGATACGCGCTCCATTGGCCGGTTGTCGATCGCGATGTGGGTGGTCGTTCTGGGCACGGTAGCTTGGATCACGGTCGCTGGCATAATGAATTTCGACCCGCGCCGGGCTTTCGATTTCCCGATTGGCGCCTTTGCTCCTTCAAAATCATTCTTCTTCGGCCTGGGAGGCGCGACGCTGATCGCCATGTACGATTACGGCGGCTACAACAATGTCTGCTTCTTCGCGGGCGAGGTGCGCCGGCCCGAACGTGTGATCCCACGCTCCATTTTGATATCCGTGACCGTCGTCGCGCTCCTGTATATGACCATGAACGTCACCATTCTGGGTGTTGTTCCCTGGCGGGAAGCCATGAAATCGACGTCCATTGTGTCTGACTTCTTTCAGCGTTTGTATGGACCACGGGCCGCGAATGCGATCACTGTTCTGGTGCTATGGACCACGTTCGCCTCCATTTTCGCCGTCCTGCTGGGTTACTCACGCGTACCTTACGCCGCCGCCGTGGACGGACGCTTCTTTCAGCCATTTGCGCGCTTGCATCCCACTAAAAGGTTTCCAAGCTTCTCAGTGCTATTCATCGGGATTGCTTCGGCGCTCGCTTGCTTGCTGAGCCTCGACGTACTTATCAACGCGCTGATCGTTATTCAGGTGTTGATCCAGTTCATGGCGCAAATTATTGCTGTCACTCTGATCCGCCGCAACCGTCCGGATATCGTCCGGCCGTTTAGCATGCCGCTCTATCCCTATACGAGTATCATCGCGTTTCTCGGCTGGTTGTACATTCTGATCGCAAGTGGTCTAAGCTACATCCTGGCCGGCTTCGGTCTGCTGGCCTTTGGCATCGCCGCGTATTTCTGGCGCGCCCACCGGACCGGCGAGTGGCCTTTCGCGAAAGTAGAGGCAAGCACCGGATGAAGACCAATCTATCTACCGGCGTGATTGTCGCCGGCGATCTCTTCATCGACCTCATTATGAGCGGCTTTGATTTTTGGCCGCAGCCCGGCAAAGAGGCATTTGCCCGCGAATTTCGCCGCGAAATTGGTGGAGGAGCCGCCATTACATCTTGCGGTCTGGCTAAACTTGGCCGGCACACCAGCCTTTTCGGGATCGTAGGACGGGACTCTGGAGCGTGGATGCTCGAACAATTGAACCTCCACCTGGTCGAAACCCAGGATATTCAATTCGACGCTACGGAACCAACTGGCTTTACCGTTGTGGCTACAGATCCCGAAGACCGGGCTTTTCTCACATTCGCCGGCGCGAATCGCGGGCTCCACGAAGCCCTGATAAAGGCTGCGGCAGCAATTCATTTCAAGACCGCGCGCCACGTGCATTTGGCTTGCGCTCCAGAGCTGGACTCCGCGGCCGAGCTGTTCCAGCAGATCCATAACAACGGATGTACTCTATCGTTGGATGTCGGCTGGCACGAAAAGTGGCTCTCGGACTCGCGCGCAGCCCAGCTTCTCCCATCCATCGATGTTTTTCTGCCGAACGAAGTAGAGGCTCGCCAGATGATGGGTGAGCAGGATCCCGCAGCGTGTCTCCACCGGTTTCATGAGGCGGGGGCGCGGCTAGTGGCACTGAAATTGGGTTCGCTTGGATCGGCTATTCTTTCGGCGGGAGCGGTTGTCTTTGCCGAGGCTCCGAAAGTAACAGCCATTGACACCACCGGCGCCGGAGACTGCTTTGATGCGGGATTCCTGAACGCGTGGCTGAACGGCGAGTCGCCGCAAGCGTGCCTGCAGACAGGGAACGTCTGCGGCGCCCTCTCCACGCAACACCACGGCGGCATCGCGGGGTTTCCCACTCCCGAACGCCTGAAACAGGAGTTGAAAACATATTCATGCGTAAAATAGCTTTCATTGGCGGTGGCGGCGTGCGCACGCCGCTGGTGATTCATGGACTCGCACAAGCACAGTCTTTAATGAACATCGGAGAACTGACGCTTCTTGATATCGATCCGGCTCGCACTGAAACCATCGCGCGCCTGGGACGCGAAATCGTACGCAAGCTGAACGGCGGGTTCGAGATTCGAACGGCGACAGGGCTCGAAGATGCATGCCAGGGGGCTGACTTCGTTCTCAACAGCATTCGTGCCGGAGGAATCTCCGGCCGCGCCCGCGATGAGCGAATCGCCATTCAGCACGGCCTGGCCGGTCAAGAAACAACGGGTCCAGCCGGCGCGGCGATGGCGCTTCGCACTCTGCCCATCACTCTCTCTCACGCGAAGATCGTGGAGCGGGTTGCTCCAAAAGCGTGGTTTATTAATTTCACAAACCCGGCTGGACTGATCACACAGGCCCTTACGCATCATACGAAGCTGAACGTCATCGGAATCTGCGACACGCCGAGCGAACTATTTCATCGCGTAGCAGCCGCCATCGGCGAGCCACTTGCCGATATAACGTTCGACTATGCCGGACTCAACCACCTGGGTTGGATCCGCCGCGTTGTACTAAGGGGCGAAAACATCACGGGCCGCTTGCTTGCCGACCGCGGCTTACTCAAGCGGCTCTATGCAGCGGACCTGTTCGACCCGGTGTTGATCCAGACCTTGGGCTTGATCCCGACCGAGTATCTGTTCTTTTACTACAGCCAGCGAAAAGCGCATGCCAACCAGTTGCGTGCGGGCGCCACTCGCGGGGAAGAACTGCAAAAACTTAACGCAGACCTGTTCCAACAACTCAGTACCGGGGATGCCGCGCACACCCTGCTCACGTATCGCGATTACCTGCTGCGGCGCAATTCATCCTACATGAAGCTGGAAACCGAATCCGGCTCGGCCTTTACGGTCGAGCAGGATCGGTACGACCCATTTGAGGCTGCTACTGGCTATCACCGCATCGCTATCGATGTAATCTCCGGGCTGGTTTCCGAAATTAAACGCGAGGTAGTGGTCAACGTTCCGAATAACGGAGCAATAGACGACTTGGAGGCGGACGATATCGTCGAAGTCCCCGCCGATATCGATAAGACCGGCGCACACCCACGCCGAACCGGGCGTTTACCGGAATCCGTGCGCGGTCTGGTGCAAGCTGTAAAGGCTTACGAGCGCACCACCATCCGGGCCGCCCTATCCGCTTCCGGAGCGCTGGCACAATTAGCAATGCTCGAATATCCGATCATCGGGCAATGGGAAGTGGCCAGCGACGTATTGAGCACGCTTATCGCCCACGATCCGGAAGGATTGGGTTATCTTAGGCAACGCTCGCCGGAACTCTAATGTCCACGGCAGATCTGGATCGGGATATCAGACGTGCTCAATCACCTTAAGCAACGCCTTCAGTGATGTCTCGCTGGAGGCCGCCTTGCCATTCGGACCCTTCCAGTGCGTTTCCAGCGTGAACGTTTCCTTGTAACCGGATTTCAGCAGAGCGCGAATCTGTCCGAGGTTATCGAATTCGCCATCGCCCACCGCGCTCCAATTCACCTTGCCATTCGCATCGTGTTTATAGTCTCGCAAGTGAACATGAAAAATGCGCGCCGGATCGATTTTCCCGTAGCCATCCGGGAATGAGCGCTCACCCGAAGCTCCCGCATTATTCGGGTCCCACGTGATCCCGACATTGTCTTCTTTGACGTGTTTCAGCAGTTCGCCCGCTTGCGCGCCGGTGGAAATATAACTGCCGCCGACATTCTCCAGCGCCAGTCGAAACCCGCCGGGCCTGGCGCGCCGCGCAGCCTCCCGCACCAGTTCATAGATTCTGGGCAGCACATCCGAAGAGGGAGTTTCTTCGTCGCGATACGTGAACCCAAACACGCGAATCTTCTGCGTCCCGAAAGCCTTTGCCCGCTCCATGGCCGAGTCCAGTAAAGCCCACTGCTCGTCCAATTTGCCGCCAGCCTTGTCAGCCGGCAGCGGAACTTTAAAAAAGCCAGTTCCCTCAATCGACACGCGGATGCCGTGTTCGTCGAAAATCCCGCGTGCCTCACGGATCTTCTCTATGGGTTGCGAGGTGTTGTACTTGCCATAGATCGACCGCACCTCAGCCCACTTGAGCCCAAACCCGCGCAAGAACTTCACCGCGGTCAGAACGTCTTCATTAATCTCATCGGTAGTAACGCCGAGCTTGATTTCTGAGAGCGGCAACGCGAGCAGCCGCCGCGCTGACAAGGCCAAACCAAATCCAGCCATCATTTCCCGCCGCGAACAAGATCCCATGGCGCGATTATATCCCGCTTCCGCGCCCGGATATCCAGTAAGAAATTATAAAGTGGACAGCCCGGCAAGGCCGGAATGAAGTGCGGCAATGGCTCGTCGAGATATGAGTGGTTCCTGCTCGATGTGCTTTCTGTTTGCCTGAATGGTTCGAGGGCAGAATCCTATCGGTCGATCAAAACCGCACTCCAGCACAATCTAAGCTCGTATCACGCAACGTGAGCGACTTCTCAGTTGTCGGATTGGCTGTGGTTAACCCGTGGGAGGCCCGAACTTAGAAAAGGCATTCAAGACCAGCTTTGCCTGTATTTACAATGGCGGCAGCGCAGTGATACGCTACCCGCAGTCCAGCATGAAAAGCATTGCGCCGCTATTCCCTTTCCTTACTATCACTCTGCTCGCACAGACGGCTCCGCCAGCCGGTACATTCGGCCAGACAGTAAGACCTTTTCTTGAAAAGAACTGCCAATCGTGTCACAACGGAAAACTCCGGTCCGGCGATGTGAATTTCGAGGTCTTGAAATACTCGGCAACCCTCGCCCCTCAGGCCACTATATGGGAAACCACGGCCTATGTGCTCAAGATGGGCCAGATGCCGCCTCCCGGCAGTTCTCGTCCTCCACAAGATCAGGTCCAATCCGTTCTTGCTGTGCTCGACCGTGACCTGGCGAAAATCGGACAGCCCGAGTCAGTCAAGGCGGCGCCACTCACGCGCGAGTGGCTTACCTGGCAGGGCGATCCCGAGCGCACCGGCTGGGCTAGGGCTGAGACCACTCTTTCAAAAGACAATGTCTCGCGATTGGGTCTGCTGTGGAAGGCGCAACTCGACGCCGTCCCCAACAGAATCAATGGTTATTCCACCCTGACCGATCCACTCATCGTTGAAAACGTCCTCACAAAACAAGGTGCAAAGAAACTGCTCTTTACCGCCAGCGCGGAAAACAATGTCTACGCCCTCGACGCGGAAACAGGTGCATCGGTATGGGAAAGGAAATTTCCGAACGGCGCCAAGCCTGCCCAACCGGCCAACGGCAGTTGCCCGAACAACCTCAACGCAACTCCTGTAATCGACAAGCCGAACGGAATCATCTATGTTCTCTCGAACGATGGCAAGCTCCGCGGCCTCGGTCTCGCCGACGGCGACGACCGCATGGCGCCCGCCGAATTCACCGCCCCCTACTCGCGAAACTGGAGCCTCAACTTGATCGACGGTATGATCTACACCTCGACCTCGCGCGGTTGCGGCGGCGCAATTTCGGTGATCTCCGCCATAGACGTGACCCATCCGAATCATCCGGTAATGAACTTCTATCCGAGCACCGGCAAAGCATCCGGGCCATGGGGACGGGGCGGCATCGTCCGCGCTCCCAGCGGCGTGATTGTCCAGACCGCCGATGGCGCATACGATCCAGCCAGTGGCCGGTTCGGCAACACCTTCCTCAGCCTTACCAAAGACCTGCGTCTCACCGACTCCTACACGCCCGCCAATTGGGATTACCTGAATCGCAAGGATTTCGACCTGGGTTCCGCCAGTCCCACCGTCTTCCAGTTTGAAAAATGGACCTTGGTAGCAGCCGCGGCTAAGGAAGGGGTAATCTATCTGCTCGACGCGCTGAACATGGGCGGAACCAATCACCAAACCCCTCTCTATGTGTCGCCGCGTTACGGAAACGACGCGCTGACTTTCGGTTACAACGGAGTGTGGGGATCGCTCTCCACTTGGGTGGACGCCCACGGCCGGCGTTGGCTGCTGGTGCCGATGGAAGGGCCGCCCGCAAAAGACACCATGCCGTCTTTTAAAACAAGCAATGGCCCGGTGGTCAACGGCAGCGTCATGGCCTTTCAGGTGAAGGTGCAGAATGGCAAGCCGGTCCTAGCGCCTGCCTGGATGTCGCATGATCTCGATCTCCCAGGCATGCCGGTTGCGGCGAACGGCGTGGTGTACGTGCTAGGGACAGGAGATCGGGCCAGAGACGCCATGCGAGGGACATTTCCCCCAGGCGCTCCGCGTCCTCCCAGAGGATTTTTCGGCGGCGCGCAAATTCAGGTGAACGTTGGAGAACCCGGAGCCGATCGCGATGCAGCCTGGCTCACGTCGCAAACCGAACCAGGAGGCCAAACCGCAGGCCGCAGATTCTCTGGCGGCAACGATCTAACGCACGCGGTCCTCTACGCGCTGGATGCTGAAACTGGCAAAGAAATCGCTTCCACCAAAGGGCAGATCGATAGCTGGAACCACTACGGTGGACTGGCTCTATCCGATGGCCGCCTCTACGTGAGCACATACGACGGCCGCATATACGCCTTCGGCCTACCCAAATAGAGCAACATACAAACTTGTCGCCGCTACGGTCCATTTTCCCGCTTTGTGAATCTCATTCCAAAGCGTAATACAATTCCGTACCTTTTCATCGACTGCAAAGTTTCGTAGAGGGCGATTAACTTTGGATGAGCTTAATATCTGCGGCATGTCGGAAACTTTTGTTGGCATGGGAAAACTAACCCGGCCCGGTCCCACTTTACCTTCACCCGGGAAAACATCAATTTCGACTTTCGTCTCTCCGTCAGTCATCTTGTAATCGGGATTCGTCTTGAATCCGTTCATCGACAACTTCTCACGGGCGAACTGGACGCCCGGAACGATAAGGTCAACATCCACTGTGAACCGGCGATAACCGTGTTCCTGAACGGCGAAGCCACCACAAAACGTAGTGGAGAATCTTAAGAGTTTCAGAACTCTCAAAGCTTTTAGTAGTGTCTTCTCAATATTGATAGAGCCACTGGATTCCCGCATGAACTCTGCTTGTTCCCGGAATGCCTTCAATTCGTGGCAGGGTTTCTGGTGAGCTTTAGAAGATAAAACTAACGCCGCCGCGGACGGCCTTCGGACTATTCGTCAGCACGATACTGCGGCCCGCGGCGGTGGATAGCGGCAAATAGCCCTGTGCCAGCATATTCCGGAACTCAGCCGTCGCTTCCAGTCTCCCAGGGAGGAATCCAAATTGCGGTATCGGTTGTCGAATCCGGACATTCAAACCCGCTTCAGGGTAGATCTGTTGCACCAAATACACATGACCCGGAGTTAGCGAGCGATAATCGGTCCATTCATAACTGCCTGAGAACTTTGTGCCCGTCACCGGCACGGTTCCGGAAATGCGCCCCATTACCCATTGATGCTGCCCGCGCCGGATCAATCCGCGCAATTCATCTGGATTGTCAGACGTCAAGGTACGGCTCTCAGTGCGTAGTGTCCCGCCATCGCCATAAGCCAGCGTTACGTTGTAGTTGTCATTCAGATTCTGCGTAATGGAAGCCATGAATCCGGTTCGCGAATAATTTCCGATGTTGAAGACAGAACTACTCGACGACAACTCCGGCAGAAGGTCTCCGCCACCGTAGAATCCAGCAGGCGCGGTCATCGTAAGAGCACCGTTGCCCACCGCTTCATGGTACACACCGATATTATAGGTTCTACTTCCCTCCGTGTACCTGTAGCCTGCCTCCAGCGTTTGTGCCCTCTGCACCAGCGCGGACCCATTGCGCAGCGAAACGCGAGGGAACATGGTTAGCGCGGCCATGTCCTGTTGTAAGCTTCCGTCCGCATCTTTCCCAGAGCCAACCAGTTCCACCGGCGGCGCGCCGGAGCTATACCCCAAAGACGCTGTCCCGTTCCCGCTTACGTGATAATTCAAACGCGCAAACGGGCTGACATAATTCAGCCGATCCATGAATGTCACGGAATCGAGCGAAGCGCCATACTCCAGACTGATTGCATCCGTAATATCTAAGCGGTCCAAAACCACCAATGATAGTGTTCGGAGCGCAGGCACGTTCTCCTGCCCCTGCCCACCCAGCAGCGGGAAGATGCCGCGCGTGGGTAACGAAAGTTGCTGTACTGTAAGCTTCACTTCCGGTCCACTCTCATCGCTTCGGCGGAAGCTGGTACGGAAACCAGCGGCTGGTAACGTGGAGTTCAGCGCGTACCCGATATTTCCGCTGAACTGTAAATGAGTGTTGCCGTAGAGCGAGGTAGCCAGCGCAAATGCCGTGCCCAAGTCAGGCTGATTTCCAATCGAGGAAAATGGGTTCGTTTCGCCGGAAGAGAGTTTCACCATGCCGCGCGTATCGCTGAACATCGCAAGCTGCCGGTCGGCGGGATCGCTAATGTCCACTTTCGGTAAGATCCGCAATACCGGGCGCGTGGTCATGGTGCTTCGCAAAACCCATCGCCAGTCATCGCTCATCAAAGGTCCGGTGCTGGGACCGGTGGACACTAGTTCGATCGAGCTCAGCAACGTCGCCAGATTGATAACCAAAAGGCTTTTCATACCCGGCTGGATCGCGATATTGTTCTTCACCGCGGGAACGAAGCTGGAAAGAGTGATGCGGACAGAATATAGATCTGGAACCAGAGAAGCAAAGAGGAATTCGCCTTTAGCGCTTGAGAATGTCTTTTGCACCAGCCGGTCGTAACGGTTAAATAACAGGACGGTTGCGCCCATCTGCGGAATGCCGGCACCATCCTTTACAGCTCCGGCTAGCTCTCCAGAGAGCTTTAGAGGCGAGGACGCCGTGCATAGACTGCTGGTCCAAAAAACACCGGCCAACAAGGTAGCCGCAAGGCCAAACTTCTGAGCGCTCATAATAGGCCGTCCCCGGCCATCACCCTCAGTTTACCGTAAAGGAAGCGGACGGGGTAAGCGTCTGCTTGCTATTGCGGTCCAGCACCTTCATCTTGAGCGTGTACTGCCCCGGCTCCAGGTTTTTTAAAGGCAGTATCTTCTCAACCGTCGTCTGGTTCGACGACGCATTATCGATCTTGGATACCTCTTCAGTAAACTCGAACACCTTCTGATTGGTGCCGTTCTTCACAACCTCATAATCAATCGAACCATTTGGCTTTTGCGTCTTCTCATCCGGGGAAAAATTATAGAGCTGGATGTACAGCCCCAACTTCTCATCGCGCTTGAAGTTATCGCTTAGCCGCGGCCGGACTTTTGAAGTTCCTATAACGAACTGCCCGGTTCCAATACTCTTGGTCGGCACCTTCTCAATCAGATCGGCCAGAATCACGGTGCTCGACGCCAGCTTCTCATCGTCGAAGTGCGGTACGTCCAGCGCCATTTCGTAATTATTCATCGTGCCGCCGATAATGTCCTTGGCGACAATATTTAAACGGTACTTTCCAGGAGCAAGTGGAACCGACTTCTGATACATCGAGGCGCCCTTCGAAGCCTCGCCCAGTAACTCGGTTGGAACCTCTACTGTCACCACGTCTTCAAACACGTTCACAACCCGGCGCGACATCGAAGTGATCCGTGCGTAGATGTTCACCACGGCTTTCGATACCCCGTCCTTCTGGCCAAACTGCAAATCTTTCTTATCGAATTGCAGCGTCATACTGGTCAACACGGTGGAGTTCGTCATCCGCATGTAATCGGCGCGGGTCTTCATCGGAAGCAGGTTGAACTTAATGGTCGAATTGACCGCCGCCTCCAGATCCTTGAACTTCACCGGCGGCGCTTTCTGCAATTTCGCAAACTGTTCAAGCCGCTCAAACTGGTTCATTTTCGAGGGCAGGGGACTGTTGCCCGTACCGAGATGCGTACCATCCGTACGATTGAAGCGATCGGTCTTCGACGAGAGCCCCATCTGTTCCATCATCGTCAAACCGGCGCCCGGAACCATCAAGAGAGCGTCCTTCTCTGATGGGTCCATCGTCATGCGGTACTCACCGGTCATTGTCGGATCTACAAACTCGATCGTGATGTCGGTGCCGATCCCCTCCAGCCAGCGGTAGCGCCATATTTCGAACGGATAGGTCGAAGTGGTTCCGCCGCCTTCTTCATAAGGCCGCTCATAGCTGCCGCCCGAAGGATGCGATTCGTTTTCCGCCGGCGGACCGAAGGTAATATAGATGCGCCCGCGATCCGTCTTCCATCCGGGGATCCCCGACGCATACCGTTCGTTCGCGTAGGCGATACGCCGGTAATGCTCTTCTTTAAATTCATTCTCGGCGGTGTCCGGGGTCGGGTCGCGGCGCAACCAGAACTGTTCGATAAAGTTCTGCCGCTCGTCATCCGTCTTCAGTCCGTGGAACGCCTGCCGCTCTTCATCCGTAATGATGTAGCCGACATCTTCGGTCAGCCATTTCCGGTACGGGGTCTCAAGTTCCTTGCGCAGCTTCTCTTCCTGCTTTTTGCGCTGCTTGTCGGTCAACGGCTTCGCTACCGTCTCACGTTGGCCTTCGTCGGCATTCTTCTTCGCGGCGTACGTTACGCCGCCGAAGAGTAGAGCGCCTGAAATCACTGTCACTGCGGATATCGATTTGGATGTCATGACTACTGTTCCTCAAAGAACGGTATACACCAGGAACCAACTTAATTCTAGGCCCCAACCCCGCCGAGGTCAAGCCTCGTCTGCTGGCGTTTGGACGTAGAGCTAAAACATAGGGGTACAAGCAGACTAACCCCAAGCCAACCCTCTCTCGACCCATATCTACACATCCGCATAGTGTTTTTCTCCCAATTTCCGGAATCGTTAATCTGATTTGCTTTGTATGTCGCTGAAAAATGATGTAATCTCAATGATAAGAAGGGTCTGGTTTTGCTGGCATTGGACTTGCTACGAGAGGATCGTCGAGGTGTCGTTCACCTGGGCGCGGTGGGAAGGTCGCGGTAGTGAAAGAACTCAAAGTCCAATTCGCAAACGCGCTGCTGGTGATTCTTACCGTGGCCGCGATAGCTTCCGCCTTCATCAATTTTCAGCAAAATTTTCAACTCTCCAAGCGCTATCGCCTCCCGGAAGATGGCGTCACCTGGGTCGACCGGCCCCAACCCAATGGAAAGAACGTCGTACAAGCCTTGCATGTCGCCCCGCGCAGTCCCGGTGAAAACGCCGGCATTCGCGCCAACGACGTGTTGGTGAAAGTCAAAGGCATACGCATCGGAAGCGCGATTGATGTCGCTCAAGTCCTCATCCGCCTGGGTCCATGGCAACACGCCGATTACGTGGTTCAGCGCCAGGGCATTGAGTTCAAGGCCAATGTCAGCATCGGAGAACGAGTCCCGGAATACGCCGTCTCCTACCAGTATGCAGTGGGAGTGGCCTATCTTTTCATTGGTTTGTTTGTCTATTTCCGGCGCGGCAACGCTCCAAAATCGTTACATTTTCTAATTCTGTGTCTCTCTAGCTTTGTATTGTCCACCTTCCATTACACTGGAAAGCTCAATGCCTTCGATCAGGTAATTTACTGGGGCAATATTGCCGCCGGGCTTTTCGCGCCCACCATCTTTCTGCACTTTTGTCTCACATTCCCCGAAGCTCGCGGCTGGCTACGCGGCAGGTTCCGCTGGATGCTTCTGTACGTTCCGGCCACCGCCCTGCTGCTGATTACCATCGGGATTGCGTTCGGAAACATCCGGATCGCGATGAGCGCCATCGAGCTTCGCTGGCTGCTCGACCGGATACTGCTCGGCTTCCTCAGCGTGGTCTACCTGCTTGGTGCGGCCGCCCTCAGTTTGGAGTACCGCCGGACAGAGGACGCCATTGTTCGCCAGCAGCTCAAATGGCTTCGTAACGGCGCCATCCTCGGAATCCTGCCGTTCACAAGCCTCTACGTGCTGCCTTATATGCTTGGCGCGGCGCCTGGGCCTTACATGCAGCTCGCGGTGCTTTTCCTACCGCTGATTCCACTCACCTGGGCCTATGCCATCGTGCGTTACCGCCTAATGGATGTTGATGTTATCTTTCAGCAGGGTTATGTTTACACGCTTGCAACTCTCGCGGTTCTTGGCGTTTTCTACGCTCTGTTCCTCGCGCTCGGCAAGTTTGACGATCTTAGCCCCACCGCCGTCATCACGCTGATCTTTGTCGCTACGTTCGTCTTCCAGCCCATTCGCAACTGGATACAGGAGCAGCTCGACCGCTATTACTTCTATAAGGACCGTTACGACTACCGCCGCACGCTGGTTGAGTTCGCCCGTGAGCTCAGCTCGGAAACCGACTTGCACACGATGCTCGAATCTGTATCCGACCGGCTGCTCCGGACGCTCTCCATCCGCCATCTCGCGTTCTTCATTCAGGAGGCATCTCCGGAAGAGCAAGGTGAGGGCGCGTTTGAACTCCGGATGGCTACCGGCAAAATCGAACGCTATCGCGAAAACACTCATTTCGACCTCAGCTTTCTCTCCGCTAAACCCGATCAGCCGTATCTGTTTTTTGAACGCACCCGTCACGCTCTGGATGTAGTCTCACGCGAGTGGCCAGCCTCGGTCCGGCATACCATCGCCGATCTCGATCTCACTTATTACCTCCCGTGCTCAGTTCGTGGCCGCACTATCGCGTATCTGGGCGTCAGCCGCACGGATAAAGGTGATTTTCTCTCCAGCGACGATCTTGAACTCCTGGTGACTCTCTCTGGATATGTCGGGATTGCCATCGAGAACGCCCGGCTATACTGTTCCCTCCAGCAGAAAGTGGGCGAATACGAAAGGCTCAAGGAATTCAGCGAGAACATCGTCGAATCGATCAACGTGGGTGTGCTCGCCGCCGACCTTCAGGATTGTGTGGAGAGCTGGAACACGGAAATCGAGCGGCTCACCGGCATCCCGCGCCACCTCGCGCTGGGCCGGCCGCTGGCCGACCTATTCCCCGAAGAACTCTGCGAGAAGTTTGAAGAAGTCCGCGGCCAGACCGGAATTCACAACATATACAAGTTCGCCTTGCGGCCCTCAAGGGCAATCGTCTCTGCCTTGACCATCCGGACCATGGCCGCTCAGGTCAATGGCCACGGCAACGGAAGTGGCAACGGCAACGGTTTGGTCAAGCACGCGCCCGAATCCATTCCGCGCGAAGCGATTCTCAATCTGGCCATCGCTCCGCTGGTCTCGAAAGAACAAAAACAGATCGGCCGATTGATCATCTTCGACGACATTACCGATCGTTCCGAGCTCGAACGCCGCCTGGTCCAGGCCGACAAACTCAGCTCGATAGGACTGCTTGCCGCCGGTGTAGCACATGAAGTGAACACGCCTCTTGCGGTGATCTCCACCTACGCGCAGTTACTGGCCAAGCAGGTGTCGGGCGACGATCAGAAATCGAGACTTCTGGAGAAAATTGCGAAACAAACTTTCCGCGCCAGCGAAATTGTCAACTCGCTGCTGAACTTCTCCCGAACCTCTACCGCTGAGTTTGAGGATGTCGATCTGAACCGCGTCGTCCTCGATACCGTCTCGCTGGTCGGCCATCAACTGGAGAACTCAAGCGTCAAAGTCCACCTTAATCTGGAGCATCACCTCGCACCCATCAAGGGGAATGCGGGCAAACTGCAACAGGTTTTCCTGAATCTGGTGCTCAATGCCCGTGACGCCATGAATGGCGGCGGCTCTTTGACCATCACCACCAAATCCGGCGAAGAATCTGCCCGGATTGAGGTGGCCGACACCGGGCAGGGAATTCCGCCCGAGCATCTTTCCCGAATCTACGATCCCTTTTTCACGACCAAGGCCGCTCGCAAGGGTACGGGGCTTGGTCTCTCCGTCACTTACGGCATTGTGCGCGAACACGGCGGATCTATCGAAGTGCAAAGTGAGTCCGGCGCTGGTACACTGTTTCATCTTGAGCTTCCTTTCGCTCGAAAGCCGGTGAATGCCTGATCTGCTGAACAACGAAGACTCTATAGTTCCCCCCTTCAAAGGCCGGGTACTCATCATTGACGATGAGGCCGATATCCGGGAGAGCCTGGAAACGCTGCTTGAGATGGAAGGCTATCTCATTGAACTGGCGGCAAACGCAACCGAAGGTCTGGACCGTCTTGAAAAGGGCCAGTACGATCTGGTGCTGCTCGATCTCATGATGCCCGACCGTTCCGGCATTGAACTCCTGCAGGATTTCCGCCAGCGCGATGCGGAAACGCCCATCATTCTCATTACCGCCTACGGTTCGGTGGAAGTCGCGGTTCAGGCCCTGAAAGCGGGTGCAAACGACTATTTCTCCAAGCCCTGGGATAACGAAAAGTTGCTGGTGGAAATCGGCAACATGATCGCGAAGAGCCGTCTGGAGCGCGAAAATACCGAGCTCAAGCGTGCCCTCAAACAGCGCTACAGTTTTCCCAACATCATCGGCAAGAGTGACCGCATGCAGAAGGTTTTCGACCTGGTTTCACAGGTCGCTCCCAGCCGCGCCACCATTCTGCTGACCGGCGAAACCGGCACTGGAAAGGAAATCATCGCCAAGGCGATCCACGCCCATTCGGCCCGCAGCGACAAAGCTTTTGTGGCCGTCAACAGCGGCTCGCTCCCGGTGGAGTTGCTGGAATCCACTCTTTTCGGACACGTGAAAGGAGCCTTCACCAGCGCGTTCGCCAACCAGAAGGGCTACTTCGAAGTGGCTAACGGCGGGACCATCTTTTTCGATGAGATCGGCACCATCAGCCCTGAAACGCAAACCAAGCTCCTGCGCGTCATCCAGGAGAAAGAGTTCATGCCGCTGGGATCGAACCAGGTGGTAAGAGTGGATGTCCGGATCATCGCCGCCACTCACTCGGACCTGCGCCGTATGGTGGAGGAAGGCCGCTTCCGCGAGGATCTCTACTACCGTTTGAACGTAATCAATCTCGCGCTGCCGCCATTGCGTGACCGCAAGAGCGACATCCCTCTTTTGGTCGACCACTTCTTCCAAAAATATTGCGAAGAGAACCGCAAGTTCTTAGATCCGTCCGGCCGGCACCGGCTCCAATTCGTACCCGACGCAATGCAGCTTTTGATGGACCACAACTGGCCCGGTAACGTCCGCGAGCTGGAAAATGCCATTGAGCGGGCCGTTGTCCTGGCTTCCGAAGAAAACGTCTCGGTCGACGTTCTGCCCGATCAGATTTTACAGGCGGGCGGTCTCAAAGTAAGAAGGGATGAAAGCGGCAGTCTGCCACCGGATGCATCCCTCTTCGAAATCGTGGCCGATTTTGAGCGCAAGAAGATCGTCGAGCACTTGGAAGCGGTCAACTGGAGCCAAACCGAAGCCGCCGAAAGCCTCCACATCCCTCTATCTACCCTCAATCAGAAGATAAAGCGTTTGGATATCGCTGTTCGTAAGCCGAAGAAAGACTCGGCAAACCAGTAACTTAAGGCACTGCATTTATTGAGACGAAACTTTCAACCACTTCTTTCCCACGCGGATCGTGATAGTACCTTCGAATTTCACCATGTGCAATTCGGATTGCCGGGCGCCGTCAATTTCTACAGCGCCGGCCTTGATCTTCCGCACGGCGTCCGTAACAGATTCCGCCAGTCCCGTATTTGCGAGCAGCTTATCCAGCCGCCACGCCACGCCGGGCATGGGGACGGTTCGGATATCAGCCGGCGTCTGTCCCTTCCGCACTTCGCTGTCGAATGCCGCCGCGGCTTCACGCCCCTCTTCGGCAGAGTGGAAATCACGGACAACCCGTTCGGCGAGCGCCAGCTTGTTCTCCATCGGATTCTGCCGCTTTAGTGCGCTGATCTCAGCCAATGGCAGATCCGTGAGCAACTCGTAATACCGGTACATTAGATCATCGCTGATTTGCATGATCTTCCGGAACATGACTTTCGGAGGTTCGGTGATTCCGATGTAATTGCCCTTGGACTTGGACATTTTCTCCACGCCGTCCAGGCCCTCAAGAATCGGCACCGTCGCCACAATCTGCGAAGGCTGCCCGTAGTCGCGCTGAAGTTCCCGCCCCACCAGCAAGTTGAATTTCTGATCCGTGCCCCCCATCTCCACATCGCATTGGAGCGCTACCGAATCGTAGCCCTGGGCCAGGGGGTACAGAAGCTCATGAACCGAAATCGGAATGCCGTCCTTGTAGCGCTTTGAGAAATCATCGCGCTCCAGAATGCGAGCCACGGTATAGCGGCCGCACAGCCGGACCATATCCTCAAACTTCATTCCCTCCAGCCACTCACTGTTAAAGCGGACTTCGGTCTTTTCGGGATCTAGAATCTTAAAGACCTGTGCCTTATACGTCTCCGCGTTGGCCGCGATCTCGTCCCGAGTCATTGGCGGGCGCGTCAAATTGCGGCCAGTCGGATCGCCGATCAGCCCGGTCATGTCTCCGATCAGGAAAATGACCGTGTGCCCAAGATCCTGAAAATGCTTCATCTTGCGCAGCAGCACTGTGTGACCCAGGTGTAGATCGGGCGCTGTTGGATCGAAGCCCGCCTTTACGCGCAAAGGACGGCCTTTGACAGCCGCCTGCTTCAAGCGCTCGCGAAGGTCTTCCTCACGGATCAACTCCGCCAGGCCCTTCTTTAGATAAGTGAGCTGCTCCTCTACTGGAATGGGTGGGGTCAAATTTCATCTTATCTAATTTGAGTGCAAGAAAGTACTTTACATTAGCAAGTAACCGGCATATACTTTGCTTATGAAAGACCTGATTGTGCTTGCGATAATCAGTCTCTTCCTCTCTGGCTGCGGCGATTCTCCCACCACTCCTTTGGGGAAAGCGGCGGCGCATGGAACAGAGGCGGACATCGAAGCGTTGCTCAAGGATGCAAGTGCCGGTGAAATTCAGGGTGCTCTGATTTCAGCCGCGCGCGCCGGAAATAAGGCTGGAATTCCTCTGCTGATCGCAGCGGGGGCCGATCCAAATCAACCAGCCGGAGTCAATTCGTGGCCGCCGCTGATGCACGCCATTCACAAGAATCGGATCGGCACGGCCGAGGCCCTGATTGACCTTGGAGCGAAGGTCAATCACACACAATCGAACGGCGATACACCGCTAATGATGGCGGCCGGATACGGCTACACGGATATCGTCCGGATGCTGTTAGAGAAAGGCGCCGATCCGGCTATGCGCACGGATGCGGGCATCACCGCGCTCGACCTCGCAATCACCGGTGTTGGCGATATCGACCGCTTCACGATTGGCAAATGTCAGACTGACACTGTGAAGGTCCTGCTGGAAGCCGGAAGCGCGCATACTCCACGGCCATAGCCGGCACCGGTTCTATGTTTCGCGATATGCTGAACCACTACGTCCGAATACAACATGCTCACTTGCTTACTGACGATCGCGTTTCTAGTGACGCTGCCGGGAACTCAACCTCTTACTGAAACGGGCGACCTCTGGGTAAAAATGCTCGAAGGCATTGAACGTTACCTGGATCGGGCGCTCGCCACAAACCAGCCGGCGCCCACTACGCCAGATACTATACGGATTCTGATCGGGGCCGTCGACCCCAGGATTCCGTTCACCGATCTAGATACAAAACCATACGCCCTCAATATCGAATCAGCCCGATGGCCCGTACTCAAAGGCGTCGATGCGGAAGGAGTACTGCTCACTCCCAAGGGAGCGCCCACTTCTTATGTGATCGCCATTCCCGATGCCGGCATGAGTCCCGAATCGCTCGCTTCCCGTCTGAACGAGCCGCACAGCAAGGTTCTGATTCCAGTCATCATCGACCGCAACAGCACCTGGTCCGGCAACCCGCGCATCAAGATGACGAACCAGAGCCATCGCGAGTTCATTTACCGCATGGCTTATCAGGCGGGCCGCCACATCATCGGATACGAGGTGCAGAAGGTGCTCGCCGCTGTCGATTACTTCGCCAAGGCTAGGCCGCCTTTGCCGATCCGGGTGATTGGCTATGGAGAAGGCGCAATCATCGCCCGATACGCCGCGGCGATCGATGCCCGGATCGCCAGTACATCGCTCTACGACTACCCCGATCTGAACGTGCCGTTCTGGCGCCAGCCGATTGACCGGAACATCTGGTCCATCCTGAAACAGAAGATGCCGGCGCCGGTTTCGATGTCCGCTCCGGCATCGGCGCATCTCCCGATCCCCGAACTCCCCGCGGATCAAGCCGCCGCCCGCATGCACCGGCAGTTCGATCAACTCGTCGAGTACACCCAAACCCTGATCCGCATTTCGCCTCTGCGCCGCCGCGAGTTCTGGGCCAAAGCGGACGCGTCGTCCATAGAGAAGTGGAACGCGACCACCGGCCCGTACCGCCGCTACTTTTATGAAGAGATCATCGGCAAGCTCCCCGATCCCTCAGAGCCGATGTCTGCCCGAACGCGCCGCGTTTACGACAACCCCAAGTTCACTGGTTATGAGGTTGTCCTCCCCGTCTGGCCCGATGTCTTCGCTTCGGGCATTTTGCTTGTCCCGAAGGATCTCAAAGCCGGCGAGCGCCGGCCTGTTGTGGTCACCCAACACGGACTCGCGGGACAACCGAAAGACGTCATCGAATCGACTAATGCCCGCGCTGAAGGCTTCTATCATCAGTTCGGGGCTAAGCTCGCCGAGAAGGGATACATCGTCTATGCTCCACAAAACCCGTACATTGGTGACGAGCGTTTCCGGCTGATCGTCCGGCGTGCCAATCCACTCAAGCTGACGCTGTTCTCATTCATCACCGGCCAGCATCAACGGACCGTCGATTGGTTATCGACACTGCCCTTCGTCGATGCATCGCGTATCGGATTCTACGGACTCTCGTACGGCGGAAAGACCGCTATTCGCGTTCCGCCGTTGATCGAGAAGTACGCGGTCGTCATCTGTTCCGGCGACTTCAACGAATGGATCTGGAAGACAACCAGTGTGGAGGAGCCGTTCAGCTACATGTTCACTAGCGAGTACGAAATCGGGGAGTTCAACCTGGCGAACACCTATAACTACGCCGAACTCGCCAGCCTCATTGCCCCCCGTCCGTTCATGGTGGAACGCGGCCACAACGACCAAGTGGGCATTGACGAATGGGTCGCCTATGAATACGCCAAGGTCCGCCGCTTCTATGCCGCACTCGGGATCCCGGAGCGGACCGCGATTGAATTCTTCCAAGGCCCCCACACCATTCACGGCGTAGGGACCTTCGAATTCTTAGATAAGCATTTACGGCCGTAGTGCCTGTGCCAGGTCGTCATCGGTGACCGGGCGATAGATCGTCTTGGCCGATGCGCGCTCCACGCCCTTTGCGGACACGGGGACAATCGCGCTGGCGAGAAACTTCCCGTTCAAAGAAGAGGCAACGGAAATGATCCACGCGCCTCCTTCCGGCAGCTTGCCTTTGATGGCGTGCATCCCAGGTGTGGAGAGGTCCACCACTTCGAGCGGTATCGACTTCCTCTTGCCCTCCACCTTGCCCTCGGCAGTGGCCGAGAATATTGCGTGCTCCGGATCGTGACAACCCGCCGCACGAACAACGGCCAGCGCGTCTTTCGCTTTTGGATCGTTATTCGCCGCAGGATTGCCGAACTCAAGCCACATCATGCCTGCCAGCAGCGGCGTCATCATGACTGCCGCTGCGCTGGCCATCTATCAGGTTGGTTCTTGTCTTCATAGGGAACCGTCCTCCTTCGCTGGGCAAGACGGTTCCCGCTACAAAGTGTTAACCGGCGACTCCGTCGGTGTGCGGAACGATGCGGGCCTGTGTGGTATTCCGTTTCCAATCTTCCAGTGCCGGTCCTTTGAACTTTTCGGCGCGCGCGCGGAGTTTCGCACTTTCGTCGCCGGTCAAGGGCTTGAACTGCTGGGCGATCCGCACATCGTCTTCAATCTGCCCGATGGTTGTGCAGCCCAGAGCCAGGCAGTGAATTGGCAGGCTCAGCACGTAACTCAAGCACTCTTTCAGATTGAGCGAGTGGAGCAGTTTCGAATTCGCCGTGCTCTTCATTCCTTGGATGCCCATGCCGCGCTCTACCGCGATGGGAAGCACCAGTTTCTCAAAACTGAGGTACCCAGGATCGGCGGGATTCAGCGGCATCAGAATAGTGTCGTACTTGTCGTATGCCTTCAGCATGGCCAGATGTACATGCGGATCGTGATGCCCGGTGAAGCCGATGAAGCGGCACTTACCCGCTTTCTTCGCTGCCTCAAACGCCTCGATTGCGCCGCCTGGAGCGAAGATCTCCTCCACTTCTTTCATCTCGCTGACCTGATGAATCTGCCAGAGATCGACGTGGTCCGTCTTCAAGGCACGCAGCGATTTCTCCAAATCCGCTTCCGCGCCCTTGCGGGAACGCTCCGGCGACTTGGTGGTTAGGAAGATGTTTTTGCGCACCGGCGGCAACACGTCGCCGTAGACTTCCTCCGACCGGCCGCCCCAATAGATCCGGGCGGTATCGAAGTAGTTGATGCCCAAATCGTAGGCCCGTTGCGTGATGGCTTTGGCATCTTCATAGCTGCACATGGGAAAGCGTCCGCCGGCCTGTCCGATGATGGTCAGCTTCTCGCCGGTCTTCCCAAACGTGCGCTTGGGAATATCGCCCGCCTTCACCGCCGCGCTGGCCCCGCCTTGAGAAGACAGCGCTAAACCGGCCATGCCTGCCGCACTACCGAAAAAGGTTCTCCGTTGCATAACGTCCTCCTGGTGCTGTTACTTTATCTCAATTTAATGGATGGTGCGGGTCTTCCTGTTCATATAATCCATCAACAAATACTGGCCCAGGTTGAGCGGCGTGGAGAAGTAAGCCTTTCCACGGCAAAGCTCGGTCACCTTCTGCACGAACTGGACTAACCCATAATCGCTGGCCAACATGAAAGTGTTGATTAAAATTCCCTGTTTCTTGCAGCGGCTCACTTCTTCCAGCGTCCGGCTGATCACCAATGGATCCAAGCCAAACGCGTTCTTGTACACGCGTCCATCATCCAGCGTCAGTGCGGAAGGCTTTCCATCCGTGATCATGACGATCTGCTTCATGTCTTTCTTTTCCTGGTTTAACAACCGCTGCGCCAGAATCAGACCGTCCCGCGTGTTCGTGTAATACGGCCCCACCTGCACACGCGCCAACTCGGAAACCCGAAGCTCCTCCGCCGAATCGTGGAACAGAACCAGGCGCAGACTGTCACCCGGATACTGCGTCCGGATCAGGTGCGCCAACGCCATGGCAACCTTCTTGGCCGGCGTGAACCGGTCCTCGCCGTACAGAATCATGCTGTGACTGCAATCCAGCATCAAGACCGTGGCGCAGGAGCTCTGGTACTCCGACTGATGCACGTGAAGGTCGGAGTACTCCAGGTTCAGAGGCACCTGAACGCCTTCGCGCTTCATCGCAGAGAACAGGGTCTCACTGACGTCCAGGTTCAGCACATCGCCGAACTCATATTGCTTCGGTGCGCCGCTCGCCTCAACACCAGTCGCCATATCGCGCGTATCATGGGCGCCAAAACTCGACTTGCCCAAACTGCCCAGCAGATCCTTCAACGTTTTGAAGCTCAGGAAGTCAACCGACTTATCGGTGATCTCCACCTTCACATCTCGCGGCTCCGCATCTTGCCCTTCGCCCTTCTGGTCAACCGTCACATAGCCGTCTTCGGCGAGCTTCTGCACCAGCCGGTTGACCAGCTTGTTAAACTCCTCCGCGGACATCTTTTCAAGCTGATCGGCCATCTGCTGGGCTTGCCGCTCATCAAACAGACTGCCTTCCCGCAACGCCCGTTCAATCGCTTCCTTCAGATCTTCGAGCGACTGCTGGTTCATCTCGTTGAACTGCATGTACTGGTTGCTGAACCCGCTTTGCAGAAAGAACTCCGACAGCGCCTTTATCAGATCTTCCGAAGTGATACCCAGGTCGTCACCGGTGTAGCGCGAGTAGTTAATCCACTTCACTATGACGCCTCAATTGAACTGCTTGCGCGAACTCGGACGGCGGTAATCTTCCGGATCGGGGCCGCTCTCCCGTTCCCGCTTTCGTTCCTTCTCACCAGCGGTGAAGCCCAGTTCCTCACTGCGGTTGATGCGCCGGTGAGCGTACAGGCCCTCCAACAGAAATTCACCGGCTGAGGCACGGACCGCATCGGGTTCATTCTCGCTCAAGCCGAGTTTGCCGGTGCGTTCCATCAGGCCCTGGATACCGCCGAGTTCGCCGACCATCTTCGCTGAATCAAGCGATTCATCCAGGCGAATCGATCCACCCATCTCAAACCATCGAGTGATCTGCGAGACGTTCACGCCGTCGAAATAGGTGTTGTACACCTTACCTACGGCGGTGCGGATCAACTCCCGCGCCACAAAGTCGCCGCCTTTCAACTCGCCTTCATACTCCAGTTCGAGTTTTCCGGTCATTGACGGCAGTGCCGCATAAATATCGAGCACCCTGGGGACCGCAAGATCCTCGCCGGCTTTCAATGCGCGCCGTTCCGCATTGGAAACGGCGCTCTCTAGCACGGAGATGGGGAGCCGTTGGGATACGCCCGAGCGCTTATCGACCTTCTTGTCCTCACGGGCAAGGAACGCGACTTGTTCGATCACTTCTCGGATGTACCCAGGGATGGAAACCCGCATCGACGAGTTCCGGCTGGTCCATGCCTCCTGATTCGTGATCTCCAAACCTTGCTCGATGGTGAGGGGGTAATGCGTCCGGATCTCACTGCCGATCCGGTCCTTGAGCGGTGTAACGATCTTGCCGCGCGCGGTGTAATCTTCGGGATTGGCAGTGAAGACCAGCATCAAATCCAGAGGCAATCGTATGGGATAGCCTTTGATCTGCACATCGCCTTCCTGCATGATGTTGAACAGACCAACCTGAATCTTGCCTGCAAGGTCAGGCAGTTCATTCACGGCGAATATGCCGCGATTAGCGCGCGGCAGCAAGCCGTAGTGAACTGTCAATTCATCGGAGATATTCTGTCCGCGCCGCGCGGCCTTGATGGGATCGATATCGCCGATCATATCGGCGATGGTCACATCCGGCGTCGCGAGTTTCTCGACGTACCGCTCCCCGGGAGTGAGGAATGCAATGGGAGTTTCCTCCCCCATCTCAACAATCAGTTCCTTGCAGCGTTTGCAAATGGGCGCGTATGGATTATCGCGGATTTCACATCCGGCGATGTACGGTATCGCGTCGTCCAGCAGAGTAGTTAATAACCGGATGATCCGCGTTTTCGCCTGTCCGCGCAGTCCCAGAAGAATGAAATTATGGCGGGAGAGAACTGCGTTGACGATTTGCGGAGTGACGGTGTCCTGGTAACCGACGATACCGGGAAACAACGATTGCCGCGTACGAAGCCGGCATATCAGATTGTTTCGAAGTTCGTCTTTGACGCTACGGTGAGCGAGCCGTTCTTCGGTGAAACCGCTCTGGCGCAAGGAACCCAACGTTCGGGGGAAATCAAGCAGTGTAGGCATCGTGCCTGCCACCTCCTTTCTTTCAAACACCAGCTATGGGCGATTGTATCATTCACCGCCGGAGCAACCCTCACACCACGGTTAGAACAGCGCTTAAAACCGCGGACTCCACCGGTTGCATTCATGTGATAGGTTATCTGGCAGAAATCAAGATGACCAAAGAACTGCCGGAGATCGATTTTCAGCGCTTTTGGCGCAGATTGCAGCAGATCGGGTTGAACGCTTATGAAGCGCGGTCGTACCTGGTGCTGGTGGGACACCCGCGTTTCAAGGCCCTGGAATTGGCCGCGCGGTCTCATGTGCCGAGGCAGAAGATCTATGAGGTGCTGGACAGCCTGATAGAAAAAGGCTTTGCGCAAGTGGTGCAGGAGAAAACGAAACTGTTCTCCGCTGTGGAGCCTGCGCTGGCCATCCCCAGTTATCTCGCCCGCCGTGGCGAGTCGCTGCAGCAGGAGCTCACCGAGCAAGCCCGCTTTGCGGGTGGACTGGTGGAGGATCTGAACGTCGCCTATTCGGAAGGCCAGGGAGGGCGGGGAACTCTCGATTATCTGCGTATCGTCAGCGAGCCCGGGCAGACCGCATCGCAGTACCGGCGCATGCTGTCGGAAGTGCAGTTCGAGTATCTCGAATTTTCGCGCCCACCTTATGCGGTGGATCCACTGGATGAGCAGTTGGTGAAACAGGCGCGTTTGCGGGGTGTTTCGTGCCGGTTGTTGTTTGAAAGCAAGACGGTGGACGGCGTCCATGAACAGCGAATGGAGGAATACAAGACCATTGGCGTGGAGGTTTGCCGTGCCGAGGCTCTTCCGATGAAACTGGCGCTGTTTGATGGGCATCATGGCATGATCGCTTTACTGGACCCGGTGATCACGAAACCAAGCTGGACCTCTCTGTTGTTCGATCATACGGGCTTTGCCGAGGGGATGAAGGGCTTGTTTGAAGACCACTGGCGGCGGGCGGCGCAGATGCAGGCTGCTGCTGAATTGGGACAGACGGCGTGAGCGGCGCGGCGGACGTATCCGGGTTTTCGGCGGATTGCGGAACAGAACGGATTTCCGGGGCGGGTGCGGCGGATTGCGAAACAGAACGAATCCGGGTTGACTGAATTTTGGTTAGCTCACGGACTGCGCGGTAGTAGGAGCGCTCTATAGTAGTCTCATAGCGGCCCAGCTTGGCGAAGACCTTGTCATTTTTGGTGTAGGCCATTGCCAGGTATGATCCCCGCACCATTTCATCCTTGGGTGCTTCCGGCAGATCGAAGTCGCGGATGAGATTTAGAAGTCCACTGGAGAAACTTCCGCTCTCCATGGAGCGGGCGCGGAGAAGCCGCCAAAAGTTTTCGGCGATTTGATTGACGAGAAGTTCTTCCTGTATTGTGGCTGGGGCGTAATCGCTAAGCAGCGAGTCGCGGAGCTCCTCGTAGAAATTCAAGTCTTCGCCTGGTAGTACGACGTGAAGGCGGGATGCGAGGCCGTGACGGATCGCGTTTACTCTGACTGCTTCCTTGCCAGCTTTGGTCATCTGATGTGGGCCGGATGCATTGCGCCGGTTCGCTTCAATCTGACGGACTGATGCCATGGTGTAAATCTCCTCTACTCGGGTTCATAGTGGCATGACGGTGCAAGGGATTTGGAGAAGTTGAGGGCGGCTTGTTGGAGCTAAACGAGATTCAGGTGCAAAATTTCCGTGACCGATAAAGCTTGCACGGCAGAATACCCACTGGAGTTCAGCGCAGTTTTGCAGATCGTGATAGCGGTGGAGTATGGCTCTGCTCCAGAGGCCCATAGATGCACAACTGAAGTTCTTCTCCGCAGGGTGGAATACTTAGCTGTCTTCGCATTCCAATTACCTCCGCCATTACTTTAGTACTGCGGACGATTCAGCGATTTCCCGTAAGGACAATCTGCTCAGATAATTGACCCGAGTTACACACTCAGTTGTGAATGACAGAACCGCTGGTGTTCGACCGTATTAGCTTTCGTTGTCCGAAATGCGGCAAGGAAGGTCTGATCTCGGCTGCTTGGTTGAGCTTGTCACGGATACTTCTTGAAGGGAAGTGCGCGTGTTGCGAAGAAGTCAGTCTTCGCTCTTTTGACTTACTGCAAATCGACTTATGGCTTGCAGTTTCCCCCGATCACTCCCAATTGCCCACCGATCGCTCAAGGCGGACTTCGGCTGTCTCCCCCAGCGTGTGGAGTACTTATGCCCACCGGGAACGCTAAGGAATCGAAATATGGGCGCCGCCTGGCTCTTGGCCCTACCTGGTCATGAATACGAGAAGGTCCGCCCTTCCAGTGATGCGTAGTCGCCAAGCGCCAGGCGCGCCAGCCAGCGTCAATCGCCCGGCTGTTCTTCCTGCTGCTGAACAAAGTCGAGGATATCGAATTTCTTGATCTCGCGATTTGGGAAGAAGCTGTTTACAGCGGTCTGGTCGTCCTCGAATATTTCAAAGACGCCGGAGAGTTTGGTAAGAACAAGCAACTCGATGTTGCGGCGGTTCAGGCGCACCAGTTTCAACGCACCGCCCGCCTTTTTCAGCGTTGTGTATCCGATCACCATGCCGCCCAGGCCAGTGCTATCGATGTAATCCACTGCCGCGAAGTTCAGCACCACATTGTTCGAACCGCTCTCTGAAAGCTCTGTAATTTTCGCCCGCAGATCGGAAACAGGATCTCCTACGATCAGGCGGCCGTTTAGATGAAGAAGGACGATCCCTTCGCGTTCTGACTGTTCGATAGCGAGGCTCATTGGGCTTTACTGTAGTGTACCGTTCCTATCACGGCTCAGAATCGGCGGCCGTTTGCAGTTCAGGCACGAGCGCCGGGACGACAGCCGGGAGAGTGATGGTGAATTTAGTCCCGGAACCAAGATGGCTCTCTACTTCAATTGTGCCGCGATGCGCTTTCACGATCCAGGCGACAAAGCTCAGGCCAAGCCCGAGCCCCTTTTCAGGCCCTCGATCCATGGACGGAACGCGATAGAAACGGTCGAAGATGTGGGGCAGATTATCTTGCGGAATTCCCAGTCCGGAGTCTTCCACCACAATTCGCGCAAGCCCAGCGCCACACGTGACAGCCACATGCACCGTGCCGCCCTCGGGGGTGTACTTGACCGCATTAGACAGCAGGTTTGAGAGCAGCCGCTCCAACTGAATGCGGTCGCCCTCCACGGGGCATTCTTCCGGAAACGACGACGTCAGAGTCAGGCGCGCACCTTCGGCCGGAATCTGGAACTGGTCCACAATGTCCGCAGCCAACGGCACCAGGTCTATCGGTTGCCACTGAATCGCCAGCTGGCCGGATTCGGCCTGCGACAGCAGCAGCAGCGCGCGAATGGTTTGCGAAAGACGCTCCACATCCTGCAGCGCATCGACAATGGAATCCCTGTAGTCGCCCACCGTCTTTGCGGTGAGGAGCGCTACTTCCAATTGTCCCCGGATTGCTGTTAACGGCGTGCGCAATTCGTGCGAAACATCCGTCGAAAACTGACGTGTTTGGGTGAACGAATCGTTTAGCCTCTCAATCATCCGATTAAAGGAATTGATCAAACGGTCGAGCTCATCCTTAGCGCCGCGCGAGGGAATCCGTGCTGTCAGATTGGCGCCGGTGATCCGTTGCGCGGCGCGCGCTACATCATCCACGGGAATCAGCGCGCGCCGTGCTACGTACCACCCGAGAAAACTGCTGGTGACAATTAGAAGTGGAAGTATGAAGAAATAGTTCCAGGTAAACTCATCCACAATCCGGCCGCTTTCGCCAAGGGAACGTCCCAGCGCGACGTAAAACGATTTGTGATTGTCGTCGATGAATGAACCGGACCGGATCATGTACGGAACGCCCTGCTTGCTGCGCCGGATGGTCCAGCTTTCTTTGTGTGCCTTCAGCGCGGCTCGAATGTCTTCCGGACGGTCTAAGCCCAGATCCTTGTACTTTTCGGAATATTCCAGTGGAAAGCCATTGGAATCCGCCAGTAGATAAACCTGTTTCAGGCGGTCAACGATAAACGCCTCATCGGGATCTTCGGTATCGTAATACCAGTCGATCTTGCCCTTTTCGATGCGCAGATAGCCCTTGACCGCGCCCCATTCCTCGGTCAGCAACTCCCGGACCTGCTTATCGTAAATTCCAGTCAGGGTTTGCCGGAAAAAGATGCCTAGGAAGCTGAGCAGGACTGCGAAGAACAGGACATAGCTCGCGGCCAGACGAAAACGAAGACCCCGGAAGAAGCGCGCGCTTTTCAAGGTGGGCAACGGCAATTTCATATACTGTTTAAGCTAGAGAGTCGGTTGCGGCCGCATCCTTTTCCGGTAAATCCAGCATGTATCCGATGCCGCGCACGGTGTGGATCAACTTGGCCGGCCACTTGTCGTCGATCTTGCTCCGCAGATGGCGGATGTAAACATCGACGATGTTGGTGAGCCCGTCATAATCCATATCCCAGACATGTTCCACAATCATGGTCCGGCTCAACGGACGGCCGCGATTCCGCATCATGTACTCAAGGATGCTGAATTCCTTCGGGGCCAGCTCGATACTGTCGCCACTGCGAACCACTTTGCGGCGGATGCAGTCGAGGATCAGGTCGCCTACCTGCAGGCGCTCAGGCGTCGGCTGACCGCGGCGGAGCAACACACGCACGCGCGCCAGCAGTTCCACAAAAGCGAACGGTTTGACAAGATAGTCGTCGGCGCCGAGTTCCAGGCCCTTCACACGGTCATCAACCCCGCCACGGGCGCTAAGAATTAAGACGGGCGGGCTTAGCTTGCGGTTCCGGATCTTCTCAAGCACCTGCAAACCGTCCATATCTGGCAGCATCATATCGAGGATGACAAGATCGTAGTCGGTGGCATGCACCATGTCGATCGCTTTCGATCCATCCCCTGCCACATCTACGGCATAGCCGGCGCTTTCTAACCCGCGCGATAAAAAATCGGCAATTCTCTTCTCATCTTCCACAACCAAAAAGCGCATAGGTATCCAACATCATTGTAATCCTTGCGCCACCAGCCTTTAGGCCATAGTAAGCACTACACGGAAACGCGCTTTTATTTGAAATCATGCGTTCAAACGCTTCGGCGGCGCGCGCCAGTGGATAGGTTTCGATCATCGGATGAACTCCAGCGAGGTTGGCAAAGCGCAACGCATCTTCGGAATCGGATGGAGTGCCGGAAGGCCATCCCTGAACCGATTTCCGCCCTGCGATGAGTTGGATGGGAGAAATTTGAAGCGGGTCGGGGCTGGCGCCCACGATGACGAGTTTGCCGCCCGCGGTCAGCCCGTTTACAAGCGGGCTCATGGCTTTGCTGTCCGGCGCGGTGGTGAGGATCACCCGCGCTCCTCCCAAGCGATTCAGTTCCTCCACCGCATTTTGGGTATCCGTGTCGATGTAGAGCTTCGCGCCGAGTTTCTTGGCCAGGTCCTCTTTGTCCTTGCCGCGCGAAATCGCAACCGTGTAAAAGCCCAGCTTGTTCGCAAACTGCACGCCAAGATGCCCCAGACCGCCCAGTGCCTGCACGGCAACCACATCGCCGCCGCGTGCTCCGCTATTGCGAAGGGCGTTATAGGTAGTGATGCCCGCGCACATGATGGGCGCGGCTTCTTCAGACGCGAGGTCATCGGGAATAAGCGCCAGCCCTTCGGTTGGCGCGATCATGTATTCGGCATAGCCACCGTCAAAATGGATACCGGTGATACGCATATTTTGGCAAGCCGCGAAGTCGCCCTGGCGGCAAGGATGACAGTGACCACAGTGAGCGCCGTGCCAACCGACCCCCACGCGTTGACCGGCCGTCCAGCCAGTGATGCCCGGTCCGGCAACGTCAATCACCCCGGCTACTTCGTGCCCGGGCACTCGAGGGTATTCAATTCCAGGCCAGTGACCTTCCTTCACAAACACGTCGCTGTGACAGATGCCACACGCCTGAACCTTGATGCGAACCTCACCCGGTCTGGGTTCAGGAATGTCACGTTCCACTAACTCAAAGCCGGCTCCCGCGGCGGGGACCTGCACTGCTTTCATTTTTGCCATGCGAGATTAGATGCACAAAGAGGTGAGTGCGCGTCAACAGATTCGCGGCCGCTGGAGCGGTGCAGGAGGGGATCTATCGAGCTTTCGCCGAAGTGTTCTTGCGGCGGCGTTTACGAGCTGAATTCCTCGCTTAGGCGGTCGAGTGCTAACGCACCAAGAGCCAGGCCGAAATCACGCAAAGCGATATCGAAATAGCCGGGGACGATCAGTAGGTTGATCACAATTCCGAGCAGCCATACGCACACAACGTAAGCACCGATTCTGGGCTTGACAGCGACAAGCAGACCGGCGGCGATCTCGACGGCGCCGATGATCAACATGAGATTGTGTCCTCCGATGGGCGAGAGATTGGCGATGATAGGGGCTAGATACATATCCCAGTTCACCAGCAGATGGAAGAATTTGTCGAGCCCTGCGGCTAAGGGGGCGATCACGAAGGCCAGATGAAGGATCCGGTATGCCTGATAGGCTGGGGTGGACGCCGAGAGGGCATGGGTATGGGTGTGGCCGGGTAACCCCGATCCTACTCCGCTTACGATTGTTTGTGCCATGGTTACATCTCCTTTGCGCCGGACGTTTTGGTCCGGCACTTGTACCGAGTGCAATCTGACGATTTGGTTACAGCAATTATTTTGTAACCCTTTGCATCATGCCGACTCTGTATGGACGCATGGTCCCACTTTAATTAATTCGCCAGCGTTTTCCGATGAAGATGTGGTGCAGCGGGTTCGCGCGGGGGAGACTGCACTGTATGAGGTGGTGATGCGGCGCTACAATCAGCGGCTCTACCGGATAGCGCGGGTGATGCTGCGCGACGATGACGAGGCTGAAGATGTGGTGCAGGAGACTTACGTTGACGAAGATTGCTGTGTACGAAGCTTCGCAACGTTTGCGGAAACGGAGGCGCATCCAGGATTTTGCGGTCGATCCGGAGGCAGAAACTCAGAATATGGAAAATGTGAAGTCTTCCGATGCAGGGCCGGAGCAGGAAACGTTGAACCACGAGGCGCGATCGCTTTTGGAGCAAGCGATTGATAGTTTGCCGCCGTCGTATCGTTCTGTTGTGGTGTTCCGCGATATTGAGAACTTGAGCACGGCTGAGACGGCCGAGTGCCTAGAATTATCGGAAGAGAACGTGAAAGTCCGGTTGCTGCGCGCGAGAGATATGCTTCGTCAGGATTTGTATGAACGGGCCGGAGCGACGAGCTCGCAAGCATTCCAATTTATGGGAGCGCGGTGTGACCGGATTGTGAGCCGGGTATTGGAGAAGATACACGCTAAGCTGGAAGGATGCTGACAGATTTGGTGCAGATTCGCCGCACGGGCGAAAAGATGCGCGAAGAGAACGAGCAGTTCCGGCGCCATCTGAAACGGCATAAATTCGTGGAGCGGAAATTCCGCCATATCGCGCAGGAGATTGAGGAGCAAATTGACTGCAAGGTATGCGCGAACTGCTGCCGTGAGGCGACCGTGAGATTGGGCGATCGCGATGTGGAAAAACTTTCGAAGTTGTTCCGTATGAAGCGGGGGCAGTTCCTGCGGGATTACACGGAGGTAAGCGAGGAGGAAGGCATTATTCTAAAGCGCAACGACGCGGGTTGTGTGTTTCTGGAAGAGAACCTGTGCTCGATTTACGACGACCGTCCGCACAATTGTGAAAACTTTCCTCATCTGGTGCGGGGGGAAGGGTCGCTGGTGAGCCGCATGTGGGAGATGAAAGACCGCGCATGCTACTGTCCGATTGTGTATAACACGCTTGAGGCGTTCAAGGACGAAGTTAAGTTCCGGTAAGAAATGTGCGAATCTATAGCGGAGGCAAAAATGAATCGACGAAGGAAAGCATTGCTGGCCGCATTGTCAGCTTTTGCGTTTTTGTTAATGCCGATGGTGCAGGCCCAGCCGGCAGGAAAAAAGGCTTCTACGCTGCGTGGCAAGGTTGAGGCGGTGAACGCCGGCGCCAAGAGCCTGACCGTGAATCATGAAGCGGTTGCGGGGTGGATGGATGCGATGACGATGCCGTACCAAGTCGATAAAGAAGACGTGCTGAAGCGCGTGAAGGCTGGAGATCAGATCACAGCGAAGGTGTACGAGGGCGATTATACTTTGTACGACGTTCAGGTGGTTCCGCCGAAAGGAGGGAAAGCTTCTCCGAAGAAGTAAGAGTGCGTCTAGTTTCTGAGCCGCTCCGTTAGGTTAATGGGATCGCGCAGGCGGAAGCTGAGCTTCGTTTCAATGGGGATCTGAGCGGGCTTGCCGCGCGTCATCAGTACGCCTCCGGTTCCCGCGGCTCCGCCAGCACCTGCTCCGATTGCGGCGCCTTTACCGCCGCCGGCAATTGCTCCAATTGCCGCTCCAATTGCCGCGCCGGCTCCTATTTTCTCCGCATCACCCCGTTTGCTGGTATCCCCCTGTTTGCTGAAAGTCTCGGTTTGAATTTTCGCTTTCTGACCATCGGACGTGTTCAGTTGTATAAGTTCGAGTGACAGGCGGGCGACGCCACGGACGCGGCCGGCCTCCTCGGTTTCGGTGACGCGGCCGAGTACACGGGCGCCGCGCTCGGCCAGAACAACCCCGTCCACTACCAGAGGTTGATCGAGAATGGCGCGGAATGTGTCGCCGGTGCGGTTGCGATCGCTGGAAAGCGCTTCATCCAGACGCACTGTGATAAGAGAACCGGCCGGGACCGTGACTGTGAGCGGGACGCGGGGCTGGGGTGCTTCAATGGCCGGCTGCGGCGCGGAGACGGGCGGCGGTGTGGATTGCGCAATCACCGGGGCCGGTTCTTGTGGTGGCGCCGCCGGAGGGTTGACGGGTGTGTTGGCTTTCGGCATCGATTGTGCCACTGGTTCCGATGCGGCGGACTTTCTTGGCGCAGCAACTTGCGATTTATGTTTCGGCGCGGAAGTACGAACCGGCTCCGGCTGTCGAACCGGCTCCGGCTCGCGCACCGGTTCCCCGGCTGGGGGTATCCCGGCTGGGGCCGCAACAGACGGATTGGTGAGCGTGAACGGCATTTCGGGCGGCTGGGGCGGCTTCCTCATGGCTAAATATGCGACGCCAGAGGCCAGCACGGCTCCTAACACAAATGTCAATACGGGTTTCATCTCACCCCTCCGATACTGTAAACGCGGCGCGGGTACGCCCGGTTTCAAGCGTCTGGAGGCACCGTCTAGAATGGAACCATGCCGCAGTTTCCTGCCCGCTTCCACATTGGACATGTGGAAATCTCGCCCGCGACCGTACTGGCCCCCATGGCGGGAGTGACAGATACGGTGTTCCGGCGCCTCATCCGAAATCAAGGCGGTTGCGGGCTGATCATGACGGAGTTTACCAGTTCGCATGGTGTGGTGAAAGCGGCCAGAAAGCTGTCGCGATCCATGAAGTACCTGGAGTTCGATCCGGAAGAGCATCCGATTTCAGCGCAATTGTTCGGGTCGGACTCGAGCGTGATGGCGGAGGCGGCGCGTGTCTGCCAGGACATCGGGTTCGATATTGTCGACATCAATTTCGGTTGTCCGGTGAACAAAGTGGTGAAGTGTAACGGAGGGTCGGGGCTGCTACGGGATCTGCCTCTGGTGGAAGAGATTCTGCGCACGGTGCGGAAGACCATTTCGATTCCGTTCACGTGCAAGTTCCGGGCCGGCTGGAACGACCGCGAACTGGTGGCGGTGAAGATGGCGCAGTTGGCCGAAGACTGCGGCTTGCAGGCGGTGGCGCTGCACCCCCGGACGCGCGAACAGGGCTATAGCGGGATATCGGACTGGACTCGCATCGCGGAAGTGAAAGCGGCGGTGAAAATACCGGTGATTGGCAATGGCGACATCAATACTCCGGCGGATGCCGTTCGGATGATTGAAGAAACCAATTGCGACGCGGTAATGGTGGGCCGCGCGGCATCTTCGAACCCTTGGATCTTCCGGCAGATTGCGGAGTATCTGGAAACGGGCACGTTCTATCAGCCGACTGAGCACGACCGGTTTGAGCTGATGAAGAGATATTACAATATGCTCGCCGTGCGCGACGAACCAGACGCGGTGGGCAAAATGAAACAATTTGCCACCTACTTCACCCACGGAGTGCGGAATGGGTCGAAGCTTCGCGTAGATATTTACAGGCTAAAGGAAGCCGCCGAGATTCTGGATTGCGTGGATGCGTTTTTCAATCGCGAGCTGGAATCGATTCCAGCATGAAAAAAGTTCAGTTGATCACGGATGGGGCCTGTATCGGCAACCCTGGGCCAGGCGGGTGGGCGTGTGTGTTGCGCTTCGGCCAGCTCAAGAAGGAGCTGTGGGGATCGGAACCGCAGACGACGAACAACCGGATGGAATTGAATGCCGCAGTGCGGGGGCTGGAGGCGCTGAAGGAACCGTGCGAGGTGGAGATTGTGACCGATTCCGAGTATGTGAAAAACGGAATCACGAAGTGGATTCTGGGGTGGAAGCGGAACGGTTGGAAGAAGGCCGATAAGTCGCCGGTGCTGAATAAGGATTTGTGGCAGGAGTTGGACGCGGAGAACGCGAGGCATGTCACGAAATGGACCTGGACGAAAGGTCATGCTTCCCATGCGGACAACAACCGGTGTGACGAATTGGCCACGGCGGCGGCGCGGAACCAGAGCTTTGGTTCTTAGTTAATCGGGCTTCGATTCGTTCCAGTAGATCTTGATGTTTCCGGTGGCGCGGCCTACGGCGACGATGTCCGGTTTACCATCGCCGTTCAGATCGGCAATGGTGAGGTCTTCGGTGGCCATGCCACCGGCGTCGATCATCGACTTGGTCCATTGCCCTGCGGAGGTGAGCTTGAAGAGGGCAACTCCGAAGGGTTTGGTGCGCCATCCGACCGCCAGTTCATCGTTGCCATCACCATCGAAGTCGCCCCAGCCGATGGCGTGTCCGCCATTGAAATCACTGTCGATTACTTTTCGCTTCCATAATTCGCTTTTAGCTTTTGGTTCTTCGTAGAGCACCAGTGTGTTGCCGTGCCAGGGTTCGATGGTGGCTAAGTGGCGGGTAGAATTCACGTGTCCGAGTTTGATCTCGCCGGGTGCGCCATCGGCAATCTTGCGGCGCATCCATTTACCATCGGCGGTGCGTTTGAATGCGTGTACGCCTTCGGCGCTGGCCGTCCAGATCTCGCCATCTTGAATGAGGAAGTTGTGGACAATGTGGAGGGAATCGTCAACCACTTCCATGGGCCACTCGGTTGTGGCGGGGTTCTGAGGCACGTGGAAAACCAGGATCCTCGAGCCTTGCCCTTCTTCCCATTTCGGCGCCTTAGTACCGCGGCCTTGCAGGGGCATGACGATCAGCTCGGGTTTGCCGTCGCCATCGATATCGCCCCAACGGATGCGATGGGTGGTGGGCTCGTCGGCGATGGGCGTCATCTTCCAGGGTGCCGATGGATTATTGTTATCGCGGCCGATCCACTGAATGCTGCCGCCGTTGGCTGTGTTGGTGGGTTGCCAATCGGCGGCGAGGGCGAGATCGAGTTTCCCGTCGCCGTCAATATCGTTGGCCGCGATGGCGACGTTGTCTTTCTTTGTGACGCCGTCGAGGATGACGTGCTTCTGCCAGGTTGGATTTTCGTACCAGACGACCTGGGTGGGGTTGATGGCCACAATGTCCGGCTTTCCATCGCCGTTGATGTCGGCTGCGAGGACCGCATAGACGACGCCGAAGTCCTTTTGGATTTCCTGGGCGCGGAACTTAATGGCGGCGGCTGCCATGGAGCAGGAGAGCACGGCGCCAACGGCGAACATTCGAAAGGGTCGCATGGGAAGTGAAGCTATGATACACCTTAGTGACCAGTCTTTCCGGCCTTAAGTTCTTCGCATTAGCGCTTTGGGTTTGCGGTGCTGCTCTTGGCGCGGGTACATTCGTCCGGTTCGATCCCTCCTCGCCTGCAGTGGGTCCGTTTCCAACAGATTTCCTGACGGTGGCCGATCGGAGCCAGAACACGGGGCGGCGCGTGAATCTGCCAATGCCGGATTGCGTGGTGCAGCCGTCGGCTTGCCAAGAATTGGCTTTGATCAATCAGTTGGATGGGTTCAACCTGCAGCCAAGGATTCGTGTGCGGTTTTCCGGTCCGATCGATACGGATACGCTACGCGCGGGGATTGGGCTTGCATGGCTGGATCGGGGGATGCAGCCATTGGGGCACATCACGCCGGTCAATCAGGTGATCTACGATCCAGCAACGAACACGGCGTATGCGAAGCCAGACGAGTTCTTCGATCAGCACGCCAGGTACGCAGTGGTTGTGACGGACGCGGTCAAGGATCTTGCGGGAGATCCGGTACTTCGTGATCCGGCTTTTCAAAACTGTGCCGTTTCGGATCAGAGCGCTTACTGCCGCTCTCTGGCTCAGTTTGCGATCCACGGAGATCCGCATATTGTGGGTGCTTCGGTGTTCACCACGCTGAGCGTCACTGACTTTCTGGAGAAAGCCCGGGTTGCGCTACAGGATACGAATCTGGGAGTACAATTGGCGGGACCGCAGAGTGTTTTCGATATCGACAATATCGCGGACTTGACGGTGCATTACCAGAAGACGCCGGACCCTTCGAGGCTGTCCGACTTCACTATTCCCCCATTTCTTCTGGCGGGCATTAAACGCCTGGCATTCGGCTCGTTTCAATCGCCGAGCTTTCTGAACGAGCAGTTCGTGATCCCGGCCACGCCGACTGGCGAGCCGATCGCGGTGCCCACAACCACAACGCAGATCTACTTTCACGCATTCCTGCCGAAGACTCCGAAACCGGCTGCGGGGTATCCGGTGGTGATTGTTGGGCACGGTTTTGGCGACGACAGCTTTGGGGTTTCGAGCGCGACGGCCGCAACGCTGGCTCGCGCGGGATTAGCCAGTATCGCGATCAATATTTTCGGGCATGGTTTTGGGCCCGGCAGTAAGGTGACCATAACGGACAAGGCTGGGAACGCAAGAGACATACCGACCGGCGGCCGCGGGATTCCGCTGTCTCAGGGAGGCAGCTATGGGTCGTTTGACGGATGTATTTTGCCTAGCATTTTTGGGGCACGGGACTGCCTGCGTCAGAGTGTCGTCGATCTGATGCAACTGGTGCGCGCGATCGGCGTTGGGATCGACCTGGACGGGGACACAACTGTCGACTTGGATCCGAACAAAATCTTTTACATGGGACATTCGTTCGGAGCTATTTACGGGACGATGCTGACTGCGGTGGAGCCGGACATTCTGGCTGCTGCCCTGAACAGCGGCGGCGGCACCCTTGCGGATATCACCCGGACCAGCCAATCGTTTCACGCGCTCGGGATTTTCATACTGGGCGGCCGAAGCCCTTCGTTGCTGAATAAGGGTCTCGATTTCGACGACGGTTCCGTTCTGCGGTATGGTCCGGTGCGGGTGGAGGATGTTCCAGGGGCGATCCCGATTCAGGAATTCTTTGAGACCGCCGAGTGGTACGGAACGTCCGGCGATGGTGTGGCTTATGCACCGCACCTGACGTCGTCAACGCTGCCGTGTGTGCCGATCAAGCCGGTGCTGTTTCAATACGGCTCCGGCGATCCGACGGTGCCGAATCCGAGTGAGACAAATTTGGTCCGCGCGGCGAATCTGCGAGAGACGACCCGCTACCTGCGATACGATATGGCGCGCGCGGCAGCTCCGCAATTGCCTGCAAGCCCGCACTCGGCTATTGCGAATATGGGCTCGCCTGCAGAACTCACGTTAGCTTTGGCGATTCAGCGGCAGATTGCGGGGTTTCTGGCTTCCGGGGGCAGGTCGATTCCGGATGTGAACGATCTGGTTCGCCCGATGTTCGGTGTAAATCTTTTCGAGACGCCCGGCTTTTTGACGGAAGACTACAATTACGGTTTAGGCGATGGCCGAGGGCGGAGTCTGATAAACCCAGGCGGCCGGTCCGATTGTGAGATCCTGTGCGATGGCGACCGTATTCCTTTTACTCTGCTGCCTGGGAAGTGAGTACATTTGAGGCTCGCGATTTTTGGCGGTACTTTCGATCCCATTCATCGCGCGCATTTGACCGTGGCACGGGAGGCCGCGCATCAATTTCACTTGGATCGCGTGCTGTTTGTTCCGGCCGCGCATCCGCCTCATAAAGCGGACGGCGGAACGGCCTACCAGCACCGCTTGCGCATGGTGGAACTTGCCTGTGAAGGCGAGCCGCTGTTTGAGGCTTCCGATATCGAATCGGGTGCGGGGAAGAGCTATTCCATCGACACGATCGAGAAATTGACAAGCCGGCTTGCGCGCGGTGACCGGCTTTTCTTCATCATCGGAACCGACGCGTTCGCTGAAATCGCCACTTGGCATCGAACGGAGGCGGTGATCCAATCGGTCGATTTCATCGTGGTCACACGGCCGGGGCACGCTTACATTTCGCCGCCCGGCGTACGGGTACACCGGCTGGATACACTTGCATTACCGGTGTCGTCGTCGGCAATCCGGCGGGAACTTGCCGCCGGAAAAACGCCAGAAGAGCTGCCCGCCAAGGTCTTGGACTACATCCGGGCAAACCGGCTTTATATATAAGCGATCACGTCGATTTCCACCAGCGAATTGCCCGGAATGCCGCCGGCTGCCGCGATGGTGGTCCGGACGGGCGGGTTCTCGCCAAAGCGGCCCAGGTAAACCTCGTTCATTCCCTTGTAATCGTTCAGATCGTTCAGAAAGACGCTGCACTTCAAGACCTTGTCCATGGACGACCCGGCGTTCTCCAACTCCTGCTGAATCTCATCGAGCACGATCTTCGTATGAGATTTGATATCACCGGGAACATGGGCACCTTTTCCGGCAATGAAGAGCAGATTGCCGAACGAGACTGCCGATGAGAACATCGGCGTTGTCTTAGGTTTCCCATTGCGGTAATGGATCTTTTTCGTGGGACCGCTTTGTGCCTGAGCGGCCGCGGCCGCGGCGGCTACGCCGACCGCTGCTTTGAGAAGAGTACGTCTGTTGTTAGTCATATGCTAGATATTAATTATGCAACGCCGTTTGTTTTTACAGTTATCGGCCACGGCTCCCGCCGCCTTGGCGAACGTGATTGGCGATGTTCCGCAGTACAAGATCGTCAGCAAATATCGTCCGGAACCGCACAAGGGCTTTCCGGCCAATGTAGTTTCGGTGCATTCCGCGAAGTCGATTGACGAGGCGACGGAGAAGCCGGATGCGCAGGTTGTCCAGCAAATGATTGCCCGCGGGATGACCGCTCTCACAGGTGAGAAGACGCCTGAAGCCGCCTGGAAGCGGTTCTTTACTCCCTCTGATGTGGTCGGCATCAAGGTAAATTGTTCCGGCGCTCCGAAAATTATGTCGAACCCGGTAGTGGTGGCGGACATTGTGAGGAACCTGCTGGCGACCGGCGTGAAGGCGGAGCAGATTCACATTTACGAACGCTTTCCCGATCAACTGGAATCTGTGAACTACGGAAAGTACCTGGACCAGAAGGTGCCCATTTACGCTGTTGAAAATTCACGCGGGTCGGTTCGCAATTATGATCCGAACACTTACGTGGAAGTGAATTTCTTCGGTGAAGAAGATACGCGTTCCAATCTGATCAGGCTGGTAGCGGAGAAGTTTACGAAGATTATCAACGTTCCGAATATGAAAGATCACGGAGCCGCGGGCGTGACGGGATGCTTGAAGAATATCGCGTATGGGAACTTCAGCAACGTCGCGCGATCGCATTCTCATGAGAAGACGAACACGAAAACTTTCATCGGAACGCTGGCGTCCGTGGAGCCGCTGCGATCGCGAACGGTCTTGCACATCATGGACGGGTTGAAGGGCGTGTGGCATGGGGGCCCGTTCCTGCTGCGGCCGCAGTTCGCCTTTTTTCCGAAGAAGATGATGTTCGGAACGGATCCGGTGGCGATGGACCGGCTGTTACTCGACATCATCGAAGAAAAGCGCAAGAGCGAACATGCGAATTCGGTTTGGGACCGCTCGCGAGCGCAACTGATTACCGATGGCCGGTCTGTGGACCCAACCAAAAACCACTACATTCGGGAGCCTGGGCACCTTGAGTACGCCGGGAGTTTGGGTTTGGGAGAGTACGATATCAAGAAGATTCGCCTGCAAGAGTTTGAACTGTGATGCTGCGCCTACTGCTGGCAACTATCCTACTGTTTAAGGGCGAGGACCTGACGGGGGTTCTGAAGCTTCCGCCTCCCGGGGTCCACTATCGGGCGGATGTCGCGTCGGCCACGACTGCGCCGTGGGTGGACGCGAATGGCTGGCGCATTCAGCGAGCACCGGGCAAGAAGGTGTTCTATCATGTACCGGCCGGGCAGGCGGCGCTTGCCATGGCGGAGGCGCATGCGTACGGAGCCGATGCGATGGTGAAGGTGGCTCCGGGCGATGAAGATGCGTATTCAAAAATGAAGACGTTTCTGGATCAGTTGGCGCCGGCGGGGCCGCAAATAGGGAATATTGCGGTGATGGACGACGGATCGCCGCAAGCTGGGGAGACGCTGAATCTGCTCCACCGCAAGAACCTGCTGTTTCGCATTGTGAGTGCGCCGGACCCGAACGCCGATCTGAATATCAAGGTGGACAAGTCGATTCCCAACCCGCTGGAATTTGCGATGGACGTCCGCCAGAAGTTGACGGATGACAAGCGGTTGGTGCGGATCTATGGCAGTGAAGTGGTGCTGGCGAATTTGACCGGCGGCCCTGGAAACCCGCAGCTTCATTTAATCAATTACGGCAAGCGGCCGATCGAAGGCCTTCGCGTGCGCGTGCGGGGGCTGTATTCAGTACGGCACGTTGCGAGCTTTGGCGCTCCCGATGCGAAGCTGGAAGACGTTGCCAATCGGGATGGCGGGACGGAATTCAGTGTTCTGCAATTACCGGTTTACGCGGTGATCGATCTGCAAGGGCAGTAACCGGCGCAACGCTCCCCGTGCGGGTCTTAGAATACAGAGTCACAAAATCACTATCTTTTGAAATCAGTACGAGGTCGTTCTCAGAACCATAGCCCCAGAAGCCCGAATTGGAACCGTCTCGAAGGCTGGCATCGGCTACCTGCAACGCCTCAGATCGGAGTTCCTCGGAGATGAAACGGGCCAATGCAGGAGGAAGTTGATTATCGGCAAGAAATCTCACGCAGACAGAAGGACTGAGTGATCGGTCTGAGGAGCGGCATACTCAATTGACGCAAAAATGTCTTCTCGTTCAAGGTAGGGATAGTCTTCTAGGATCTCTTCGACATTTGCTCCAGCGCCGAGCAAATCAAGAACATCAGTTACACGCATCCTCATGCCACGAATACATGGGCGGCCCCGCACTGGACATCGTTTACCGTGATTCGATAAGGCGGCTCTGGGTCATGGTACTGATCTGAGAACTTGTCTGCGCTTTGGGCGCTATGATCTCTAATGTACCCGAAGGAGACTATGATCAGCAGACGACACTGGTTAACAAGCTCGACGGCGGCCCTGGCGGCCTCTTCCGCTGTTCCCATGGCAAAGGCACTGGCTCCGAAAAACATTGTAATCTCAAGCGCAAACGGTCTGATCGCATGTGCGCGCGCGATGCAGATGTTGAACGCGGGCCGCGACACTCTGGATGCGGTGGTGGCTGGAGTCAACGTGGTGGAAGTCGATCCTGAAGACGATTCGGTAGGCTATGGCGGGCTGCCCAATGAAGAAGGCGTGGTGGAACTGGATGCGAGCGTGATGCACGGTCCCACGCGCAGGTGCGGTTCTGTGGCTTCAATACGCGGCATCAAGACGCCTTCAA
>JBBPYD010000197.1:0-11159 GCA_038200305.1 Bryobacterales bacterium
ATTACCGCGAAAACGCCAATTATCTGGAGCGCACCTACGACTTTCTGGAACGCGTCGGCAGAGAGAAAGTGCGTAAAGACACGGTATACGCGCAGGAACCGCAACGAAAGAAGTTACTCTCCCGATTGAGAAAATCCAAGGCTCTTTCAAAGGACGCCTGGCTGGAGCGGGAAACGCCGGTGACTCCGACGCAATTTGTACAGATAGAACCAATGGAGGCCATGTACGCATGAGCTGGATCAAGATCACGGAAATAGAAAACATTCCTTTGCGGGAAGGGCGCTCAGTGAAGATCGGGGACGACGACATCGCGGTTTTCAATTTAGGCGATCGCTTTGCGGCGATCGAGAACCGGTGTCCTCATAGCGGAGGACCACTGTGTGACGGCATCGTCAGCGGAGCAACCGTGGTGTGTCCTCTGCATGGCTGGAGAATTTGTCTGATCACGGGAGACATTGTGAAACCTCAGTTGCCGGTGCGGGTGGAAATCTATCCAGCGAGAGTGGAAGATGGCATCGTGATGGTGGACGTGCCCATTAGTGTAGAAGACCGCGATGGAGTGGCCGCATGATATTGAGCGGCTTCCGAAAAGCCGGACATACTCCCACGTTGATTGCATCGTTGCTGTACTTCGACGTGAGCTTCATGGTTTGGGTGATGCTGGGACCGCTGGGACCGTTCATCGGGGATGCACTGGCGCTAACGGCCACACAGAAGGGTTTCCTGATTGCGCTTCCCCTGCTGGCGGGATCCGTCTTCCGTCCCATCCTGGGCTTGCTGGCCGACCGCATCGGTGGACGTAAGACCGGCTTGATCGGGCTCTCGCTCACTCTGATTCCTTTAACCCTGGGTTGGCAGTTCGCCGGTAGTCTTTCGCACTTCTACCTGATTGGATTGATGCTCGGTATTGCCGGCGCCAGTTTCGCGGTGGCGCTGCCTCTGGTTAGCAGATGGTATCCAGCCGAATATCAGGGGCTTGCCATGGGCATTGCCGGTGCGGGAAATTCTGGCACACTGCTGGCCACGCTGTTTGCTCCGCGCCTGGCCACATCGCTTGGCTTTCATAGCGTGTTTGCAATTGCATTGATTCCGGTTTGCCTGGTGATGGTTGCTTTCGCGCTGCTGGCGAAGGATAGCCCGAAGCACGTCAAAGCCACGGCCTTCAGTGGCTACGTGGAGGTTCTTCGTGAGAAGGATACTGCCTGGTTCTGCATGATGTATTGCATGACGTTCGGCAGCTTTGTGGGCCTGGCGAGCTATTTGACGATCTTCTTTCACGAACAGTACGGGCTGGGGAAAGTGGCGGCCGGCGATTTCACTACGTTCGCGGTAATGGCGGGGAGTTTTCTGCGGCCGGTTGGTGGCATGATCGCCGACCGGGTCGGCGGCTATAAACTCTTATTGGTACTGTTGGCCGGCGTCACTTCGTGTCTCGGTGGCGTCAGTGCGGCGCCCCCGGTTTATACTGCTCTCCTGCTACTGGTGCTGACGATGGGAATGCTGGGCATGGGCAACGGTGCTGTATTCCAAATGTTACCGCAGCGCTTTCCCGCTCGCGTCGGCATTCTGACCGGGATTGTGGGCGCGGCCGGCGGAGTTGGCGGGTTCCTGTTGCCTGCCATGCTGGGCGCTGTTAAGGATCGAACCGGCCAGTACGGATTCGGGTTTGTGGTATGTTCTTGTGCAATTTTCTCCGGGGGGGTGATACTGCTTTATTTGGGGCATGGATGGCTGGGAACCTGGGGCGCGCAAGCGGCTTCGCAGGTAGGGCTGTTCTCGTATCGCGGTTTGTCAAAAGATCGTTTGTCAAGAGATCAAGGGGAGATCAGAATCTAAGCTCGCCTGGGTTCGCGCTTGAGAGGATCGCCCGGATGTGCGGGAAATCCGGTAACGCCCCTGGAATGGTCGAACTGGTAAATCCGCTTCAAAGGACGTGCGGCGAATGGGAAACGGCGAAGCTCGTCTTTGTCCATGGCGGCGCGCAACCCGGGCCGATTCGTCGCGGCGGTTGCCTTAGCGCGTAGCTGATCCGCGATGTCGCGCCGGGTATGCACGAGGTTCTTCAGTTCCTGGACATCCTGGCTCACATCGAAAAGTTGTTCGCGCCCGCCGTTCGCCAGATAGACGTATTTCCAGCCGCCATGCCGCACCATAATCTTGTACAGCGGCGTCCCCGGTTCTCCGTAGTATCCGAACAAATAATCGCGGGTGGGTCCATCTTTGGTAAGTGCGCCGAACAGATCGGCCCCTTCCCGAAGTTCGGCGGTACCGGCGGCTGCCGTTGCCAGTCCGAACAGATCGGTGAGAGAGACCAATTGGCGCCGTTGTCCGCCGGCGGCAACGCGATCCGGCCAACTCACGATAAATGGGACATGGGCAGACGCCTCAAAGAAGCTTTCCTTCTGCCAAGCCTGATGGTCGCCGAGATGATCGCCATGATCGGAGAAAAAGCAGATCATCGTGTCTGCCGCATCGCCGCGCACTTCAACCGCATCCAGAATACGCCCGATGCAATCGTCGATGTACGTGATTTCCCCGTAATAACGCGCCTTCAGCACGCGAGCATGGGAGTCGTTGATGTCATCGGCCCAGATTAAATAGTTCATGAACGGAATCTGCTCGTCCAGATGATCGGTGGCCAACTCGCCCCGCACGGGGTTCGAGAGGCGGTCGGGATCGTACAAACGATTGAACGGGATCGGCGGCGCGAAGGGAGGATGCGGCCCAATGAACGATACGAACCCAAAATACGGTTCGGCTGTCCGCTGTTTAATTTGCTCAATGGCCCGGTCGGCGGCCCAGCGCTCCACGGTCGCCTCAGCCGGCAGCGGACTCATCTGGGGCATGTAATACATCTCCGTGCGCTCTCCCATGAGCCCTTCGATGAAGTCGTACGCCGGATGTTTGGCGGCGATCCAATGAGCATAGCTGTCACGGCTCCGCTGCCCGGGCGTCCCATACATCTCTTCACTGTGGAGATGAACGTCGTAGCCGAGAGGCTCATCCGGCGGATTCGTGTGGAATTTGCCGATGCCGAATGTGCGGTATCCGAGCCCCTTCATGGTTTGGGCGAGATACGGACCGCAACGTTCCGTCATACCGGCTGGTTGGCCTTCAAGCAATTGCGGCTTGGCATTCTGGAAAATGCGCGTGGTGGCCGGTTCACAGCCGGTGCGGATGATGTAACGGGCGGGAACACAGACCGGGCAGGGCGAGTAAGTGTTCAGGAAAGTCACGCCGCCGCGTACCAGCCGGTCGATATTTGGCGTGAAGACCTCCCGGTTCCCAAGCGCGGCAATAGCGTCAAAGCGGAACTGGTCCGCCATCAGAAAGAGTATATTTGGCCGGCGGCCGGCCTGGGCGCCTTGTGCCTGGGCACTTTGTTCCGCCAGAGCCAGCGCTGCGGGGACAATGCTCTGTTTTAGAAACTCCCGTCTGTCGCTTTTTTGCATAATGGACCCCTTTCAGAAAATAAGCCGCAATGCGAACTGCACGAGCCTGGGCGCGCGGGCACTGGCAATTAATCCAAACGTTGGCGATACGACCGAGGAGTTCGGGGCTCCGAACTGCGCATGGTTGAAGGCGTTGAACAGTTCGCCGCGAAACTCCAGACGCATGGACTCGCTCGCCGGAATGGGAAAGAACTTTTGGACGCCCAAATCCCAGTTGTTCACACCGGGACCGTAGAGCACATTCCGGCTGGCATTGCCGTAGAAGCCGATAGCGGGTGAGGCGAAACAGCTTGTGTCGAACCACTTCAAGCCGTTCGAGCGCAGGTTCTGGCTCAGATCGTCACTGCGGCCGTCGCAAAGCCGGTTGGCGCGGTGCGTCACGTTGTTGTATCCGGTGGTGTTTAGCGCGGTTATATCAAAGGGCGATCCAGTGGAAAACGTTGCGATGGACGTGACCGACCAGCCGCCCGCAACGGCATCCAGAACGAACGGCAGCGACCGGCCGAACTGACGCCCGCGTCCGACCGGGAGAGTGTAGATCAGGCTGGCAACCGTCCGGTGTTTGATGTCGAATGAGGCCGGACCCTTGTCGCAAGCGCGGCAGTTAGCGATTTGCTCTTCATTCGAGCCGCCTTCGAAGTGATCGTTCAACGCCTTACCGAATGTGTATTCGATCCGCAGATCGAGACCGCTGCGCGTCTTGTGGTGATAGCGGGCGATCATGGCCTCATAAGAGGAATTGCCATTGAAAGCCGCAGTCAGCAGACTGGCGTAGCGAGCATAGGGTTTGGTGGCGGGATCGCAGTGGAGATCCGGCCCGACTACGCACTGGTCGCCCTCATACCTGTTCTGCTGGTTGTGCCCGGAGGAGCCTAGGTACACAGCCTCGATCACGTCGCCGGGCGTGAACGAGTGCTGAATCGAGAAGTTCCACTGGTTCACATAAGGCGTGCGGTTGGACGGGCGCAGCAGAAAAGCGGTGGTTCCGTTGGGGAGTTTGGCGGCGTAGTTCGCGTCCAGATTCAACGCTGGCGCCGACGGGAAGATGTTCTGTCCGAGAGTGTATTGCGGCAACGGATTTCCAGGGATATTGGCGATCGTCGTTGGCGTGTTGAACGGCGGCGCTACCATGGCGAACTGAGCCTCGATCAGCTTGGTGTCGGAATAGTATGTGCCCGCGCCCGCGCGGATCACCGTGTCCTTCAGCAGGTCCGGCTTCCAGGCAAAACCCAGACGCGGCGTGAAATTGTGCCAGTTCATGCCGAGAATTTGCGGGTCCACCTGTCCGAGTGCGGCGTATTGGAGAAGTCCAGTTTGATAGTCGAAGCCGTGCGGCAGTTTCGCCGCCGATCCGGCTGGCCGCGGGTTGGTGGCGATGAACCAGGAGGCTCCGTAGTTGATCGTGAGATTGCGCGAAACCTTCCAGGTGTCCTCAAAATATGGATTCACTTGCGTGAAGCGGTAAGGCAGCAGCGGCAGGCCCACCACCTGGCCGGTGGCGGGCACGCCGAGCAGGAAGTCGGCGAAGGCGTCGCCAGTGCCGGTCTGCGGCGTGAACTGCCCCTGCGCGTTTTTCGCCAATTGCGCCGTAAACTGCGGTTGAAATGCCAGCGCTCCCAGGGCGCTTGCATTCGCGTTTTGCTGCCACGTCCGGCGATAGCGGATGCTTCCGCCAAACTGCATGCTATGTTTTCCACGGGTCCAGTAGAGGCCGTCGTCAAGTTGGTAGCTGTTGTCGATATTTCCGAGATTTCCGGCGGAACGTCCGAAGCCTGCATAGCCGCTGAGCGAGATGCCCGTGATTCCGCGCGTATCCAGCGTGTTATCGATTCCGATTTGAGGCAGAATTCCGCCCAGGGCCGCTCCCTCGTTGCCGCTGAAGATCGAGTTGCGGGTGAAACCGACGCGGAGATTATTCACCAGCGCTGGCGAGATGGTCCAGGTGTCCTGTAAGGTCGCAAAATCGGCTTCGAGGGGAAATTGTCCACCGGAAAACGGCGTCAGCCCAGGCGAAACGATGCTGCCGCGCTCCCGCAGATATCGGAAGAAGGCGTTCTGGTTAGACGAAAACGAGTGGTCAAGGCGCACGCCCCATTGGTCGTCGTCGTTCGTCTTACGCGGATTCGCGAACAGGTTGCTGGGCTTCTGCGCCAACGACGAGCCAGGCGAGTAGTACGCCAGCAGCTTGCGAGCGACCGGGTTGATCCGGTCGGCAGGAATTTTGTTGTCGGGAAATGCGGTCCGCGTGCCGCTTGACACCGTGTATGTTTGCGGATCGTAGATCTTTGCGGCGAGCGCACTGAAGTCGCCGCTGAACATCGCCGCCGTCGGTGCGTATCCGGACGTGGTAAAGGCGGTCAACTCGCGAAGGCTCTCGAAATTGGCGAAGAACCAGGTACGGTCTTTCTGAATCGGTCCGCCGAATGCCGCGCCGAACTGGTTGCGATGCAGATTTTCTGGAATACGCGAGAAGTAATTCCGCGCGTCGAGATTTCCGTTGCGGAAAAACTCGAAGACCTCCCCGTGGAACCGGTTCCCGCCACCTTTCGTGGTGAGATTGATCAGCCCAGGGTTTGGGCCTTGATCGGGCATGAAGAAGCTCAACTGCACTTTGAACTGATCGATCACGGCTGGGGATAAATTGAGGGCCGATTCGCCAAGGCGGCCGCCGCGCACGGCGACACCATCGATGATGTACCCCGTCGAGCTGCCCACATTGCCGCCCAACAGCACGGAGTTGTCGCTCCGGCCAGTCTGTCCATTGATGGCGTCGCTGCGCCCATTGGAGGAAACGGCACCGCCGCTGAGCAGCGCGAGTTGTAAATAGTTCCGTCCGTTGAGAGGCAACTCCTGTACGCGGCTACTGTCGACGACGGTGCCGATGACATTCGATTCGGTGTCCAACTGTGGAATCGATTCGGCTGTAATGGATACGACGCTTGAAACGCGGCCGGGGGCGAGATTTACGTCGAAGCTAGAGCGCGCGCCAATTTCGAGCGTGATGTCTTTGATCTCGGCGGCTTCGAACGCCTCCTTGCTCACGCGCAACGTGTAATGGCCCGGCTGCAGTGTGGGGAAGAGAAACGCGCCCGCCTCATTGGATATCGTATCCCGCTTCAGACCATGGTCGATATCGGTTACTTCCACGGCCGCGGCAGGCACCACGGCGCCGGAAGGATCGCGAACAGTGCCGGCAAGAGCTGCCGATCCGAGAGTAGTCTGCGCGAACGCGTGTGAGCTGAGATACAGGAGGATCACAGCCGATGCACGGTTCGGGTTTGACATGACTTACATGATTTGGTAACGGGTGGCGTTTGTCAAGGGGATTGAACGCCGCTAACGGCAGGGTTACAAGATACTGTACTGAAAACCTGTAAAATGCCAGTTAGGATAAGTGAATTGGATGCCGAATGCGGAGACTAAGCGATTCGTCAGGAACTACACGCATTACTGGAACGCATCCCAGACAGCGATGTCATGACGGCAAGAAAGATTTTGCGCGTCTTGGCCGATCCTGTGGATCTGGCGCTCTTGAACGCGCCAGCCGACGATGAGCCGATCTCCAAAGCGAGGCGCCGATCCAGCACGAAGACATTCTACGCGAGTTCGGCTTGGCCAAACTCGATCTACGCGCGATTGAAAGCCTCAAGCGTTGATAATTCTTCATGCGTCTGCCGGACGGCGTATGTGGCGTCCACGGTACACTGAAGTTTCGCATGGGCAGTTTGCTAAAGGCCGCGTCTTCGCCGTTGCAGGTTGAGACCTCCGTGCGCGAATGCCTGCAGTGGTTCAGCCGGGAACGGCATTGGATCAACGACCAGCATCTGCAATTGTGCCGTGTCGCCGCGCCTACTTTTCTTGAGCAGAAGCGGGCCGAATGGATGGTGACGCAGTTCCGCGCTCTTGGTTGTGAGGCGAAGGTGGACCGCGGCGGCAACGTGATTGCCCAGTTGCAACACGACACAAAGGGGCCGTTTATCGCGTTAACGGCGCACCTGGACACCGTGCTTGCGCCCCGGACTCCGGAGGAGATCACAATGGACTCCGATGGAACGCTGCGCGGGCCCGGGGTTTCAGACAACGGGGCCGGTTTGGCGGCATTACTGGCCATCGCGCGGGCGCTGAAGTCGTGTCCAATGGAAGCCGCCACGGGTCCGGCTTCGGTTCTGTTCATCGCGAATGTGGGCGAAGAGGGTGAGGGAAATCTGAGCGGAATGCGATTCCTTTGCCGCCAATCGGCATTGGCCGGTAAAATTCGCGCTTACCTGGTGCTGGATGGGCCGACAACGGATCACATCACCTGCCAGGCGCTGGCCAGCCGGCGTTTTGAACTCACGATTTCGGGAGCCGGAGGGCATAGCTGGAGCGATTTTGGGATTGGAAATCCCGTTCATGCGCTGAGCCGTGCAATCACTTATTTTGTTTCCGATTGCAAAATTGCCAGCCCTCACACGCGCCCACGCACTTCGTTCAATTTCGGGGTTGTGGACGGCGGATCGAGCATCAATTCCATCCCGGTATCGGCGCGGACGAAGGTGGACATCCGGTCGGAAAGTGGAGCGAGGATCGACGAATTGGCTGACTTGCTGAAGAGTAGCGTAGAGCAGGCTCTTCATGCGGAAAATGAACAGGCCACGAGCGCCAAGGTGACGGCGAGAATCAAAGAGATTGGATCGAGGCCGGGCGGATCACTGAGTGAAGGCGCATCCATCTTAAATATCGTGCGGGCTGTGGATATGCATCTTGGGATTCGATCGCATCTGGACTGCGCGTCGACCGATGCGAACATTCCACTCTCCATGGGATTGCCTGCCGTTTCGATTGGAGCCGGCGGACGAGGTGGTGGCGCGCACACTCCTTCGGAATGGTTTCACCCGGAGGGCCGGGAGACTGGCCTGAAACGGATTCTGCTTGCACTTTCCCTGCTGCTGAATGAATAGAGCGATGGCGATGGCCGAGCGGAGGCCCCCGCGGTGGCGCACCGATCTATCACTCGCTGCGGTGGCGATGATTTGGGGCGCCACCTTTGTCCTGGTGAAGGGCGCGCTGTCGGATGTGTCGCCAGTCCTGTTTTTAGGCTTGCGTTTCTCAGCGGCCACGCTGGCGCTTGGCTGCTTGTATCTACGGAATCCCAGTGGGCGGGTTGCGCGGGGCGGCTGGAGCGGAGGCGCGATTACTGGCGTGTTCCTTTACGCCGGTTATCTGCTGCAAACTTTGGGTCTGCGGTTCACGACGCCGGCAAAGTCGGGATTTGTAACAGGGTTGTACATTGTGCTGGTACCTTTGCTTTCAGCCATCGTCTATCATAGGGCGCCTCAGATTTCAGAAGTAACAGGAGTAGCGATCGCCACGGCCGGGCTTGGGTTGATGACGTTGACGGGCTGGACACTCGCGGTAAGCGAGGGCGACCTGTTGACCATGGGGTGCGCGGTGGCCTTTTCGATTCACATCGTACTGCTGGGACACTATTCACAACGGATGGCGTACGGGTGGCTGACACTGTTGCAAATTGGAACGTGCGCGGCGATTGCGCTGCTTACTTTTTGGTGGGTAGAAAGACCGGCATTGCGATGGAACGGACAAGTTTTGCTGGCGCTGGTGGTGACGGCGCTTCTGGGGACTGCGTTGGCATTTACGGTACAGACGTGGGCGCAACGATATACAACACCGACGAGGACGGCTTTGATTTTTGCGCTTGAACCCGTTTTCGCATGGCTCACGTCTTTTATTTTGACCAAGGAAATGTTATCCAGGCAGGCGGCGATTGGCGCGGTGTGTATTTTGGCAGGCATCTTGCTGGTAGAATTGAAACCAATTGGACGGCGGCCACATCAAGATGCTTAGATAAGCTCGTGGTAAACCGCTTCCTGACGGTCGCGGCCCGGTAACACAGTTTTCTATAATATTAGACAATTAGGAAGGCGACACGACCCATGTTTCTTCTAGATAAGATGCGGCAGCAGAAGCTGCTCTCTCTCTCACTTCTCATATTCACCCTTTCGGTGGGTATTGTCATTGGAACCCTCACCAACACCGGTGTGTGGGCGGCACGGGCACAAAACTCCACGGCCCCGGACGCCACTCCGCTGGTGATTCCCCCGGCTGTGATGCTGACGAACGATCTGGCGAAGTTGGCCAAGCGGTTGGAGCCATCGGTGGTGAATATCAGCACCGATTACACTCAGAAACCCGCCGCAACAAGCCGGAACCGGCGTCAGGCGCCAGACCAGGACGAAAATAACGACGATGAAGGCGCAATGGAGCTATTCCGGCGCTTTTTCCCGAACGGTCCTAATGGCCCCAATGGCGGCGATCAGCAGGAACCGAATTTGCCCCGGAGGGCATTCAAGCGGGAAGCCACCGGATCGGGCTTTATTGTGGATCGCAACGGCTACATCATCACGAATAATCATGTGGTGGACAAGGCCGACCACATCAAAGTAAAACTGCCACACGATCAGACCGAGTATCGCGCGAAGTTGATCGGCATCGATGTAGAGACGGACCTGGCCGTGATCAAGATCGACGCGGGTCACCCGCTGGTTCCGATTAAGATTGGTAACTCCGAGGCGGTGCAGGTTGGCGATAGCGCCATTGCGATCGGATCTCCGTTCGGGCTGGAAGCGACCGTGACGTCGGGCATTGTGAGTGCAACGGCCCGTGAAGTTGCGGGCTCGCAGCAATTCCAGCGTTTCATTCAGACCGATGCTGCGATCAATCCGGGCAATAGCGGTGGTCCACTGCTGAACATCAATGGCGAAGTCATTGGGATTAACACCGCGATTGCGACGCAAAGCGGCGGGTATCAGGGAATCGGATTTGCGCTGCCGATTAATACCGCGGTGCAGGTATACAATTCCGTTATCCGCAGCGGCAAGATGACGCGGGGATCGATTGGTATCCAGTTCACTAAATATGAGAAGAACGGCGAATTGCTGAAGGCGCTGGGACTCAAAGAAGGCGTGCTGGTTGAAAGGGTGACCCCGGGTGGTCCATCCGACAAGGCCGGCATGAAATCTGAGGACGTGATTGTGGCGTTCAACGGCAAGCCCGTGAAAGACGGCGACGATCTGGTGGGCCGGGTTTCCGAGGCTCCGGTAGGCTCAAACGCAACTGCCACAGTGGACCGCGGTGGAAAGCGGATGGATCTGAAGCTGGTGATTGCGGACCGCGAGGAACAGATGGCGGCCATTGACGATCCGCGATATCCGAAGAAACACGATGGCGGCGAAGAGGCTACCAAGGCCGAATCGCAGCAGCAGGCGAAGTTTGGCGTCTCCATCCGGGCAATGAACGATACGGAGAAAGAGAATGCGGCGCTGCAAGACCAAAAGGGCGTTGTGGTCACGCAGGTGCAGGAGGGCTCGTTTGCCGAGGACATCGGATTGCACGATAAAGATATCGTGGTCTCGATCAACCGGCAGCCGGTGAGTTCGGTGGACGATGTACGCCGGATTCAGGGCACGTTGAAGGTAGGCGATGCGGTGGCTTTCCGTGTCATGCGGCCGAATCCGCTAGCCGCACGCGGTCAAGCTCGCAGCGGTGGTTCCGCGCCGTATGCCGGGTTCTATGTGTCCGGCACGCTTCCGGCAAATCAATAGTAAGCACTGAATGGGGGAGTAGCTGCCGGCTGCTCCCCCCATCTTTATTCCAATCCATGCAGGGTAAAATAAGGTCTTGCGTCCTATCAGGTTTATTTGCGCATTG
>JBBPYD010000198.1:0-13147 GCA_038200305.1 Bryobacterales bacterium
CGTGGGCCGCTTCCAGGAAGCCGAGGCATCGTATATCCAGGCGACGAAATCCCGGCCCACCGATTGGTATGCCCATATGCTGCTCGGCTTGTTCTACTACCAGCGGGAGCGCTACCCGGAAGCAGAGGCCGAACTGAAACGGGCAAAATCTCTCACTCCCGATAACGATCTTATCTATCGGAATCTGGGTAGCATTTATATACTGCAGGGCCGTTACAGAGAGGCTGCCGAGGAACTGCAGAGGGCCTTGAAGATCAAGTCGAATGCGCCCACGTACGCGGCGCTCGCCGGTGCTTATTTCTACCAGCACCGGTTTCAAGAAGCGGTATCCGCGGCGGAAACGGCCATCGATCTCGATTCCAGCGGATACAGATTTTGGGGAAATCTGGGCGGCTATTACAAATGGGCGCCAGGAAATGAAGCGAAGGCCGAGCCGGCTCTTCGCAGAGCCATTGAGTTGGCCGGCAAATTCCTGGAGACCACGCCGGCCGATTACAACGTCCGCGCAAGCCTGGCGGAATACCGGGCCAGGCTGGGAGACGCGAAAGGAGCTATGGCCGAACTGGAAAGTATCCCCCAGCCGGCACGCCGATCGCGAGCCAGCCAACTTGCGGTTGCCTATGAATTGGCGGGGCACCGCGACAAAGCGATTGAACTCATCCGGTCCAACCTGACAAGTCCCGCGACTCTCAACCAAATCAAGGACGATCCCGATTTGGCGGCGCTTTGGAAAGATCCGGCATTCCAAAAAACGATTAATCGTCGATGATCGGTGTCGTCCCCAACTGAGCTTTCAACTGCTCGGACGCAGCTTGAAGGTCAGCCGCCGCCCGGATCAGCAGCGCATTAATCCGGTCCTTATCCGCCTGCGGTGGATTCGGCTTTTGGATCACGTCATTGAAATACTGCGCGATGAACGCCAGTTCGGCGCTCACGGAAGAAATACTGATCAGTGTGCCTGCTGTAGTTGGTGTGGGCATTGACGAACTCCTGTTTGTAAATCGATCGGCTTACTGGATGCGCCGTGGAACCATCGCCGCATTGGCGGCATTTACTCTAACACAACCGTCACACGCGGTTGTATCCTGAAGATGACACGGGTTCCTGGGAATCGTGTGAAGTAAGGGGCGACCTGGAAGGGCGTGATGCCTGCGCTGTTTATCGCCGAGGCAACCGGCCAGTTGTCATTGCGGCCATTGGACGCGATCGCGTGAGCCTGGCCGTAGAGACCGCCCTGGAGCAGGGCGATGTTGCGGCCCTCGAATCTATTCTGAAAAAGCAATAGCGCACTTCGGGTCGTAGAAGTCGAACAACCCGGCACGGGATGAAGTGGCTTACGCAACGACCTGAGAACAGCTCGATCTGTCGCAGTCATGCGTCGGGAGAACACAGGAGTCGGTTCGGGCTCTTCTCAATCGCCGCAGTGAAACAACACTCCACCGCGAAAAACCACCTCTTCAATGTTTGTAGTTGACAGCGTCTTTCAGAATCGCTTCTAATGACTCTTTAAGAGGAGTTGCGACTTAGTCGCAACTAGTCGCAAATGGAATCCAATTCTTTAGAACGCCGCTCGTTGTTGCAGGAGTTGATGCTGCGCGGAATCCGCATTACGGGGCAGCGGAAGGCCTTGATCGAAACGATTCAGGAAGCGGACTGCCACGTGGACGCGGCCACCCTGCTGACACTGGCGCGTAAGCGGGACAGCCGTATCAATCGCGCAACGGTTTATCGGACTCTTGAATTATTGAAGAAATTGCGCCTCATCGATGAGCTGGATCTCATGCACTTGAACGGAGAGAAGCATTTCTATGAGGCGAAGACCAACATCGATCACATGCACCTGGCCTGCTTCCGATGCGGACGAATCGAGGAATTTACAACGCCCCTGTTCGAACGCCTGAAAGCGGAGATCGCCCGGCAGAACGGGTTCCATATTCGGGTCGTGCGCCTGGAAGTGGGAGGCCAGTGCAGCAAATGCTGCGCGTTGGCGAAGGGTTGCATGGATTGTGGCGAGGAGGCGTGTTGTAAAGCGAGCGAAAAAGCGGCTATTTGAATTAAACGAGGCTCCGCAGCCGACTTTTGGCGAAGCACGCCGCGAAGCCTCTGATGATCGACAACCCGCAGGCTGGCAACCTTTTTCATTCTAGGTTCGCCAGCCGCGGCTTTCAAGAGAGGGGGAAAAATGGCTGGAAAACTGTTCGAGGATATCGCATCGCTGACACGCTATTGCGGCTGGCTTCTGCTTGTAATCGCCGCGCCTGCCCTGCATGCCGCCGAGGGGCCGTATTTTATTACATATAGCCATCAGATGGAAGAGCCGCGGAACCTGGAGATCGCTACCCGGAGCATCACTGGGCGACCCGCGGGTGGTAACCGATTCTGGGGAACGGCTACCGAGTTCGAATACGGTATTACCGGTTGGTGGACCACAGAGCTCTATCTGGACGGTCAGGCCAGAACTCGGGACAGCGCCGTGTTCACTGGATATCGATGGGAAAACCGCTTCCGCCTGCTGGCACGCGAGCACTGGATCAATCCTGTTTTATATGTGGAATTCGAGAATATCAACGGCGCGGACAGGAGCCTGCTCGAAATAGTTGGGCACGATGCCGAGGACGATTTCGGCGGCTCCAACGCGGATGCCCGGCGCGAAAAGAAGCGTGAACTGGAAGCCAAACTGATTCTGGGAAGTAACTTCAAGGGGTGGAACATCTCGGAGAACTTCATTGCCGAGAAAGACGTCCGCCATGCTCCGTTTGAATTCGGGTACGCTGTCGGCGCGAATCGCCCACTTGCTCTCGCCGCGCGTCCCGACCGGTGTAATTTTTGCCCTGAAAACTTCCGTGTCGGCGTCGAGCTATATGGCGGCCTGGGGACACACGAGGATTTCGGCCTTCGGGACACTTCGCATTATCTTGCGCCTACGGTATCCTGGCAGCTTGCTAACGGAACGACATTCAAGTTATCCCCCGGCTTCGGCGTAACCGGCAGCAGCGCCCAATTCCTGCTTCGATTCGGAGCCAGCTACGAAATTCAGCAGTTTGGGCGCGCAGCCCGGAGATTTTTCCGTTGAGGAATCCTTCGATGAAGTGCGCCTTTTTGTTTGGTTTGACCGCGCTCGCCGGCTCCGTTGTTTTCGCCGATCCACGAGGCAGCCTTGTGCAGCGGGCACCGGCATCATCGGGTCGACGCTCAAATCCGTTTTCAGGCCAGAATTAAGCGGAACTAGCCGGCGCCAAACTGTATCAGCGGGAATGCGCGGCTTGCCACGGCCCTGACCGGATGGGGATGGGGAAAGCTCCGCCCCTCATATCTCCAACGGTCGAGAAAGCGAGCCCTGGAGCCTTGTTTTGGGTTTTGCGCAACGGATCGATTCGGCACGGTATGCCGTCGTTTTCGCACCTTCCCGATCCTCAGCGCTGGCAGATTGTGACGTATCTGAAATCCGGGCAAGCATCACATCATCAACGTGAACTTGTTTCTAAATAGCTGCCGCCGCCGGATTCGCATACTGATATGGTTCAAAATGACTTGTTGGCGGGCTGGGGCTCCTGCCCACAGACGCAAACACAAAAAGCCCATCTTCGGCGAGGTTGGGGCTGCACGCTCATGACGCCTCTGCCGGGAGGGATCTTCGCTCAGTTGGCCTGTGAATGGCGAAACCATACGTGTCAATTCTCTTCTGTAAGTACTTTTCCCGTTTTTGGCCTGTTTTGCGCGTTTTTTGAAATGCGCGGAAACTCCTGAACCCTATGGAAACACATGAGACTGGACCCGCCTGCTGACAAAACTGCTGACAAAAATTTCAGACGCAATTGGCTCCCGCTAGATGCACCTCGGCCTGGACGGACGCCCAGCATTCCGGCTGCAACCGTTCAGAAAGTGATCGAATTGACAACCCGGTCCAAACCGGAAAATGCTACGCATTGGAGCACGCGAACCATGGCCTCGACAGCCGGAATCAGTGAAGCCAGTATTCGACGGATCTGGCACTCTCATGGCTTAAAGCCGCATCTTGTGGAGACATTTAAATCAGCAACGACCCGCGCTTGGCCGAGAAGCTTACTTCTATCGTTGGCCTTTATCTGAATCCGCCCGAACATGCCATCGTCCTCTGCGCCGATGAGAAGAGTCAGATTCAGGCATTGGACCGCACCCAACCCGGACTTCCGCTGAAGCGCGGACGCGGCGAAACGATGACCCACGATTACAAGCGGAACGGAACTGCGACTCTGTTCGCGGCGCTGAACATTTTAGATGGCAAAGTGATGGGCGCCTGCATGGAGCGCCACCGTCATCAGGAGTGGCTGAAGTTCCTCCGCCTGATCTATATCGACACAAATCCAAAGCCTTCATATGGACAGCTACAGCCACGGACGTCCTCGAGAAAGTAAAACGCGCACAGGCCTCGCTTCTTAATATTCAATCCGTGTGACGCACTACACCAGCACAGGATATTTTACAGCAAGGCCAGCCACCTTGCCACCTACGAAGGGGCGAATCCCACCCTCAGGCGGCTCTGCAGCGAGCCGTTTCCACCGCTTACTACGCGTTGTTCATCTGCTGATCGAAGATGCATCTCAGCGATGGAATGGTTCAACCGAAGCCGCGGCGAGTGCTGTCGATGTTGCTCGGCAAGCCCCGCCAGTAATATGCACGTGAGCCGTTAACGGTTGCCTGCCGTCTTCTGGCGAACTCGATTCCCGGTGGCCCTGAGTTGGGCCCATGCAGCAGTGCAACTCGAACCCGGCGTAGCTTGTTCAATCTCCGCTTGGCAGACATCCCGCGGACAGCGGAACCAAAAGAGCATTTCCTGCCGCCTGCCGTGCCCGAAAATCACCCCTTCTTCAGCAACGCAATCTGTCCCGCATGATAAATGTTATGTTGCACCACTCCATGCAGCAAAAAATAGAGCGAATAACTTTTACCAGCCACCGCCTCGGCCAGCCGATCGTCCGCAAGCCTATCCACCATCTCGGCAAGCCGAGCCTCGCTCCGCTCCAAATCCTCCACCGCCCGGCGCCACGCAGTCTCGCTCACGTTTCCAATCGCCGGCCAATCTTCGTCGTCAGTCAATTCCACTGCCTCACCTCCAGCCCGGCGCCGGCAAACATCGGCCCAAGCCGTGATATGCAGCGTGATTTCCCAAATACTGTGCGCCCCGGCAATGGGCCGCGCCGCCGCCTTCTCCCACCAACATCGCCCAGCAGCTCCATCAGCGCCGGGCCATGCCAGGCCTCTCCATGAACGCTCCTCCGCAGTTGATCCGCAATCCGTTTGCATTCCATACAGAATATTTTCCCAAACTTAAACCACTGCCCGGATACAATAGTCCCCTGATGAAGTGCATCCTTCTCTGCGCATTATTTCTTATGGTCCAGATACCCGCCGCTCCGCAAGGCCGGTCGCACGCAAGGTCGATGGTCATCTCAACCTCCGGCATCGTCGCAACCAGTCAGCCGCTCGCCTCCCAAGCCGGCGCGCAAATCCTCGCGCGCGGCGGCAGCGCAATCGACGCGGCCATCGCTGCGAATTCCGTTCTCGCCGTTACCGAGCCCATGATGAACGGCATCGGCGGCGACATGTTCGCCCTGTATTGGGAAGCGAAGACCGGCAAGCTCACCGCCATCAACGCCAGCGGTCCCGCTCCCTCTAAGATCAGTATCGATTTTCTAAAACAGAAAGGATTCACCCGCATGCCCGACGTCGGCATCCACAGCGTTACCGTTCCCGGTGCAGTGGATGGCTGGGACAAGATGCACCGCAAATTCGGCCGCCTCCCGTGGAGCGCTCTGTTCCAATCGGCCATTCATTACGCCGCCGCCGGCTTCCCGGTCACGGAAACAATTCAAGACCATTGGCAGCAGCCGGCCATGCAGCACTCCATCCGCGCCGATGCAAACGCAACCCGCGTCTATCTTCACGATGGCGCAGCACCCTCCGTTGGCCAGGTTTTCCGCAATCCCGAGCTGGCCCACGCCTTCCAACTGATCGCCAAGCAAGGTGCGCGCACCGTCTATGAAGGGGAGATCGCCAAGGCCATCCTCGCCACATCGCAGCGCCTCGGCGGCACACTGCAACTCTCAGACCTCAGCCGGTTCACCTCCGAATGGGTCACTCCCATCTCCACCACCTATCGGGACTGGACCGTGTACGAAATCCCGCCCAACGGCCAAGGCATCGCTGCATTGCAAATGTTGAACGTGCTCGAGAGCTTCCCCCAGGACCGCCATGAGCTTCTCACCACGGAAACTTTCCACACGCGCATCGAAGCCATGAAGCTGGCCTTTGCCGACCTCGGCTTCATCGCCGACCAGCGCTTCAGCAAAGTGCCGGTGGAAGGCATGCTCTCGAAGCCTTACGCGAAAACGCGGGCCGCCCTCCTCGATCCCGCTCACGCCCGATGCAGTGTGGATGCCGGCTCGCCGCCCGCCGCCGCAAACACCGTGTATCTCGCCGTAGTGGACAAGGAAGGCAATATTGCATCCTGGATTCAGAGCATCGCCAGCCTGTGGGGATCCGGTGTCGTTGTGGACGGCATGGGGTTCGCGCTCCAGAATCGCGGCGGTTATTTCGAGCTCGATCCCAACCATCCGAATCGCATCGAGCCCGGCAAGCGTCCGCGCCACAGCATCATCCCTGCGTTCATGGAAAAGGGCGATGAACATATGGCGTTCGGAATCATGGGTGGTTCCAATCAGCCCATGGCGCATGCTCAATTCGTATCCAACTTCGTCGACTACGGGATGAACATTCAGGCCGCTCTGGAAGCTCCGCGATTCACCAAGGTCTACACCGGCGGCTGCGATGTGATGATTGAAGGCCGCGTGCCCGTTGCCGTCCGCGAAGGCCTGACGCGGAAAGGTCATGGCCTCACGGTGCTCGGAGATTACGCCACGAACATGGGCCGCGGCCAGGCCATCTTGCGTAACACAAAGACACGCGTCAACTTCGCGGCTTCCTCTCCACGCGGCGACGGCGCAGCGATTCCGGAACCCTACTCGTACACCGTCCCTGCGGTTCGTCCGAAGAATCGGCGACAATAAATGTATCCAATGCCATATCCAGAACAATTGCTAGTCCCGATGAGGGAAGATCTTACGCGTCACGGAGTCATTGAAACCCGGACGCCCGCCGAAGTAGACCAGATCCTCGGCCCCAACAGCGGCACCGTCATGATGGTCGTGAATTCGGTCTGCGGTTGTGCCGCCGGAAAGGCGCGCCCCGGTGTTGTCCAGGCCCTGGCGCACGCCAATCTTCCGGATAAAATCGCCACCGTATTCGCAGGCGGCGATGTGGAAGCAGTCGCGCGCGTCCGGCAGTTGGCTGGAGGCCTACCGTCGTCCTCTCCGTCCGTGCTGCTATTCCGCAACGGCCAGCCGGTCTACATGCTCCACCGTCATCAAATCGAAGGCCGCCAGGCGCCGGAAATTGCCAGGCTGCTCACCCAGGCATTCGACGAGTACTGCGTTAAACAGAACAGCTAATTACTACTTCCCCTGGGCTTCCACCGCTTTCCGTGTTTGCTCCAGGGTAGTACGTAAAGATTCGGCCGGTACGCTCTGCACAATGGGACTGAATAACTTCCCTGCCCCGAACGGCACATCCCTGGTGAGAGTGATTGCCTCGCACTCCATATACACGCCGTGGTCCCGCTCTTCAAAGAACCAGTACACATTCAGCCGCCAGAGTAATCCGCGATCATTGCCGGCCGGCAGTTCGTGCTCGCTGGGTGTGCCTGGGTTGCTTACTTCCGTGATCCGCGTGCTGTAGGCGCGGCTGAACACACGGTGAGCGTCCAGCGTAACGAAATGAATATTCTGCTCGGTGTTCAACACATCGGAAAGGAAAAACTTCGACCCACGATTCGCATGTATACCTTGAAGTCATTGCCCTGATGCGACAGCACTTTCGCATCCGCCACTTCGGGGTAAATGCTCTTATGCCGCCCATAATCCTGCACCACCTTCAGCGTTTCCGCCAGCGTCACGCCTGGAATAAAAGCAGCGCCGGTATAGTCGTGAATCAATCCACCCTTCACGGAAGTACTTCCTTTCTCGCCCGCCGGCTGCACCACCACCGTGCCCTGCGCTACCTGCCGGTGCCGCTGGGCCGAATCGTCAGACCAGAGAAAGTGCTGGCCTTGAAACCGGGGGTTCAGACGCGCTTCCGCCGCCGCCACATGCCGGTCGAATGCGTCGATGATTTCTTGTTTGAGTTCCGCTCCCTTGCCAATCGTGGAAGCGATAAAGATAAATAGGATTACGGCGGCTAAATAAACCGCGGCGTTACGTTTACGCAGAATGGAGAACCCTCGAACCTCGTATAGTGTCATCGTCCCCATGCCGATAACTCTAGCGTACCGGGCGTGGATGGCCTTGTTTACCGTGCTGGCGTTCCTGTTTTTAACGCATCTTCCGCTGCTGAATTCGGGTAACGGGCGCATCGCGGCGCGGGTAACGAGCCGAGTAAACCCAAGCACTAGACTTGGTGTCTACTTGCGAAAGCTGCGGTTAAGGCAAGAAGCGCAAAAACATTCTTCGATCTCGAACGAGGGTTTTCAATCGGCGGAATCGCCACAGTCTTAGGCGGCAAGGCCGTATGGCGCGATTCCACTGGCCCGAATATGTACGCCGGAACGTTGAGCTGCGATGACTACTCGCTCTTCACTTCCGCTGGTGCCTTGGCGGCGTCAGTGGCCTTGATTCCCATCTCCTCCCGCAACTTGCGCATGCGCTCTCGTCGAGCGAGCTTACGGTTCCGCTGGCGGCCGAAGCGCGCCTTATCTCCCTGTGTGGATGACATAATATCTTTCAAGAGTACCAGACACGTTCCACCAATCGGCATGAGACTCTGATTGGGAGTGATCCAATCCTTCGATGCAATCGTCCTCGGCGCCGGCGCGGCCGGCTTAATGTGTGCCATGGAAGCCGGCAAACGCGGCCGCCGCGTAGCCCTGATCGAACATGCCGAACGCGTTGGCAAGAAGATCCTCATCTCCGGAGGCGGTCGCTGCAACTTCACCAATCTCCACTGCCGCCCGGAAAATTTCCTCTCCGCCAACCCGCATTTCTGCAAATCCGCCCTGGCCCGTTACACCCCCGCGGATTTCATCCGTCTGATCGAAAAGCACCGCATTCCCTACCACGAGAAAACGCTCGGTCAACTCTTCTGTGACCGCTCCGCCCGTGACGTCACCGCCCTGCTCGAACAGGATTGCGGCGCCGCCGGCGTCACCACTCTCCTGAACACTCGGATTAGCGGCGTCCGCCGGACCACCGATTTCATCGTGACCACCACAGGCGGCGCCGAACTCCGCGCACCCGCGCTCGTCGTCGCAACCGGCGGCCTCTCCATCCCGAAAATGGGCGCCACCGGATTCGGTTACCAACTCGCCCGCCAGTTCGGATTAACCATCCGCGAGTGCCGCCCCGCGCTGGTCCCGCTCACGTTCGGAACACAGGATTGCCGCCGCTACGCCCCACTCGCCGGAGTCTCCGCCGAAGTCGCCGCGTCGATCGGCAAGCGGCAATTCCGCGAGAAAATGCTGTTCACGCATCGCGGCTTGAGCGGCCCGGCCATCCTGCAGATCTCGTCTTATTGGAACAATCCGCAACCCCTCGCAATCGACCTCGCCCCCGGCCTGGACGCAACATCCGTCCTCCGGGACTCCAACGCTGCACGCAACGCCGCAGCGGCGAAATCCGCTTTCCGCGCAATTCTGCCCATCCGGTTAGCCGACTGCTGGCTCGACGCCCACACACCCCCGGACTGGACCAACCGCTCCCTCACCAGCCTTGAGCGTCAACTGCACCACTGGGAAATCGTCCCCGGCGGAACCGAAGGTTACGAAAAAGCGGAGGTCACCGCCGGAGGGGTCGATACCGATGAGCTATCGGCCAAAACAATGGAAAGCCGCCGGGTCCCCGGCCTCTTTTTCATCGGCGAAGTAGTCGACGTCACCGGCCACTTGGGCGGCTTCAATTTCCAGTGGGCCTGGGCCTCCGGCTATTCCGCGGGACAAAGTCTCTGAGCGGCTGCAGTCACGGTTAACGAGCTAAATTTTTCGCTCATTCGCACCTAACAGACTTATGATCACCCTCAACGACGCTCGAACGATCATCGCAGCCGCCGAAAAGAAGGCCGCTGACATCGGACAGCCCATGAACATCGCAGTCGTGGATCAAGGCGGAAATCTCGTCGCTCACGTAAGAATGGATGGCGCCTGGATCGGCAGCATCGCCATCTCCATCGACAAGGCTTTCACCGCGCGCGCCTTCGACATCTCCACAAAAGAACTGGCCGACCTTTCACAGCCCAAAGAGCAGTTCTTCGGCATCCATACATCGAACGGCGGACGGATCATGATCTTCGCCGGCGGAATTCCGCTGAAGAAAGGCGGCAAGGTTGTCGGCGCAATCGGAGTCAGTGGCGGCTTGGGAAAGCAGGATCAGGCCGTTGCCGAAGCCGGAGCCGCCGCATTCTAAAGCAGCGCCGTCACTTCTTTTTCAACCACTCCGGAAACAGCAATTTCCGCACCTCCGGCTTTTCCAGATCGGCCTTAACAATCTCGCGTGCCGGCAGGTCCATCCGCTTTGCCGGCGTCTGCCCCGCCAGCTTATCCGCAAGCGACCGCACGGCTTCGTATCCGATGCGAAACGGATCTTGCACCAGCATCAGATCGATGGTTCCGTCCTTCAACGCCTGCACGTGGGCGTCGCTGAAGTCGAACGTAACCAGCCGGACCTTCCCCGAATCGCCCCGGCTCTGAATCGCCTGAATCGCGCCAATCGAGCTTGCCTCGCTCGACGCAAACATCCCCGACAGATCCGGATGCGCCGTCAACATGTTCTCCCCGGCAGCCCGCGACTTAGCCGGATCCGACATGCCATACTGGCGCGCCACAATCGAAACCGCGGGAAATTCCCTGGGCATCGTTTCCTCAAAGCCCCTCTCTCGCAGCATCGTAGAGGTGCCGCCCGGCTTGTGCATCAGCATCCCAACGGTCCCCTTGCTGCCGATGAGCGCCGCCAGCCTGCGCGCGGCAGTGCATCCCGCCGCGTAATTGTCGGTAGCGATGAAGCTGACGTAATTCTTCACATCCACGCCCGAATCGAAAATCGTCACCGGGATACCTGCGTCGATCGCGCGTTGCACGGCAGCCGCTAGCGCGTGCTCATCGGTTGCTGAAATCGCCATCGCGTCCACTCCGCGCGTGACCATGGCGTCCACAATCTGAATCTGCCGCGTATGGTCCGTCTCCTCATTCGGCCCGTTCCAAAGCACATTCACGGAAAAGTCGCGAGCGGCCTGATCCACCCCCGCATGAACCGATTGAAAAAACAGATGAGAGGTAGCCTTCGCAACAACGCCAATCGTCTTCTGGCGCGAGCCCCGGCACGCGGACAGCACTGGAAACAGCGCACTGAGAACGAACCGCCGCCGCATAAGTATGAACAAATCATAGAACGGACCGGACCGCGCCCGCCTTCATCGCGGATACAGCTTCTCATGCCTCTCCAGCATTTCAACGAACTGCTGAATCCGCTTCACGCGCGTCGCCGCCGTCTTGGCCGTTTGAATTCTGAAAAGGACGGCGTACCGGTTCTGCCCGTCGAGGGTCTCAAAAAAAGCCTTCGCGCACGCGTTGCTATCCAGTGCCGCCTGCAAATCACCCGGCACGGCCGCACCGCTCCAGGAGTCGTAGGCTGCCTCCCAGCGGCATCCTGCTGGGCCCTCTCAATCTCCGCAAGTCCCGCCGGCTTCATCTGGCCGCCCTCAATCAGCCCCAGCGCTTTCTGCCGGTTGATCTTTGACCAGATGCTCTTCTTCGCCCTCGGCGTGAACTTCTGAAGCCAGAAATTCTCACCGCTGCTCTTTTTTTGCCCGTCGATCCACCCGTAACACAGAGCCGCATCAAGCGCTTCGTTATAGGCCATCGACGGTATGCCAGACGCCTTCTTGGCCAGCCGCATCCACACGCCCGGCGAGGACGCATGATTCTTTGCCAGCCAAGCCGCCCATGCCTCTTGCTGCTCGAAGAAAAGCACCGCTATATCGCCGGCGGCGCCGGTGCGCTTCATCGCAATCGGATCGGCATCGGGCCGGCCATCGGAGGCGTATGCTTCTGCGGTTCTTTCCCTTCCACCGGAAGCGTAAACCGGAACACAGTACCTTCTCCTGGTTTCGATTCCGCCCAAATGCGGCCGCCCTGCCCTTCCACGATCCGTTTGCAAATCGCTAGGCCCACCCCGGTTCCCGGATACTCCTCCGGCGTGTGCAAGCGTTTAAAAGGCGCAAAAATACTGGCCGCGTGCTTCGGATCGAAACCGATTCCGTTGTCTCTAACCGAGATCACCCACTCATCGCCGTTCCGCTCTGCGCCCACGTGGACTTCCGGCGCCTCGCCCGGCTTCCGGTATTTCAGCGCATTGCCAATTAAATTCTGGAACAGCCGGACCATCTGTCCGCGGTCCACCTGTAAGGTAGGCATTGCATCGTGTGTGACGCTTCCACCGCTTTCTTCAATCGCCTGCGTCAGATGCGTAAGCGCGGCTTCCAGATCTTCATCGAGAGCGATCGAAGAGGGCCGGTCGTTCTCAGTGGCTACGCGGGCATAGGCCAGCAGAGCCGCTACCAGTGAACTCATCCGCGTGGATGCATTCGCAATGAACGCCAAAAACTGATCCGCCTCCGCATCCATCTTGCCTTTATACCGCCGGGTTAACAATTGAGCGTAAGCCCCCAGCGTCCGCAGCGGCTCTTGCAAATCGTGACTGGCGACGTATGCGAATTGCTCCAGGGCCGCGTTCGATTCCGTCAACGAATCCTGCAATTGCTTGCGGGCGGTCTCATCCGACAAAATTTTTGCGTAGCCAAGCAACTCGCCCGCATCGTCCCGCACCGCGTTCATGAATCCGTTCGCGAACAACTCGCTTCCATCCTTACGGCGATGCCAGCGGATATCCGTCGCGAACCCCATCTCACGCGACTTCCGCATCTCCGATTCGCATACCTCCACCGACTGATCGGTCGGCGTGAAAATGATAGAAGCATTCTGCCCGATCCACTCGTCTTCTGAATAGCCCAGCAGGCGTTCTACTCCCAGATTCCAAGTGAGAATCACGCCGTTCGCATCCATCACAAA
>JBBPYD010000199.1:0-4583 GCA_038200305.1 Bryobacterales bacterium
CCTCCCGCTGGTCGGACCTGGTTTAGCGTCAGGCAAGTAGGAAGTCAAAGTCAAAATCGTCCTAAAAAGGAAAACCAAAAGCGCCGACATGGGAAGGCAGCGTGTGCCTCCCGTTGGTCGCCATCGAGCGGACTTGAGATAGTAGACAAAATCCAAATTAGAAAGGAGACCCAGCAGCGGGCGCTTCGCTCCCGCTCCAGGCTCATTCTTCAATGAGAAAATGCTACCAGTCCGTTTCGCTATCTCACTTCAGTTTTGTACCGGCTTGCACCGCCTGCACCGCTTTCCGGATTGCGCTGATCACGATCTCGGGCTCGTCAATCTCCACGGAATGGAAGCTTTTTTCCGCCATCAATTGCTTGCTGCTCAACGAAAGTGATAAGAGCTTGTGTTGCAGGTCTTCATAGCCGGCATAAGTGTTACCCGTGCTGACGACCACGAGAGGTATGCGGCCTAGCGGGTGCGGATTTGCGTTCGTGCGTTCAAGTTGAGACACACAATCTTTAGCCGTTTCGGCCGTGGCAAGAACGGGTTTGCGCGATTCAGCCCACCGCTGAAGCTCCTGAACGTGTTTGGGAAGTTTGCGAAAGTTGGACGTATCCTCCGTGCTGAAGACGATGGGAGCCTTATATATGAGAACCGGCGGACTGACCGCGCCAGGCGTTGTGACCACATTTGATTTAGGAGGAAGAGCATCGTCACCGGGAGGAAGGAAAGCGTGGTCCACTATCACCATGCCTGCAATCTCTCCCGGATACAGAGCGGCGTATTGGCGGCCAACCAGAGCGCCAATCGAAAACCCAACAAATAGGAAGGGACGTTCTATCTGAGCGCTTTGAAGCAATTTGTGAACTTCATTTACTCTCTCCAAGCATTTCAAGGAAGGCCCAGGATCGCTGCAGGCGGTCCCAGAAACGTCGTAGGTACACACTTTCGTAAACTTGGCGATATTTGGTTGAACAAGATCCCAGTCGAAGGAAAACCCGCCCACAATAAACACCGTGGGGCTTCCCTCACCAGTGCAGTATAGATGGACACGGTAACCTCCAACATCGATTAGCTTTCCCAAAGGTGGAGGAGGTAAAGTGCCCTGAGCCGCAAGGATGTTACTCAGAACGAAGAACAACGACATAACAGGGCCAGCCAACATCGCGCGGATTTTGGCCCATTGCCGCCACATAGGAATCACGCCTCCGGCGCAAGAACTCGTCTCATCGCTTCTGCAAACCGCTGCCATTTCGATGTCGCGGCTATAAGCCGTCTCCGCCCCGGCGCGGTGAGGCGATAGTACTTCGCCTGGCGTCCTTTAGGCGAAGTCTTCCACTCAGACTTGATCCAGTCCCGCTGCAGCAGACGCTGTAAAGCTGGGTAGAGCGACCCATTATCAACTACGAATTCTTGCTCCGATTGCTGTTTCAGGAATTGTGCAATACCATACGCATGGTTCGGGCCGGGCTGGAGGCTACGAAGGATGAGAACTTCAAGGGTCCCCTGCAAAAACTCAAGCCTTTCAGATAGACTCTCTACGGTAGGCATACCATCTATACTGGATTCTAGCACTGAAGGAGAACGGAATCGTGAGATGCAGGATGCCAGAACCACGAGTTCAAAAAGCTACAAACCCAAAATGTTTACTCAGCCTGATCTGCACGGGGGTGCTAATCACGACGGCTGGATGCTCGCATAAAAGTGTTCCTCTCCCCTTAACAGCCAGCATTCCCTCGCCCGACAGATCCTATATGGACCTGGAACCAGGTTGGAAGCTCCGGATACTTGTTCCGCTACTCAAATCTGGAGGACTGCCTGCAACGGGGGCATCTCAGCAGATGGATGGAAATACGATCTCCCTTTCCGCTGAAAATCTGATTGGATACGAAGTCTCGTACTACTCCGTAGCCGGAAAACCGAGCGGCGCAGTGAGGCTAAGGTTTACCTCGGCTGCGATAACAACGAACGGCAAGACGGTTGTGGAGCCGAATCCGCCGGCGCTGCCTTTTCACCTCCCAAGATCCACCGGGCACATTCGACTCGTCTACCTTGTGCGGGCCAGCCAAGCCGATCACGGCATGGCCATTGTCTCTTCAAAACACATTGACGCTTTGAATGCGTTCACGAAGCAACTGAAGGAGAGACCAAGTATTTGCAATGAGAGCAATAAGATCTTTTGTTCTTGGGTTCCGTCTGGCGTTGCCGTTCGGCCGGAAAGAGAATGACAGTACTGTGCCAAAATAGAAAGTTCGCATTACAACTCTGCACTTTCAAGGACAACAATCAAAGCATGGAAATAGTCAGAATTCTTGGACGAGAGATCCTCGACTCGCGCGGCAACCCCACCGTAGAAGCGGACGTATTGCTCGCCGACGGCACTGTGGGCCGTGGCGCTGTTCCTTCCGGCGCATCCACTGGCGAACACGAAGCCGTGGAACTTCGCGATGACGATAAGCCGCGTTACCTGGGCAAGGGTACGCGCAAAGCCGTGGATCACATTTTGAGTGAAATTGGCCCCGCGCTGGACGGAATGGATGTCACCGATCAGGCCGGCCTGGACCGCAAAATGATTGAGCTCGATGGAACGGCCAACAAGAGCCGCCTGGGCGCCAACGCGATCCTGGCTGTTTCCATGGCGGCAGCCCGCGCGGCGGCGGCTTCGCAGATGACACCGCTCTACCGGTACATCGGCGGCGTTTCCGCTTCCCTGTTGCCGGTTCCGATGATGAACATTCTGAACGGCGGCGCGCATGCGGACAACTCTGTGGACCCGCAGGAATTCATGATCGTGCCGTACGGAGCGGACAAGTTTTCCGAGGCATTGCGCATGGGCGTTGAGGTATTTCACACGCTGAAGGGCGTGCTGAAAAAGCGCGGCTACTCGACAGCGGTGGGCGATGAAGGCGGGTTCGCACCAAACCTGAAATCGAACGGAGAAGCTCTGGAAGTGGTGATGGAGGCCATTACGCTGGCCGGCTACAAACCCGGCGAGCAGATCGGCATCTCGCTCGATCCGGCCGCGAGCGAATTCTACGACAAGAAAAAAGAGAAGTATGTCTTCAAGAAGTCCGACAAGAGTGAACGCACGTCTGAACAGATGGTTGAGTTCTGGGCAGGCTGGGTGAAGCAGTATCCCATCGTCTCTATTGAAGACGGAATGGCGGAAGACGATTGGAGCGGTTGGAAGCTGATGACCGAAACGCTTGGCAGGAAGATCCAGCTTGTGGGCGACGATCTGTTTGTCACCAACACCGAGCGGCTTGCCATGGGCATTGAAAAGGGTATCGCCAATTCGATTCTCATCAAGGTGAACCAGATCGGCACGCTCACGGAAACCCTGGCCGCGATTGCGATGGCGACAAACGCCGGCTATACCTCCGTGGTTTCGCATCGTTCGGGTGAAACGGAAGATGCGTTTATCGCGGATCTGGCGGTCGCAGCCAGCGCCGGGCAGATCAAGACCGGTTCAGCCAGCCGCACGGACCGCATCGCGAAGTACAACCAGTTGCTCCGCATCGAAGAAGAACTGGGCGCGAGTGCGAAGTTCGCCGGCAGGAAGGCGTTCCACCAGTAACATGCCAAAACCGCTGATCTTGACCATTCTGGATGGCTGGGGATTTTCCCCGGCCACCGAAGGCAACGCAATTGCTGCCGCCCGCAAGCCGGTTTACGACAGCTTGCTTCGCGAATACCCGAACACCCTGGTACACACGTCGGGGCCGTATGTAGGCTTGCCCGACGGCCAGATGGGGAACAGCGAAGTGGGGCACCTCAACATCGGCGCCGGCCGGGTGGTCTACATGGATGTCACCCGGATCGACCTAATGATCCGGTCGGGCGATTTCTTCCGCGACCCGGTGCTGCTTGCCAGTATGAAGCACGCCCGCACCAGTCATCTGCATGTGATGGGGCTGCTTTCTAACGGTGGCGTGCATTCGCAGAATACGCACCTGTATGCAATTTTGAAACTTGCGAAGCAGGAAGGCGTTCGAAACGTATTCATCCACTGCTTCATGGATGGGCGTGATACGGGCCCAAATAGCGGCGCGGCGTTCCTAGAAGAATTGCAGCGCGAGATCGCAGAGATCGGCGTTGGAAAGATTGCCTCCATTTCCGGCCGCTATTATGCGATGGATCGGGACAAGCGTTGGGATCGCGTGGAGCGGGCCTTTGACGCAATGGTCTTCGGCACCGGAGAAAAGGCGGCGGACCCCGTTGCCGCAGTCAAGCGGTCGTATGAAAAGGGCATTACGGATGAGTTCATCGAACCCATCACCATTGTGGACAAGAACGGCGAACCCGTTGGCTTGATCCGCGATGGGGACGCGTGCCTCTACTTCAATTACCGGGCGGATCGTGCGCGGGAAATGACCATGGCGCTGATGGACCAGAAGTTGGAGCAGCCATCGCGATCGAAAGCGCCCAAGAACCTGCATTTCACCACGATGACGCAGTATGAAAAGTCCTTCGGACTTCCGTTCGTGCTGCCAACTCAGCACCCGAACAACATTCTGGCGAACGTGATGGCGCAAGTGAATTGGAAGAATCTGCGCGTGGCGGAAACAGAGAAGTATGCACACGTGACTTACTTCTTC